>JADGNV010000083.1 GCA_017883285.1 Candidatus Aminicenantota bacterium | reverse complement strand
GTGATGACCTGTCGGAAACCGTATTCGTGGAAGATCTCCGCGCCGCCGTCGATATAAAGGAAGAGGTCGTCGCCCTTGTAGAGCTGCGGCTTGTCCTTGGGCGCCCAGCCATGGAGTTCAGCCCGCCCGGGCAGGAACTTGGCCAGGTCGAGGAGCGTGGCGCGTCCCCCGAAACCCGGCGCGTCCTTGGACTGTTCGGGATTCTGAGGCCCGGCGGCGGCCGAAAAGAGACCGGCCGTAAGGCCCAGGTTTAAGATGAGAGCGAGAGCGAGCGCGAGCGTGAGCGCGGAGAGAGGGACGGCCGGCGGCCGCGGGGCGGAGTATCTCAAGGCCGCGACGCTAGATCTTGATTTCCTGGATTTTAACCTTCTTGAGGTCGATCTCGCCGAGCTTCCTCTCGTAGGCCTTCCGGATCATGTGGATCTCCTCGCCCTTCAGGCCGAGGAGGGTGGCGCAATACGCGTCGACCGCGACCCGGTCTATACCGGCGATGACCTTGAGCGGCTTGATGAGCTCGCCCGGGCCCATCGGCCCGTTCGTCCGGATGAACTCGGTGGCGTCGACGATGTTGAGCGTTGGCTTAAGGACCGTGTTCAGGTCGACGATGCAGGTCTCCAGGTGCTCGATGGCGGCCGGGTCGGTCTGCCAGTTGGGCTTGTGGAACTGCACTCGGTTGCAGTTCGGCCCATTGAGGCCCATCAGGTTCTTCAGCGTTCCGGTGAACTTGCTCCCGGCGTGGTCCTTCGTGACGGGCATGTTGATGAACACGTCGTAATCGTAGAAGGCGTTCATGATCATGGCCTCTTTGAGGGCCGCGGCGTTCGCCACCGGAACGGGCTTGAAGTTCGCGTCGTCGCGGGGGACGAGCTTCAGGACGGCGCCTTCCTCCTGGATGACCTGGGCCAGGCCCGTGCCGTCCCAGTTCGGCTGGCCGAGATAGCTCAGGCAGGCGATTTCCTTGGCCCCCGCGCCCTTGCACATCCGGATGGCCGACCGCAGGATCTCGGGCTTGGTGAACGTGCCGGGGTTCTTGCTCTGGACGTTGGGCATGAGCAGCACCCGGGCGCCTTTCGGGACGAACTTCGCGATGCCGCCGACGAGGTCGACGGCCTTGGCCGTCATGGCGGCGTAGTCCGAGCCCGAGACGACGGCGATGCCGGGAGCGTCGGCCGCATAGGCGGCCAGCGGCCCGTCGGCCAGGCCGGACAGGATCTTGTTGCCCAGGACGGCGCCGGCGCCGAGCTTGGCCGTGCGGGTCAGGAATTCGCGTCTTCCGAGTTTCGAGGACATGTTCCCTCCTTAATATAGGAGCTTTCAAATAAGCGAAATTATCATATGGATTTTTTCAGGGCCGCGCAAGGGAGACGGGCTCGAAGCAGCCGCTCAAAAACGCCGGGATAGGGGATCAGCCTCGGCGCGGCTTCCGCCCCAGTCGCTCTTGCGGCTCACCCCCAAACCGTGGGTCCCCGCCGCTTCGAGCGACCGGGGCTCGCGCCGCGCTGCCAGATCTTCTTTGCCGTGAAGAACCCAAGGCGTTGTATTAGATGAATTGGGGGCGCGAGGGCGGTGGGGCGGAGAAAGGCATACCGAGGCGCAGCGGGCACGGACCGCGATCCGTCGAAGGCGGATCGCGGGAGCAAGCCGAGGGAACGAGCCGATTTTCCTCGCCGGGGAAAATCGGCGTACTTTCGTAGCCCCCCGCCCGGAAGCCCCCCTCCATATAAGTATTGTGGCGGGAGCCGCGCCGGCCCGCCGCGTGTTTTCAACGCCACCCCGTCGACAGCCGGCCTCCGTGCCTCCCTTTACTTAAACGGCCCCTTCCTTTATCATTAGGTGGACTTTTTGGAGAACCCATGATCAGATCCACAACCGTGATTTGCGTCCGTCACAAGGGCGGGATCGCCATCGCCGCCGACGGCCAGGTGACCCAGGGCCAGACCATCCTCAAGCAGACGGCCAAAAAGATACGCCGCCTTTATAAAGGCCAGGTCCTGGCGGGGTTCGCCGGGGCTACGTCGGATGCGTTCGCCCTGTTCGCCCGGTTCGAAGGCCGGCTCGATGAATACAAGGGCAACCTGTCCCGGGCGGCCATCGAGCTGGCCAAGGACTGGCGCCTGGACAAGGCCCTCCGCCAGCTCCAGGCCATGATGGTGGTGGCCGACAAGGAAAGCGGCTTCCTGATCTCGGGCACGGGCGACGTCATCGAACCCGACGACGGCATCCTGGCCATCGGTTCGGGAGGGCCGTACGCCCTGGCCGCCGCCCGGGCGCTCATCACCCATACCGATCTCGGCGCCCGGGAGATCGCGGTGGAAGCCCTCAAGATCAGCTCCGGCATCTGCGTCTACACCAATTCCGAAATCTCTGTCGAGGAGCTGTAAATGGCGATCCCCCTTCCCCGCAGCTTCGACAAGTCGGACGACCGGACCCGGGACAAGGACGCCGAGCTCACGCCCCAGGAGATCGTGGCCGAGCTCGACAAATACATCATCGGCCAGAACGCCGCCAAGAAGGCCGTGGCCATCGCCCTCCGCAACCGCTACCGCCGCCGCCGCGTGCCGTCCGACCTGGCCGACGAGATCGCCCCGAAGAACATTCTCATGATCGGTCCGACCGGCGTCGGGAAGACCGAGATCTCCCGCCGCCTGGCCAAGCTCACGTCCTCGCCCTTCCTCAAGATCGAGGCCAGCAAGTTCACCGAGGTTGGCTATGTCGGCCGCGACGTCGAGTCCATCATCCGGGACCTCGTCCGCATGTCGATCGACATGGTCCGGCAGGAGAAGATCGAGGAGGTCCGGGACAAGGCCGAATTCAACGTCGAGGAGAGGATCCTCGACCTGCTTCTGCCGCCCCTGCGCCGCCGCGAGACGGCCACGACCGACGAGGACGTCCAGAAGTTCGAGGACACACGCGAGAAGCTCCGCCAGCAGCTCCGGGGCGGCCTCCTCGAAGGCCGGATGGTCGAGATCGAGGTCCGCGACCGCTCGACCCCGCCCTTCGAAATCCTCTCGAACAGCGGCATGGAGGACATCGGCATCCAGATCCAGGAGCTCATGCCCGGCCTCATGGGCGGGAAGACGAAAAAGCGGAAGATCACGATCCGCGAGGCCCGGGAGCACCTCGTGGCCGAGGAGCAGCAGCGCCTGATCGACATGGACCAGGTCGCCCGTTTGGCCATAGAGCGGGTGGAGCACTCCGGGATCGTCTTCCTCGACGAGCTCGATAAAATCGCCGGCCGTGAGACGGGCCACGGGCCCGAGGTCAGCCGCGAGGGCGTCCAGCGAGACCTGTTGCCGATCGTCGAAGGCACGACGGTCAACACGCGCTACGGCCTGGTCAAGACCGACCACGTCCTCTTCATCGGGGCCGGCGCCTTCAACGTGGCCAAGCCCTCGGACCTGATCCCCGAGCTCCAGGGCCGGTTCCCCATCCGGGTCGAGCTGTCCTCGCTCAATAAAGGGGATTTCGTCCGCATCCTGACCGAGCCCGCGAACGCCCTCCTCAAGCAATATACGGCCCTGCTCGCGACCGAGGACGTCCGGGTCGAGTTCGCCCCGGACGCGATCGACGAGATCGCCCAGGTCACCGAGGACGTCAACCGCGACATGGAGGACATCGGCGCCCGGCGGCTTCATACCATCCTCGAGAAGGTGATGGAGGAGATCTCGTTCAAGTCGCCGAACATCAAGCCCCGGCAATTCGTCATCGACCGGAAATACGTCCAGGCCCAGCTCAAGGACATCCTGAAGGACCAGGACCTGAGGCGCTTCATCCTTTGATGACCCCATGACGACTAAAGCCCGTTTCGCGGCGGCGGTCCTCGCCTGCGTCCTGGTCGTTCCCGCCTGCGGAAAGAAGGGCGGCGTCCAGGCGCCGCTGACGCTCGTCCCCCAGAAGATCGAGACCCTGAAAGCCGCCCAGCGCGGTGGGTTGGTCCTGCTCGAGTGGACGAACCCGTCCGCCTACATCGACGGCCGGGCCCTCGACGAAATCTCCGAAGTCGAAATCTGGCTCGAGGAGAGGCCGGACCCGCCCGCTCCCGGGCCCGGGGCCAAGCCTTCGGCCCCGCCGAAAGAAAGCGATTTCGCCGCGCGGGCCAAGCGGGTGGCGATCCTAACGGCCGCGGCGAAGCCGGCCCCCAAATCCGCCCGAACTCCGAAAGACAAAAAGCCCGCGTCTTCATCCGCCGCGCCGAAGGCGCCGCCGAACGCCGCGTATGTCTACCGGCTCGACCCGGCCAGGTGGGCGGGACGGACGTTCGTCTTCGCCCTGCGGGTCCGCGACACGAAAAAAGGGCGGCTCTCCGATTTTTCCTCCGAGATCGCGTTCAAGCCGAAAGCCCTGGCCGCTCCTCCGGCCGGCGTCCGGGCGGCGGTGTTCGCCGACCGGATCGAAGTCCGCTGGACCGCCCCGTCGACGAATTTCGACGGGTCCGCGCCTCCGCTGGTCAAGGGTTTCATCATCTACCGGAGCGAAGCGGCCGCCTCCCCGGACGCGACGGGCGTCCCCGCCGCGGCCGGCCCGCCGCGCCGCCTCAATGCGGTCCCGGTCGCAGACGTCGTCTACGCCGACCGTGATTTCAGCTTCGGCCCGACCTACCGTTATTTCGTCCGCGCCGCGGGCGCGGCGGCCGAGCCGTTCCTCGAAAGCGAGGACTCGGACGCGGTCGAGGTCCGGCCGCAAGACGTCTTCCCGCCCGCCGTCCCCGCCGACCTGAGCGCCTTGGCGGGCCCGGATTTCGTGACCCTCATCTGGGATGCCGTCGGCGACAAGGACTTGGCCGGCTACCATGTCTGGCGGCGGGTAGCGGGCGGGGCGAATTATGCCCGCGTCACCGCGGTCCCCGTCCCGGAGCCGACGTATACGGACCGGGCGATTGAAAAGAACACAACGTATGAATATGCTATTACGTCCGTGGATCGGACGGGCAACGAAAGCCCGAAGTCGACGGCCGTTTCCGTCGTCGTCCGGACGGTGAAGCCATGATGAAGATCTACCGATTCGAACACGAAGGCCTCATCCGGTGGGGGATCCTGCGGGACGAGACCCTCCTGCCGGTGCGGGGCTCGATCTTCACCGATTTCGCCCCGGAGGGCGCGGCGATCCCGATCGGCGCGGTGAAGCTCCTGGCGCCCGTGGAACCGTCGAAGATCGTGGCCGTCGGCCGCAACTACAAGGACCATGCCGCCGAGATGGGCAACCCGCTGCCGGTGGAGCCGCTCCTGTTCCTCAAGCCCTCGACGGCCGTCATCGGCCCCCACGACGCCATCCTCTATCCGGAAATGTCAAGCCGGGTGGACTTCGAAGGCGAGCTCGCGGTGGTCATAAAGCGAAAAACGTACCGGCTGGACGACGAGGCGGAGGCCGCGGACCGCATCCTGGGCTATACCTGCCTCAACGACGTGACCGCGCGCGACCTCCAGGAGAAGGACAAGCAGTTCACCCGGGCCAAGTCGTTCGACACGTTCGCGGCGGTCGGGCCGTGCATCGCCGCGGACCTCGACCCCGCGAGCCTCGAGATCAAGACCTTCCTCAACGGCAAGCTGCGCCAGTCGTCGAATACGCGGCACCTGATTTTCTCCGTCCCGTTCCTCGTCCGCTTCATCTCCCGGATCATGACCCTCCTGCCGGGCGACATCATCACCACGGGCACGCCCGCCGGGGTGGGGCCCATGCAGCCGGGCGACCGGGTGGACGTCCAGATCGAAGGGATCGGGACGCTGTCGAATTCCGTGCATAAGATCCGATGAATTGAAATATCCGCAGGAATCTCCCCGCGGCCGCCCGAGGAGCGGCGGACCGGACGGGGGGAGGGAGGACCGATGAAATTCTTTCTCGATACCGCGAACCTCAACGAGATCCGGGACGTCGCGAGTTGGGGGATCCTGGACGGGGTGACGACCAACCCCTCGCTCGTGGCCAAGGAGACCATGCCCTTTCCCGACCTGATCAAGGCCATCGCCGAGATCGTGGCCGGCCCGATCAGCGTGGAATGCATCTCGGAGAAGGCGCCCGAGATCATCCGGGAGGGACGGGAGCTGGCCAAGGCCGCCCCGAACATCGCGGTCAAGATCCCGATCACGATCGAAGGCCTCAAGGCGATCAAGGTCCTCTCGGGCGAGGGGATCATGGTCAATACGACGCTCATCTTCTCTTCGACCCAGGCGCTCCTCGCGGCCAAGGCGGGGGCGAAGTTCGTCAGCCCGTTCATCGGCCGTCTGGACGACATTTCCCAGGACGGGATGGGGCTCATCGAGGAGATCGTCTCGATTTTCGAAAATGACCCGTATCCGACCGAGGTCATCGTGGCCAGCGTCCGCCATCCCCGCCACATCGTCGACGCGGCCCTGATCGGAGCCGACATCTGCACCGTGCCCTATGCGGTCATGGAGAAGCTGGTCAGGCACCCCCTGACCGACCTCGGGATCGAGCGGTTCCTGAAGGACTGGGGCAAGGTCAAGAAATAGGAGGAGGCCCGAGGGAAGGGCGCGAAGCATGAAACGGAACCGGCGGCGCCACCCGCTCATCGTCTCCGCGGTCCTCTTGGTCCTGCTCGCCGGCGCCGGCCTGGGGCTGCGAAGCTTCATCCTCGGCCGGATCCGGTCGGCGATCGAATCCTCGTTCTATTTCGGCACGCTCAAGCTCTCCGCGTTTCCTCCGGCCCTCGTCCTCGAGAACATCCGATCGGTGTCGACGTCGCCCTCGTTCGCGGCCGACCGGGCGGAGATCCGGGTCCCGTTCGCGGCCCTGTTCCGCCGCGAGAAGTCCTTCCGGGTCGTCATCGACCATCCCGTCGTCCGGCTTCGGGATGCGGCGGCCCCCGCGGCCGGCGGCCCGTTTAAGTTCGGCCTGCCGTTTCCGGTCTCCATCGAGAGCGGCGTCGTGCGCGGGGGCGAAGTCTTCTATACGGGGCGGGCGGGCACATTTTCGGCGCGGAAAGTGATGGCCTCCTTCCGTCAGGATAAGGCGGCGTTCCATCTCCTCCTTGACGCGGCCGAAAGCTCCTTCCAGCCGCCCTCGCTCAAGGCGCCGCTCACGGGGCGGATCCGGGCCGTCCTGGAAGGCAAGGGCCGCGAGCTCGCTTTTCGGAAGATCGAGGTCGACGGCCGGGGAATCATTCTCAAGGCCGAAGGCCTGCTTAAGAACCCGGACGATCCGGAGATCGACATCCGGGCCCAGCTCCACGCTCCGGCGGCGGTCGTGGCCGGGCTGCTTGGGATCCCCTTCGCCTGGGGCGGAACAGCGGTCGGTCAAGGCCGGGTCCAGTGGCATGCCGGCCGAGTCGACGTCCGGGCCGATTTCGCGAGCGACGACATCGTCCTGAATTCCATTCCCCTCGGCCGAACCGAGGGGAAAGTCGAGGCCGGCGGCGCGGGCGGCGGCCGGGTCGAGTTTCTCTTCGGCAGGGGAGCGGCGCCGACCGAATCGGTGGAAATCACGTTCGGCGGCGACAAAGTGGCGGGCGTCGTGCGCGGGGTCCATCTGGACCCCATCCTCCGTTACCTGAACATCCCCTATCCCGTCCGATCGCCGGCTTGGGGCGAATTCTCCGTTGAGAACAAGCACCTCCGGGCCCATGCCGAGTTTCGGGACGAGCTCACGCCGCCCCTGGTAAACCGCTACTCCTGGCGGGGTCCGGTCGATGTGACCTGGGACGGATTCGAGAACGTCACGGTCTCCTCGAAGAAGCTGGAAACGACGTTCGGCGTCATCGAGGCCGAGGCCGCGATCGACATCAACCGGAGGGTGCAGGTCGGCATCCGGGGCGAGGTGAGCGACGTCCGGCAGGCGCGCGAGTTCACCTCCCTCCTCCTCAAGGAAAAGCTGACGTTTCCCGAGATCCGCGGCCGCGGATTGGTTGAGGTCAAGATCCTCGGAGACTTCTCTCATCCCCAGATCAAGATCGATTTCACCGTCGCCCCCGGCGGCTTCGACCGGTTCGACGTCGCGTCGGTCGGTGGAACGGGGGAGGTCGTCCGGAACGAGGTAACCGGGATTTTTAAGGTCCAAGACCCCGAGATGCGGGGCGACGTCCGCCTCGCCGCCCGGCCGAACGAGGTCGAGGTCCGGATCAAGGCCGAGGAGGCGAGCCTCGAGCGGGTCTTGCCGCCCCTCAACGTGCGGGTCCCGCTCAAGGGCCGGGCGGCCGGGGATTTCACGGTCTTCGTGAGGGGAAAGGCGATCGAAGTGGCGGGGAGCTTCACGAGCGCCCGGGCCGAGCTGGCCGGCCAGCCCCTGACCGATGTCCGGGGGATGATGACCTGGTCGGACGCCGCGAACACCCTGGCCTTTCCCGACCTGCAGGCCGGATTCTACGGCGGCCGGATCCGGGGCGCGGGGTCGCTGGGGTTCAAGAGCCGGAATTTCGATCTCGATCTGACGGCTCAGGATGTCGACCTCTCCGCGCTCGTGCCCTCGGCCGCCGGACGGATCAACCTGACGCTCAAAGGAAAAGGCAACCTGGACACGGACGCGTTGTCCGGGACATTCGCGGCCCGCGATTTGAAATTCGCGACGCTCGAGCAGGCGACGGCCGACGGGACGGTGGAGTTGGTCTACCGGAACGACCGGGTCGAGGCCAAGATCCAGGGAGCGCTCGCTCCCGGTCATGGCGATTTCCAGGCGACCTTCGCTTATCCCCAGCCAGACGGCTCTTTCCAAGTCGGACTTAAGGGCCGCGTACTCAACTTCAACCTCCTTCTTCCATGGAAGGGCGTGCAGGGCGAGCTCAATTTTCTCCTCGACATCAAGGGCGGTAGCGCGGCATCCGACATCAACGGCGTCATCGACTTCAAGGGCCCCCTCTTTCCGATTCCCGGTTTCGCCCACTCGCTCAACGACTTCAGCGGCCTCGTCCGCATTCAGAACGGCAGGGCTATGATCCGGACGCTCCAGGCCAAGCTCGGCGGCGGGGATGTGTCCGGCTCGGGCGAGATCCGGTTCGGCAAGGGCGGGATCGAGCTCATCGACGTCCGGGTTGAGGGCCGGAATTTGGTCCTCGCTCTGATCGAGCGGACGCGGGCCTTGGTCGACGGCACGCTCCGGCTATTCAAGGACGAGACGCGGTTCGCCCTCACCGGCGACATCCAGGTGAAAACGCTGTCCTGGAAGCGCGAGCTCACGGACAAGTTCTCCCTCTCCTCCGGTCCGCCCGCCGCGCCGAAGACGGGGAAGGGGATCTTCGACGACCTGACGCTCGACATCCGCGTCCGGGCGGACGACAACGCCGTCATCGAGAACTCCATGGGCCGGATCCGGGGCCGGTTCGACCTGACCGTCACCGGCGGAATCAACGCGCCGGTCCTCCTCGGCGACATCGAGGGGATCCGGGGCGACGTCACCTTCCAGGACCGCAAGTTCCGCGTCCTCCGGGCGCGGCTGAGCTTCTTCAACCCGACATTCATCGATCCGTATCTCGATTTCCAGGGCGAGACCTATCTCAAGGACTACCGCGTCACGTTCTCGCTCACCGGGCTGGTGGACCGGCTGCGGCCGGAATTCACCTCCTCGCCCCCGCTTCCGCCCGAAGACGTCCTGGCCCTGCTGGCCCTCGGCGAGTCCTTCAAGCGGACGTACTCCTACGACACCAGCTCCCAGCTCGGCGCCGGCTCGCTTCTCTCGGCCCAGCTCGTCGAGGACGCGAAGAAGCGCGCCGAGCAGCTGTTCAGCCTCGACCGGTTCCGGATCGATCCCTTCGTCCTCGGCGCTTCGTCCGAAATGACCGCCCGCCTGACGGTGGGCAAGAAGATCTCGCGCAACATCATGCTCCTCTATTCGACCAACCTGACCTCGCAGCGCGAGGAGATCGTCCGGTTGGAATGGGAATTCAGCGACATGTTCTCGCTCGTCGGCATGCGCGATGAGCGGGGACGGATCAGCTTCGATGCAAAAGTCCGGAAGCGCTTTTAGGGCCGGCCTGCTCGCCCTGCTGGCGGTGGGCGTGGGGGTAGCGTGCGCCTCCGCCGCGGCGGAGGCGCACGCTACCCCCGCCATTGTAACCTCGATCGTGATCAAGGTGGACGGGGGGCCCGCGGGGCCTGACTTCCAAAACCTCGTCACCCTCGCCCCGGGCGAGCCTTATTCGATCAAGCGGACGGACGCCGCCCTCAAACGGCTGTTCCAGACCGGCCTCTTTTCCGACATCCAGGTCGTGAAGGACGGAGAGACCGAGGTCCGGCTGACGTTTCTCCTGGCCCGCAAGCTCCGGGTCCGGAAGATCAAGATCCTGACCGAAAAGGGGATCTCGGCCGGCAAACTCAAGGACGAGCTCTACGCCCTGCGCCCTGACGGCGATTATACGCCGGAGAAGGTCCGGCGAGCGGCCGCGGAGCTTGCCGCCGCCCTGAAGAAGGACGGCTACTTCAAGGCCGCGGTCGATCCCCGGTCCGTGCGCGTCGCGGACGAGCCCCTGATGGACGTGGCCTTCGAGGTCGCGGCCGGCCGGCGCTACGCCGTGACGAGCTTCGAGATCACCGGCAATCCCGGGGTCGGGGCCGCGGACATCCGGAAGATGCTGGTGACCCGCGTAGGCCGGCCGTACGTCCCGGCCGAGCTCGAGGCGGACATCGGGCGGATCAAAGATTTCTACGGCGCCCGGGGCTACCCGCGGGCCGAGATCGGTCTGGAGCGGGAGGCGTTCGACGACACGGCCGCGGCGGTCGCCCTCTCGCTCATCGTCGTCCCGCATGAGAGGATCCGGATCACGATCCGGGGGGCCCAGGTGCCGGAGGACATCGTCCGCCCGATCTGGGAGGAACGCATCTACGAGGAGTGGGGCCTTGCCCAGTCCGAGGCGCGCGTCCTGGCGTATCTGCGCGGTCAGGGCTACGTTTTCGCCACGGCCACATCTTCGATCGAGAAGACCGCGGACGAGATCCGCATCGTCCACGAAGTGAACCGCGGCCAGGCCTACAAGATCTACAACGCCGTCTTCGAAGGCCTCCGGAACTTCACGGCCGAGGAGCTGAAGCGGGAACTGGGATTCGGCCAGACGTCGACGCTTTTCGGCGGCCTCGGCGGGGCCAAGCTCTTCGAGATGCCGGCCCAGATCGTCCGGGTCTACGAAGCGTGGGGGTTCCTCGAGACGCGCGTCGAACTGAGCTTCCGGCGGATTGGGCCGGACATGACCGCGATTTTCACCGTGGAGGAGGGCCCGCAGCAGACGATCAGCCGCCTGACCCTCCGCGGGGCCGGGCTGTTCGACGAAGCGACCCTCCGGGGCCAGATCGCGAGCCGGACGGAAGGCCCGTTTTACCAGCCCAGCCTCCGGAAAGACATCGAGCGTCTGGAGGCGTTCTATCTCAACCAGGGAGTCCGCGGGACGACCGTGACCGTATCGGTGGAACCGTCCGGCGAGCGCCTGTTCGCCGTCGATTTCGCGATCGCCGAAGGGCGGCGGGTGAAGATCGCCAAGATCGTCGTCACCGGCGCCAAGGCCACCGCCCGGAGTACGATCGACCGGGAGCTCAAGCTGCGGGAAGGGGACTCGGCCCGGTCCGACCTCATCCTGGAGTCGAAGCACGGGCTCGAAAAGCTTGGGATCTTCTCCGAGGTGAAGATCGAGGAGATCCCGGTGACGGCCGAGTCCGAGAATCTGGTCGTCAACGTCCGCGAGGGCGAGCGGTTCTACGTCGGCGCCGGGGTGGGGCTCGAGACCAAGACCGAGCCGCAGAGTTTCGCCCTCTGGGACAATGCGATCGGGCCGCGCGCCACGGCCGAGTTCATCATGGGCAACGTCTTCGGCCGGGCGGCCCAGCTCAGCCTGGTCTCCCAGTTCAGCCTCCGGGAGAAGCGGGCCGTCGCCTCCTGGGGAGACCGCTATATCCTCGGCCTGCCCCTCCAGACGACGGTCAACGCCTGGATTGAGCGCGAGGAGCTGGTGAGCTACGGCTTCGACCAGCGGGGCGTCAGCCTGAGCGGGCTCAAGGCCCTCGGCGGCGGCTGGGTGTCGCTCACGACCCTGCACTGGACGAGCACGACGCTCTACTTCCTCGACGTGGCCGAGAACGAGGTGGACCGGCAGCACTTTCCGTTCTCCGTGACGTCGGTCTCCGAAAGTCTCATCCGGGACCGGCGCGACGACTCCTTCAATCCCGAGAGCGGGACGTTTTTCAGCGCGGTGGCCGAGTGGGCCTATCCGCTGTTCAAGGCCGAATCCGACTTCCTGAAGTTCTTTTTCAAGTACCAGCGCTTCATGCCGGTCTTACCCCTGAACTTCAGCCTGACGGTGCGGGGCGGGGCGGCCATGGGTCTCATCCCCATCCACGAGCGGTTCTTCGGGGGCGGGAGCAACTCGTTCCGGGGCGAGCCGTTCGACCGGCTGGGGCCGAAGGACCCGGTTTCGGAGATGCCGGTCGGCGGCAAGGCCATGCTGCTCTTCAATTTCGAGCTGCGTTTCCCCCTGTTCGCCTCGGCGCCCGCCCTGTCGGGCGCGGTGTTCTACGACAAGGGGAACATTTTCGCCAACCGGAAGAATTTCGATCTCGCCCAGCTCGAGGACGCCTTCGGCGTGGGCATCCGCTACCGGACGCCCCTCGGGCCGCTCCGGATCGATTTTGGTTGGAACGTCCGGCCGCCGGAGGGCCGGAAACAGCCCATCATCTTCCTAACGATCGGGAATGTCTTCTAAGATGCGAAACCGAATCCAAGGCGCGGCCGCGGCCCTCCTCCTGGGGGCGCTGGCCGGACTCTGGCCGTCCGGGGCGGCCCGGGCGCAGCAGCGGACCGAGGTCGTGGACGGTGTCGCCGCCATCGTGAACGGCCTGGTGGTGACCCTGGCCGACGTCCGGATCGCCGAGGCGTTCGGCCTCGTCGAATCGGGACCGTCGGCCGCCCCGGAGGAGAAGCGGCGCTACATCCTCGAGCGGCTGATCGACCGGAAGGTCGTGATCGATCTCGCCCGGGAGAGGTCCCCCGTGGATCCGGCGAAGGTCGCCCTCGAGCTCGGGCGGCTCCTGGCCCGGATCGGTCGCGACGAGGCGAAGGCCCGGCTCGACGCCTTCGGGCTCGAGGCCGAAGACCTTCGGCCATATCTCGAAGAGGCGATCCTGAGCGAAACGATCGTCGCCAACCGCTTCATCCACGGCGCGGGCGTGTCGCTCCGCGAGATCGAAGCCTACTACGCCGAGACGTACGTGCCGGCGCAGGTGAAGCTCGGCCGCACGCCGCCGCCGATGATCGAAGTCCTGGACGCCCTCGAGGCCCAGATCCAGTCAACCAAGAACGAGAACCAGGCCGCGCTTTGGATCAAGAATCTCCGGATGCAGGCGGACATCGAAATCCGGGCCGCCGCCCTGAAGTAGGGAGACGACATGACTCGAAACGCGTTTTTATTTCCCGGCCAGGGGTCCCAGATCGTGGGCATGGGCAAGAGCTTCCACGACCATTCCGACGAGGCCCGGGCGATGTTCGCCCGCGCGGACGAAGCCCTCGGCTACAAAATCTCGAAGCTGTGCTTCGAAGGCCCCGAGGACGAGCTCAAGCTGACCTCAAATACCCAGCCGGCCCTGCTCCTTGTGAGCACCGTGGCGTATACGCTCTACGGCCGCGACCCCGTGATCGCCGCGGGCCACAGCCTCGGCGAGTATTCGGCCCTCGTATCCGCCGGCGCGATCCGCTTCGAGGACGCCCTGCGCCTCGTCCACAAGCGCGGCCGTTACATGCAGGAGGCCGTGCCCGTGGGCCAAGGGGCCATGGCCGCGGTGCTGGGCGCGGCATACGAGGACCTGGCCCGGGCCCTCGCCCAGGTCACCTCGGGCGTCGTCCAGATCGCCAACTGGAACAGTCCGGAGCAGATCGTCATTGCCGGGCACAAGGCGGCCGTCGAAGAGGCCTTGGCGATCGCCAAGCCGCCGCGCTCGGTCATGCTGCCCGTGAGCGCCCCGTTCCATTCGGCCCTGATGCAAAGCGCCGAGGAGCGGCTGGCCGTCGATCTCGATGCCACGGAATTCCGCGACCCGAAGTTCCCCATCGTGACCAACGTCGACGCCCGGATCATCCGGACCGGGGCCGAGGCGCGCGACGCGCTGAAGCGGCAGGTGAGCCGCCCCGTGCTCTGGTACAAATCCATGGAGCTCCTCGCCGGCGAGTCGCTCGACGCCTTCGTCGAGCTCGGGCCGGGCAAGGTCCTGATCGGATTGATCAAGCGGATCGGCAAGGGCTGGCCCAAGCCGTTCGCGATGGGAAATGTCGAGGATATGGAGTCTCTCGCCAAGACGCGCGTCTCAATCGCTTGAGGGTTCTTTGAGGAGCCGCGGGCCGTACTTGACGAAGATCTCGCCCGCGGAATAGACGGCCGCGGCGATCACCAGCCAGAGGCCGATCTTGCCGGCCGCGAAATATGGGCCCAGGAGCTCTTTCCCCAAAATCAGAAGCGAGATCGTGATCGTCTCCAGGGCCATCTTGACCTTTCCCGGCCAGGTGGCGGGGATGACCGTCCCCTTGGAGGCGGCGATGGCCCGGAAGCCCGTAACGGCGATCTCACGGCCGATGATCACGACCGCCATCCAGGACGGCACGTGGCCGGCCTCGACAAGGCAGACGAAGGCGGCCATGATCAGGAGCTTGTCGGCGATGGGGTCGAGGAGCTGGCCGAGGGTCGTGATCTGGTTCGTCCGCCGAGCCCAGAAGCCGTCCACGGTGTCGGTGAGGGACGCCAGGAGGAAGATCCCGAGCGCGACGAACTCGTGGCCCCGGAACGACGCGAGGAGCGTGACCATCAGGAAGGGGATCAGGGCGATCCGGAGCAAGGTCAGGACGTTGGGCGCGTTCATCGTTCGGAGATTATCAAAGGGCGGGAAAGGTGTCAAATCCATGAACGGGGAACGATCGGCAAGGGCTCCGAACCGGGCCTAGGGCTTAAGATTTTTACCGGGACGCAATATTCTTAGAACGGCTAATTTGGCCAAAAGCGGATGAATTTATAAAAATGGTTGTCGATGAATATGCTGAGAAAGGAAAAGACGACAAGCCCAAGAGCCAATATCCAGGGAAGGCGTTTCTCTTGCCGCTGGAAAAATAATAGAAATTTGGGCTTCATCTTGGAGAGGACATAGACGCCGGCCAAAGAGAACAAAAGATAGGCGGGAAAGATATACCGGTCCGCCTTGCGGTCCGACAGCGAGATGAAAGCCATGATGGATAGCGAGCCCAGGAGAAGAAATTGGATGAACGTGTCCTTGATAAGGGAGAGTTTTTCCTTCCCATATTTGTAGAGCCCATAGAATAGGAAATGAACCCACGGAGCGGAAAACCATAAGACTCGGGCGGCGTACCACAAGAAGTTGTATATTTTGTGCAGAGGGAGAAAAGCGGCCTGAACGGTCCTTCCCCCCTGAAAGGCGACGTAGACGGACAAAAAGCTGGATTGAGTGACGCCCCGATACCACCATTCAAAAAGGGCGACGGTCGCCAGCAAGATAAGATGGGCGATGACGATCAGAGAGACCGTTTTCCTGTTTCGCGAAAGGATAAGCCAGAAGAGGAAGGCCAGAATCGAAAGGATGACCGCGCTGAATCCCTTGATGAACACCGCAAAAATGAGCGCCGCGACAAAAAGGGCCTTGTAGCGGAAAGACCGAGAACTGCGGGACAGTCCATAGAGACCGGCCACGACGGCCAGATTCAACGGCTGTTCATGATTGGCCCGGATCAGGTACTGCATGAAAATGGGCGTCAGGACAAAACCGAAGACCGCGGCCCATCCCAGGGCGGAATCTCCCAAGACGCCGGCGAGCTTGAAGAGAAAATACAGGCAGAGAAGAATGTAGATGAAGTTCGCGCAGAGGGCGGCCCGGGAATCCTTGACCCCGGCCCGGACGAGGAGGGCCGGCAGCCAGAATAGCCCCGGCGGATGATCTCGGAAGAGTCCCTGATTGCCTCCATGCCCCCACCATTGTGGCGCGCACCACGCCGAGAGAGGCTCATAGGCCAATTCCTGAGAAATGCGGCTGTAGCACGAGGAATCCGAATCGTGATAATCGAAGGGAAAAACGCTGACGATGATGCCGTAGGAAACCAACGCCAGCAAAAATATCAAAAGATTGCGGCTTTTTTTCCGATCCGTCGGCAACAACATTTTTGATGACTCGCGGATAGAAATACCCCATTTCTCCTTGAGCTGTCAATGTCCATCCTGGGAAGCCCGGCGCCCTCGAGGGGGGCCCCTCCGCAACCGCGCCGCGGCCTAATAGATCGGGAAGGGCAGGACCTTGGCGAGCTGGGCGTTCCGGTTTTCGGCGTTCGTGATCAGGACGAAGTTTTCGGTCGCGATAAGGGGCGGAAAATGCTCCCGGTCCTCCGGGGCCCATTTCGCAAAGTCGCTCTTTTTCAAATAGCCATAGCGCCCGCCTTGCACCAGGGAGCGGAAGAACTCTTCCTCCCGGCCCACGTTCCGGATGGGGCGGTCGACGTAGAACGCGAAATCGGCCATCGTGGTCCAATAATTGAGCCGGTAGACCGAGACCGGCTCATTTTCGCCGACGAGCAGACGGATGTAGGGCGCGAGCTTCTTGATCTCGCTCTTGTCGGGGGCGTTGATCTTTCCGAAATAAAGCGGGAAGAGCGACACGGCGAACAGCAGCCCGGCCAGGAGCCCCAGCGAGGCATGGACCAGCTTCCGGAACGTCGCGTCCTTCAGCCGGTCGCCCAGAGTCAATCCGATGAGAAGAGCGAAAGCGGGATAGAGCGGGGCCATATACCGGAAGAACTTGAGGGTCGCGGCGCTGAAGAAGGCCAGAAACACCAGGATCCACAGCAGGACCACCGTTCCGAACGGCTGTTCCTTCCGTCTCTTGAGGGCGAGATAGAGGGAGACGGCGAGAACGGGCAGCCAGGGCCAGTATCTCTGGGCCAACGCGCCGAGATACCAGAGATAGTCCTTGAGGCCGCCGGCGAAGAGGCCTTTTCGAGCGGCGGAAGGGCCCGTGAGCACGCCCCAGATCTGCCCGCCGAAATAGGCACGAACGAATTCGTCGAACCGGCCGGCGAGGAGGAGCGGCACAAGCCACAGGCCGATGGTCAGGACGAAGGCGGCCAGGAGAGAGAGCAGGCGGAGGCTGAAGAAGAATTTGAAATCACGCTTGAAGAGGAAATAGAGGCCGATGACACCCAGGATTCCGAGCGCAGGCAGGCCCTTGGTCAGGGTCGCCAGTCCGGCGGCGATCCCGGTGGGGATGAAGAAGATCTTCCTCTTCTGGACGGCCAGCCGGAAGAAATACACGGTGAGAGTCAGGAAAAACGTCAGGGGGATGTCGATCTGGCATTTCCGGCAGAGCTCGAGAAACGGCTGGGTCGTCAGCAGGACGAAGGCCGCCGCGAAGCCGGATTTGTGCGACCTCCCGGCGCCCCAGGCGATTAGGTAGACGAGCAGAATGGTGCCCAGCCCGAGGAGGGCGGAAACGAAGCGGGCGGCGAATTCGGTGACGCCGAAAATCTTGAAGCTCGCGGCCGTCATCCAGTAGAAGAGCGGCGGATGGAGCCAGCAGTCCTGGAACTGGGCGCAATGCTCATAATGCGGCACCACCCAGTCGTGCGTTCTCAGGACCGCGCGCGAGATGGTGGCGTAGGCGGCCGAATCCAATCCGAGGTCGCCGACCCACAGGTTGGAGAAGAGGAGGGCCGCCGCCAGGAGGAATATCAGGCCGAGGTAGACGTATTTGCCCTGGAATTCGATCCGGATCGACGGGGTATCGGCTGGCATGCTCGGTTCGGCCTGCGTTCGGATGTATACCGGGAAAAAAGGGCGTTGTCAACGCGCAATGATTCTGGCCTCAGATCGCCAGTCCCTTGAATTGACTCCGGTAGAGATGATCGTAGAATCCCTTTTTATCCAGGAGCTCCCGGTGCGTCCCCTCCTCGACGACGGCCCCCCGGTCGATGACCACCACGCGGTCCGCCTCGCGGATGGTGCTGAGGCGATGGGCGATGACGAAGCTTGTCCGTCCTTTCATCAGGGTCAGAAGGGCTTTCTGAATTCGGGATTCCGTCCGGGTATCGACGCTGCTCGTGGCCTCGTCCAGGATCAGGATGGCCGGATCGGCCAGGATGGCCCGGGCGATGGCCAGGAGCTGGCGCTGGCCCTGGCTGATGTTGCCGGCCCGCTCGGAGAGGTTGGTCTGATACCCCTGCGGGAGCCGGAGGATGAAGTGGTCCGCCTCGGCCGTCCTAGCCGCCCTGATGCACTCCTCGTCCGTCGCCTCGAGCCGGCCGTAGCGGATGTTTTCCATGACGGTATCGGCGAAGAGGAACGTGTCCTGCAGGACCAGCCCCAACAGGCGGCGCAAGTCGGACTTGGGCATATCGCGGATGTCCCGGCCGTCGATGGTCACCCGGCCGCGATCGATTTCGTAGAATCGGGTCAGCAGGTTGATGATCGTCGTCTTGCCGGCGCCGGTCGGGCCGACCAGGGCGATCGTCTGCCCCGGGAGGGCCTCCAAGGACATGTCCTTAATGACGGGCAGGCCGGGTACGTAGGAGAAATCGACATGCTCGAAGCGGACATGCCCCCGCACCGCCGCCGGAGGGGGGGAGCCCGCCGCGGCGTCCGGCTCGGGGGGCGTGTCGATGATCTCGAAAACGCGCTCGGCTCCGGCCAGGGCCGCCTGGATGGAATTATACATGTTGGCCAGCTGGCGCAAGGGATTGGTGAAGCTTTGCCCATAGCCGATGAAGGTGGCGATGATCCCGACGGAGACGAGCCCGCGCAAGGCCAGCCATCCGCCCAGGCCGGCCAGGACGATGACAAAGAAATTGCCCAGCACGTTCGACAGCGGCATGAGCAGGAGGGCGTAGGAATTGGCCGCCACCCCGGCCTTGTAAACCGCCTGGTTCCGCCCCTGGAATTCGGCCATCACGGAATCGTTGCGGCGGAAGGCGCTGATCACTTTAAGTCCGCTGATCGACTCCTCCTCCAAGCCGTTCAACTCGCCCAGGACCTTCTGCAGCTCGCGGAACCCCTTGCGGGTGTAACGGGCCACGAACTGGGCGAACCAGGCCATGATCGGGACGACCAGCAGGGAGGCCAGGGCCAGGCCCGCGTTGAGGATGAACATGGCCGCCAGGATGCCGCCCATGGACAGGACGCTGGCAGCCAGCGAGGTGATGTTCTGGGAGACGGCCTGGTTGATGGCGTCGATGTCGTTGGTCAGGCGGCTCATCAGCTCGCCCGCCGGGTTGCGGTCGAAAAAGGCCAGGGGCAGGCCCTGAAGGCGCTGGAAGAGGTCTTGGCGAAGGTTTCGCAAGGATTTCTGCGAGACGCCGGACATGATCCAGCCGGCCCATGCCTGGAACAGGTTGTTCAGGACATAGGCCGCGAGCATGGCCAGAGCAATCGTCGTCAGGCCGTCCACCAGCTTCACTGCGAGGAACCGATCGATGGCCACTCCCATCAGATAAGGCCCGGCCAGGCCCAGGGCGGTGTAAACCAGAACCAAGGCCAGGACCAAGCCCATGGCTACCTTGAACGGGGCCAGGTAGAAGAACAGCCGGGTCAAAGCCCGGCGGGGATGGCGGGCCTTCTCGATCCGGCGGACGGCGCCATGACGCGGCGGCTGCATGACCGCACGCACGCCGCGGCTATCGGTACGCTCGACCGGGCGGCTCACGGCAGAGGCCTCCCGCCGGGGATGTCCTCGGGCCCGTCCGGGGCCGATTCATCGCCCAATTGCGAATCGTAGATTTCCCGATAGATCGGGCAGGTTTGGATTAAATCGCCATGGCCGCCCTGGGCCACGACGCGGCCCTTGTCCAGGACGACGATCGTATCGGCGTTGAGGACGGTGCTGATGCGTTGGGCCACGACAAACGTGATGCGCGGGGGATCGTCCGTCGCCAGGCCCGCCTGAATGCGCGTTTCCGTTTCGATGTCGACCGCGCTGGTGCTGTCGTCGAGGATCAGGACCCGGGGGCGGAGGAGGAGCGCCCGGGCGATGGCCAGCCGTTGTTTCTGCCCGCCCGAAAAATTCGCGCCGCGGGCTTCCACGCGGCTGTCGTAACCCTGGGGCAGGGCCATGATGAATTCGTGGGCCTGGGCCGTCTTGGCCGCGGCCACGACGTCCGCCTCCGCGGCGTCCGGACGGCCATAGCGGATGTTGTCGCGGACGGTGCCGGAGAAAAGAACGGTGTCTTGGGGAACGAGTCCGATGGAGCCCAGCAGGGACGCCTGGCGGAGTCCCCGGACGTCCGCGCCGTCGATGCGGACGCTTCCTGCCGTGACGTCGTAAAGCCGGGGCACGAGCAGGACCAGGCTGGACTTGCCCGATCCGGTCGCGCCCAGGACGGCCGCGGTCCGGCCGGCCGCGACCGCCAGATCGACATCCTCAAGAACCGCGGCCCCGCTGCCGTTCCGGTAATGGAATGAGACATGTTCAAAATCCACGCGGGACGGAACGCCCGCGGGCACGTCCGCCGCATCCGGGGCGTCCTGCACTTCTGGGACGGTCGCCAGCACCTCCCGGACTCGCTTGGCCGAGGCCAGCCCTCCGGCCCAGACGTTTGACAGCATGGCCATCATGATGAGGGGGGTCATGGTCGTCAGCAGGTAGTTGGTGAAGGCCACGATCTGGCCGATCGACATGTGGCCGGCGATCGCCTGCCGGCCGCCGACGCCGATGACCAGGACCATGCCAATATTGATGCAAACCGTCAGCGCCGGCGAGAGGATGGACATGAACCGCATGGCCCGGACCGAACGGCCGGTCAGCTCCTCGTTGGCCGCGCCGAAGCGCGCGCCCTCGTAATCGGCCCGGACGAAGGCCTTGACTAGGCGGGCGCCGGCGATGTTCTCCTGCAGGACGGTGTTGAGCCGGTCCAGCTTCTGCTGGACGGATCGGAACAGGGGCTCCATCTTCAGGACGAAGAGGATCAGGATGGCCGAGGTCACACCCAGAAGCGGCAGCATGGTCAGGGCCAGGCTGGGGCTGGTCCGGACCATCAGGATGAGGCTCCCGATCATCAAAAGCGGGGCCCGCGTTCCGATGCGCAGGGAAACTTGAGTCAGGCGCTGGAGAGCGGACGTGTCGCTGGTCAGGCGGACCATGAGAAGGCCCGTCTTCATCCGGTCCAGGTCACCGTAGGAAAAGGTCTGAATCTTGCGGAAGAGCGCCTGGCGCAGGTCACGGGCCACCCCCTCTCCGACCTGCACGGACAGGATGTTGTTGAGGACGGCGATGACCGCGCTCAGGACCGAGATGCCGAGCATCAGCAGAGCCGTCCGAACGACAACGCCGGGGTCGTGGAGGGCGATCCCCTGGTCGATGATCCTCTGAATGAGACGGGGGATGGCCAAGTCCATGACGACGAGCAGGGCCAGGCCGAGAAGGGCGGCGGCGGCCCTCTTCCGATACGGGCGGACAAATGAAAAGAGTGTAAAGAGGGGGCTCATGCGTTTGGAACTGGATCCGGAACTATAGCGCCGGGCTTCGCCGGATGTCAAGGCGAAGGCCGCCCGGTCGTGAACATGATCGCGTTCTTCTGGAAAAGACCGGCGAACCGATCAGCGGCGGATGCTATCAGCCCGTGGGTGCCGGAGTTTGTGAAGTCCGGTGATAATTTTGTCCCTGGCCAGGATCCCTACGACAAACAGGACCAGGGCGGCAAACAGGACGAGCGGGATGGCCCGGATAGCGATATGGAATTTTGACGGTAGTGCCCAGCTCGCCGAAGCCGGCCATGGATCGAGTGGAAATTCCGGTATGGAGTTGACTGCCACCGAAATATGCCGGTAAGATGGGGCCGGTTCAAGCCGGGCGGCGGGTCGCGTCGCCCCGTCCCCAAGGAGGTTAGCGCATGGCCCCTATCCGGAAATCATTCCCCGCGAAGGCGATCGCCCTGGCCGTTTGCGTGCTGGCCCTGGTCGCGGCGATCTCTGCCCAACAGGTCCGCAGGCCGGCCCGGATCACGAACACCGATCCGCAGCTCCGGCTGAAGATGTACGACCAGCACGTTGAAATGGAAAAGGTCTCCAAGTTCAAGGACGAGAAGTGGCAGTTCCTCGGTCCCGTCAACGTCAGCGGCCGGTCGACGGACATCGCCGTGGTGGCGCCCAAGGGACGGAATTACACCATGTTCGTCGCCACCGCCTCGGGCGGCGTCTGGAAAACCGAGAACGAAGGCACGACCTGGGAGCCGGTTTTCGAGAACGGGCCCTCGACCGCCATCGGCAACCTGGCCCTGGCGCCTTCCGATCCCAAGATCATCTGGATCGGGACGGGCGAGGCCAACATCTTCCGCAGCTCCCAGTCCGGCGTCGGCGTTTACAAGTCCGTGGACGGCGGCAAGACCTGGGCGCATATGGGCCTGGCCGGGACGAACACGATCGCCCGGATCGTCGTCCATCCCAAGAACCCGGACATCGTCTACGTCGCCGCCTCGGGCTGCGAATGGACAACCAACCGCGATCGAGGCGTCTACAAGACGACCGACGGCGGCAAGACCTGGGAAAAGATCCTCTATATCAACGACGGGACGGGCGCCATCGAGCTGCGGATGGATCCCCAAAACAACGAGGCGCTCTATGCCGCCTTGTGGCAGCGGACGCGCAAGAAATGGAACGACCCGCGCAACGAGCCCCTGTCCAAGGACAACGGGATCTTCAAGTCGCTCGACGGCGGCAAGACCTGGAAGCCGGTCAACGCCGGCCTGCCGGAGGCAAAGTTCCGCGGCCGCATCGGCCTCGACATCTGCCAGACCAAGCCCAACGTCCTCTACGCCCTGGTCGACAACTACGAGAAGGCGCACGAGGCGACCGAGGAGGAAAAGGCCGATTCCTACGGTGTGCCCTCGGCCGGCTTTATCAAGGGGGCCACGGTCTACCGGTCCGACGACAAGGGCGAGACCTGGAAGCTTGTCTGTCCCGTGACGCCCGAGATGAAAAGCTACATGGAAAACCTCTCCGGCACCTACGGCTGGGTGTTCGGGCAGATCCGGGTCGATCCCAACGATGAGAACACGGTCTACACCATGGGGCTCGGCCTGAACACGTCCACGGACGGGGGAAAGACGTTCCGTAGGCTCCGGAGTTCCGGGGGCGACCACCACGCCCTTTGGATCGACCCCGACAATTCCAATTACCTGGTCAACGGCTTCGACCAGGGCCTGGCCGTCTCCTACGACAAGGGCATGACTTGGAAGCCGTTCCGGGACAATTTGCCCGTCTGCCAGTTCTTCAACATCGCCTACGACATGGGCACGCCCTTTAAGGTCTACGGCTCGATGCAGGACCACGGCAGTTTCCGCGCCCCCGTGGACCTGAGCCGCGGCCGCGACCGGATCCCCGCCCAGCGGTTCGAAAGCGCGCCGGGGGGCGAGGGCTCGAACCAGGCTATCGATCCGTCCAACCCCAATATCGTCTATTCGGCCGGCTTCTACGGCACCATCAGTCGCGCGGAATATGATAAGCCTGGCGCGGCGCCGGGGCGGCCGCTGAGCAAGATCCTGCTCCCGGTCCAGTTCGAGAACGAGCCGCGGCTCCGGGGCCAGTGGCTCGCGCCGTTCATCCTTTCGCCGCACAATGCGAACATCGTCTATCACGGCATGCAGTTCCTCTTCCGCACGCTCGACCGGGGGGACACCTGGGAAAAGATCAGCCCCGACCTGACCTACAACACGGCCGCCGAAATGGGCGATATCCCGTATCACACGCTCTTCGCCATCTCCGAATCGCCGCTCAAATACGGCTTGATCTACGCCGGTACGGACGACGGCCGGGTGTGGGTCACGAAGGACGGCGGCAAGGCCTGGCAGGAGATCACGGCCGGCCTCCCATATCAGAAGTGGGTCTCGCGCCTCGTCGCCTCGCAGTACGATTTGGGGACGGTCTATATGACCCAGAACGGGAAGCGCGACGACGACGTCGCCCCGTACGTCTGGAAATCCAAGGACTACGGAAAGACCTGGGTGGATATCTCGAAGGGCATCCCGCTCGGGCCGGTGAACGTCATCCGCGAGGACCCGGTCGACAAGAACATCCTGTATGTCGGCACGGACCAAGCCGTCTACGTCACGACGGACGGGGCCAAGACCTGGCAGGTCCTCGGAGCCAACCTGCCTTCGACCTACGTTCACGACCTGATCGTCCACCCCCGCGACAACATCGTTGTCATCGCCACCCACGGCCGGGGAATGTGGGCCCTCGACGCCAATCCGGTGAACGCCAAGGACAAGCGGCGGGGCCGCTTCTTCGGCAACTGAGTCCGCTTGAAATCCCCCCTCGCTCTTTCCCCGGGGAAGGGGCGGGGGGGTTGTTTTTTGAAAGGAGATCGACGTGAAACAGAGGGCCCTTGCCGTTCTCGCTCTCGCCCTGGCCGCCGGGCTGCTTCCCGTTTCCGCGGATAACGCGGGCCGGAACAAGTTTGAGCTGCACCTCTTCGGCAGCGTCGCTTTTTCCCGGATCACCGGATCGACCCTTTATTCGGCCTCTTGGAGCTCGAATTACTTGAGCGCCGTCAATGAGCAGACCGTGATCACCATGTATCCCGACCTCGGCCTCGCGGCCGGCGCCTCCCTGGCCTATTTCTTCAGCCCCACGATAGGCATCCAGCTCCGGGCCGGCTTTTTGGGCGCCGGCGTCGGGAATACCTCGGTTTTCAATTTCCATTGGACGTGGAACTCGGGCGAATCCGGATTGCTGGAGCAGGGCTTCGACCGGCTGGGCCATATCACCACGCTGCCGCTGTCGATCAATCTCGCGGCCCGCACGGGGACCGGACGCGTCGAAGGCGCGTTTTCGGGAGGGCTGACGCTCTTCCGGAACACGTTCCGGGCGGATACCATCTTCGGCTACGGTACCACAAAGACGGAGCCCGTCTTCGTAGATCCGAATTGGGTTCTGACCCAGTATGTGGACGCCCTTCCCGTCGGCCTCAGTATTCCCGCCACGTCCTGGACCGCCCTCGGGGCCGACCTGGGGGCCGCCTTGAACCTTATGGTGAACGACCGGCTCGCCATCCGGCTCGAGGCACGCTGCTTCTACTGCCCGACAAAGACACTCACTTGGAATTTCGTCTATGGGTCCTACGACGGGATTTTCTTTACCGACATCAAGGGCCAGCCGTTCGGCGCCGCGGAAGCGGCAGACCTGGCCCGGAGCGGCAAGACGTTCACGCTGCCGGTGAATCCGTCCTATGTGGAGGGATCCATCGGCGTAGTCTTTTATTTGGGCGGCGCTATCCGAAAATGACAAACGGCGCCGGGGCCGACCCTAGCGCCGATACCGCCGCTACTTCTTGTAAATGCTCCGCAGCGTCTCGATGCGCTCCCGCGAGAGGAAAACGCAATCCCCGACCTGGGACCGGCCCCCCGCCACGTCCTCGGCGTGGTTCCGGCAGCGCGGGGCGCCGCACAGCCCGCAGTTCAGCAGCGGCAGGGCCTTCATCAGCTCTTCCGTCCTCTTCCGCCGCCGGACGCGCTCGAAGAGGTCGATTACTTCCCCTTCGATGATGCGCGGCTTGAGCGGCCCCCGGAGAGACAGGTCCTCCACGGCATAGCGCCGCTCGACCTCCTTGACGAACTGGGGCGAGCGCTTCGACATAGAGGAGATCAGCTGCAGGCTCTTAGTCCGGGCGGCGTACAGGTTTTCGACGGTCAGGTTGCCCCCGATGCACCCGCCCTGGCAGGCATGGGCCTCCAGGAACTCGATGTTTCGGATCTTGCCCTTCTCGAGGTCGTCGAAGACATTCATGACGTCGGTCAGGCCCATGATGGGCAGATAATGCTCGCGGGCCATGTTGGGGAACTCGCCCTCCGGCGCGCCCCAGTGGAAGAATTCGCCCAGCCCGGGGGCGCTCTTTTGGCTGGGCTCGCCGCTGGCCGGCTTGCGGATCTTGTGCAGGACGGCGTTGTAGATCTCCGAGATGCCCACCGCTCCGTCGAGGTAGCTCTGGGCGTCCTCGGCCGGCTGGACGATGGAGATCGTCTTGGCCTGGCAGGGCGTAATGTAGATGACCGCGATCTCCTCGGGCTTGATCCCGAGCTCTCGGGAGAAGCGGCGCTTGATTTCCCGGCCCGCGATCTCGCGGGGCGCCTCGACGGGAATGAGCTGCTCGACCATGCTGGGATAGGCGACCTGGACCAGGCGGACGATCACCGGGCAGGAGTTGGAGATCAGGGGGAACGGGCCCGGCCACCGCTTGACGCAGTCGGCGATGGCCCGGTCGACGAGCTCGATGTCGATCGAATATTCCCAGACGGCGTCGAACCCGAGCTCCCGGAGGGCCCGGCCGACCTGGTCGGGCGTCACGTTCATCAAGAACTGGGCGAACAGGGCGGGCGAGGCGACCGCGACCTTGAACTTGAACCGGTCGAGCTCGGTGAAGGGGACGGTCGTGGCCGAAATGGCGCCGGTGGGGCAGGCGGGGAGGCAGGAGCCGCAGTCGATGCAGAGCTCCGAGATGAGGTGCGCCTTCCCGTTCTTCACCCGGATCGCCCGGGTGGGGCAGGTCCGCATGCAGTGCATCCGGCCCTGGCACTTGTCGGGGTTGATCTTGAAGCCGTGTTTGAGGTCAGCCATGGGGGTTCAACCTCACTTTGGCGAAGACCGAGGTCCCGCGGCCGACCGCGGATTCGATCCGGAACTCGTCCGAGTTCTTCCTCATGTTCGGCAGGCCCATGCCGAAGCCGAAGCCCAGCTCCCGCATCTCGTCGGAGGCGGTGGAATAGCCTTCCTGGAGGGCCAGGTCGATGTCGGGAATCCCCGGGCCGTCGTCGACGATCTCGAGGCCGACGTCTTCGTCGGTCAAGATCAGGGTCAGCGTGCCCCGGTCGGCGTACATGACCACGTTCATCTCGCCCTCGTAAGACACGATCACCAGTCGCCGGATGCAGCCCGCGTCGAGACCGAGGTCGCGGAGGATGACCTTGATCTCTCCCGAGACCTCGCCGGCCTTGTCGAAGTTCCGGCCCTGGATCTCGAATTTCTCGCGGAGCAGTTCCTCGGCCATCAGGATACGCCTTTGAGCCCCCGGTTGTAGAGCAGCCCGCAGATGTCGAACATCACCATCTTGGTCACAAGCACGGGGATGCCTTTCGAGCGGGCGAATTCGACCACCTTCTTGTCGGGGGACTTCCCCCGGCAATAGAGGACGGCCGCGACCCCGGCGATGTCCGCCGTGCGGATCGAGAGGATGTTCGTCAGGCCGGTGATCATGAGCTCCTTGGATTTGGCGAAGGCCAGGATTTCGCTCATGCCGTCTGACGCCACGACGTTCTGGACGTCGAAGGACAGGTCGTCTTCCCCGGAGAGGACGTCGCATTCGAGGAGGTCTCGGATTTCGGCTAATGTCATGGCGTCTCCTGGTGCGATCCGGCTAGCGGCCCTTGGCCATCAGATATCGGTGGATCGAGGCGGCGGCGATCCGGCCGTCGCCCATGGCGCTGATCACGGTCGCGGCCCCGCGGACGATGTCCCCGCCGGCCCAGATGTCGGGCCGGGAGGTCTGGGCCGTCTCGGGCAAGGTCACGATGCCGCCCTTCTTGCTGATCTCGAGGCCCGGGGTCGTCATCGGGATGAGCGGGTTGGGGCTGTTGCCGATGGCGATCACGACAGCATCGAACGGCACCCGGAAGTTCGACCCCTTGACCTCGACGGGCCTGCGGCGGCCCGAGGCGTCGGGCTCGCCAAGCTCCATCCGGAGGCATTCCATCTCCCGGATCCAGCCGTTCGCGTCGCCGATCAGGCGGACGGGCAGAGTGAGGAGGTCGAAGATCACGCCCTCCTCCTCGGCGTTCTCCGCTTCCTCGGCCCGGGCCGGCAGCTCCGCCTTGCTCCGGCGGTAGACGAGGTGGACCTCGTTCGCCCCGAGGCGGACTGCGGTCCGGGCGGAGTCCATGGCCACGTTGCCGCCGCCGACGACGGCCACCCGGGCGGGCCGCTTGACGGGCGTGTTGTATTCGGGGAACTTGAAGCCCTTCATCAGGTTCACCCGGGTCAGGTACTCGTTGGCCGAATAGACGCCGTTTAGGTTCTCTCCAGGGATCTCCATGAACCAGGGCAGGCCGGCGCCCGAGCCGATGAACACGGCGTCGAATTCCTGGAGGAGCCGGTCCACGGTCCTGGTCTTGCCGACGACGAAGTCGGTGTAGATCTTGACCCCGAGGCTCCTGACGTATTCGACCTCGCGGCTCACGATCGCCTTCGGGAGGCGGAATTCCGGGATGCCGTAGATCAACACCCCGCCGCACTCATGGAGGGCCTCGTAGATGGTCACGTCATGGCCGAGGAGGGCCAGGTCGTTGGCCACGGTGATCCCCGCCGGCCCGGCCCCGGCGATCGCGACCTTCCGGCCCGTCTTGGGGGCCAGGGTCGGGACCTCGATCTTGCCCTGGGCCGCCTCCCAGTCGGCCAGGAAGCGCTCCAGCCGGCCGATCGAGACGGGCTCGCCTTTCTTGCCCACGATGCAGACCTTTTCGCACTGCTCTTCCTGGGGACAGACCCGGCCGCAGATGGCCGGCAGGGCGTTGGTCTCCTTAATCTTCCTGACCCCGGCGCCGTAATCGCCCTCGACGATGCACTTGATGAAGCCGGGGATGTCGATCCCGACGGGACAGCCCTGGTTGCAGAGGGGTTTCTTGCACTGCAGGCAGCGCTCGGCCTCCTCGACGGCCGTGGGGATCGAATATCCCAGAGCCACCTCGTCGAAGTTCTTGACCCGTTCCCAGGGGTGCTGTTTGGGCATGGCCCGCCGGTGCGGGTCCAGCTTTTTCTTGTCTTTCTTTTCTTCAACCACTCGCACGTCCTCCTTGACGCGGCCGCGGGGGCGCGGATCAGAAATGGGACCGGCAAGTGCTCCGGCGGAGCGGGTCCACCTCTTCGGGGTTGTAGGTCTTGCGCCGCGCCAGGAACTCCTCCCAGTCGATCTCGTGCCCGTCGAAATCGGGCCCGTCGACGCAGGCGAACTTGGTCTTCCCGCCGACCGTGAGCCGGCAGACGCCGCACATTCCCGTCCCGTCGATCATGATCGGGTTCATGTTGACGATGGTCTTCCAGCCGAGCGGCTTCGTCAGCCGGGAGACCTGCATCATCTGGAAGGTGCAGCCGTTGACGATGACCAGGTCGGGGACGATCCCCGCCCGTTGCATCATCTCGGGAATCCGGCTGACGTGCCCTTTCTGGCCCTTGGTCCCATCCCGGGTGATGACCAGCACTTTGTCCGAGGCCCGGGCCAATTTGTCCTCCCAGAAGAGGAGGAACGAGCTGCGGGCCTCGATCAGGGTGACGACCTTGTTGCCGGCCTCCTTGAGCGCCCGGGCGGTGGGGTAGATGGACCCGATGCCGTAGCAGCCGCCGACCAGGAGCACGGTCCCGAACTTGTCGATCACCGTCTCCCTGCCGAGCGGTCCGACGAACGTCGGGACGCTGTCGCCCGGCTTGAGGCGGGCCAGCTTGGCCGTGGACGCGCCCACCTGCATGAAGATCGAGGTCACGGTTCCGGCTTCGCGGTCCCAGTCGGCGACCGACAGGGGAATGCGCTCGCCGCTTGCGTCGGGCCGGACGATGATGAAGTTGCCGGGCTTGACCGATTCGGCCACCGCCGGCGCAAGGACGGTGAACTCGTGCATGTTCGGAACGATCATCCTCCGCTCCACGACTTTATACATGCCTGTCCTCCCTGGTCCTCGCGATGCGGACGCGGACGGGGTTCGCGCCGAGATGAAAGAGCGGCTCGTGCTCCTTCTTGTGGGCCAGCCCGCCGAACGCCACGGGACGGGCAAAGTAGACCGCCCCGGCCGGGCACTCCACATCCTGTTTCACGGTCCCCAGGACCGCCGGCGCCCCGCGGTCGTAGGTGATTTCGATCCGGTCGCCGCTCTTCAGCCCGAGGTCCGCGAGGTCGGCCGGGTTCATCCGGAACCCCTCCTCGAGCCCCAGGTCGCTCAGCCCGCCCACCTTCGAGGCGAGGTCGATGCCCCGATGGCGATAGCCGCCCGGGACCGCGACCAACCAGTGGTTTCCCTCGCCGCCGTCCGCGGGAGCCGCGGGCGCGGTGTCCCAGCCTTCGATCGGTTTCATCTTCCGGGGCTTGCGGTCCGGCGCTGGCGGATAGTCGGGCACCGCCCGGCGGATGTCGGCCCTCACATCCTGGATCGAGCCATAGGGCATCGCCCCGCTCTTCAATGCCCCGGCCAGCTCGGCGAAGATGCGCCAATCGGGTCGCATGAATCCAGTCACCGCCCCTTCGGGCGGCGCCTCGACCTGGACGATGTCCTGCACCCGGCCCTCGAGATTGATGAGGGTCCCTCCGCTTTCGGCGAAGCTCGAGGCGGGCAGGAAGATATCGACGTCGAAGGGCGGGAGATAGATGTCCTGGACGATCAGGACGTCGCAGTCCGGCCGCTCGAAGAAGGGGACATCCCCCGCGAGGTAGAGCACGTGGGGCCGGCGGCCCGAGCGGCCGACCGGCGCGCCGCCGGGCGAGACTCCCGGCCGGACGGCGCCGCCCGGGCCGATTCCCGGGAAGACCCCCATCTCCAGGGCGCCGCGCGCGTTGGCCCCGAAATACAAGGGGATAAAATTCGTTCCCGGCCGCCCGGACAGGGCCAGCAGTCCGGCGAGGAGCGCCCGCCTGTCTTCGTAGGCGAAGATCCGGGAGCCGACGATCACGGACAGATCATGGCTGGCCGCCAGAAGGTCGAGGGCCGCGGTCAGCTCCGCGGCGTCCACGGCCGCATCCTTCGCGGCCGCGCCCGCGTCGGGCGTCCGGCCGGCGAGGGCGTCGGCGAAGAACTGGAGAAGGCGGCCTTCCCGCCCCGGCCGCGGACGCAGCCAGCGGTTCGCGTAGCGGGCCAGGTTCCCTTCGCGGGGATCGACGGTCACGAGATGCGCGCCCCGATCGAGGGCCTTGCGGACCTTCGTCCCCACGACCGAGAAGTCGAACCGGCTGTCGAGGCCGAGGGCCAGGATCGTGTCGGCCCGGTCGATGGCCTTGATCGAGATCGGGAGCGAGAAGAGGCGAGACCAGAGCCCCGGCCCGCCCGCGAGCTGCTCGCGTCCCGTGGAGTCGATGTTCTCCGAGCCGAGGACGTCGCGCACGAATTTCTGGGCGGCGAACAGGCTCTCCGTGGTGAGGTCGGGGGAGACGAGCATCGCGAAGTCCTCGGGCGCGCAGCCGCGGAGCTCGGCCGCGGCCTTCTCCAGGGCTTCCTCCCAGGATACTTCCCGGAAATAGGCGCCCTTCCGAAGCATCGGTTTCTTCGCCCGCTCGAAGTGATGGGTTGCCTCGGGCATGCAGAACCGGCCCCGGACGCACAGCTGGCCGTCGTTGACCTCCGGGTCGAGGTTCGCCCGGGCCTTGGACAGGCGGCCGTTCTTGTGCTCGAGCTCGACCTGGCAGCCGATGGCGCAGAACGGGCAGGTGGAGACCAGCCGCCCGTCGGGCTTGCCGTCCCACTTGGAGGCCTTGTCCGCCAGGGCGCCGGTCGGGCAGATGTCCACGCAGGCGCCGCAGAACTCGCAGCCGGCGTCGATGTGGCTCCGGCCGAAGGCCGGGCCGATCTTGACCTTCGGGCCCCGGTGGGTGAAGGCCAGGACGCTCGAGCCCCGCACCTCCTGGCACATCCGGACGCAGCGGCCGCAGAGGATGCAGACGTTGTAGTCGCGGTCGTAGAAGGGGTCGTCGTGCTCGGGCTCGTAGCCGTGGTAGGTGATCGGATAGTCGATGTCCGCAACCCCGATCTTCTCCACGAGGTCCTGGAGCTCGCACTGCTTGTCGTTCGGGCAGGTGCGGCAGCCGGTCGTGACGCCGGCCTTCCGGATCGTGCCCTGGTAGTCCAGGCATTCGACCCGCTCCTCGCAGATGAGGCAGCTCGAGGGGTGCTCGCTCAGGATGAGCTTCAGGATCTCCTGGCGCAGCTCCCGGAGCCGGACGGTGTCGGTCAGGACGACCATCCCCTCCGCGGCAGCGGTGCTGCACGACAGCGGATAGCCGCGCATCCCTTCGATCTCGACCATGCACAGGCGGCAGCCGCCGAACGGGGTGAGGTCCTTGTGGGAGCAGAGCGAAGGGATGTCGATCCCGTTCAATTCGGCGGCCCGATGGACCGTGACGTCTTCCGGGAAGGACACACTCCGGTGGTTGATCTCCATTGTCAGCGTTCGTGGTTCTTTGAGGCCCATGGTCGTCCCTTCTAGGATTCGATGACGATGGCGTCGCCGGCGATCGCGTCGAATCGGCAGATCTCGTAGCAGGCCCGACACTTGATGCACTTGGACTCGTCCAGGTTGTGCGGCTCGGACCGCGGCCCGGAGATGGCCGCGGTCGGGCAGACCTTGACACAGCGCTGGCAGCCCGTGCACTTGCCGGGCAGGATCCGATACGTCACGAGGTTCTTGCACGTCACGGCCGGGCAGCGATGGTCCTTGATGTGGGCGATGAACTCCGGGCGGAAGTACTTCATCGTCGAGAGGGCCGGATTGGGCGCGGTGGAGCCGAGCCCGCAGAGCGAGCCGCTCTTGACGACGTGGCCGAGCTTCTCGAGCTTGTCGAGGTCGGCGAGCTCGGCCCGGCCGTCACAGATCTTCTCCAGGATCTGGACCATGTGCCGGGTCCCGACGCGGCAGGGGACGCACTTCCCGCACGACTCCATCTGGGTGAAGCTCAGGAAGTACTTGGCCATGTCCACGATGCAAGTATCGGAATCGACGACGATCAGCCCGCCCGAGCCCATGATCGCCCCGGCTTCGGCCAGGTGCTCGTAGTCGATCGGCAGGTCCAGGAACTCCTCGGACAGGCAGCCCCCCGACGGGCCGCCGCTCTGGACGGCCTTGAACGGCTTTTGGGTCCCGCCGCCGATGTCGAAGATCACGGTTCGGAGGGACGTGCCGAGCGGGACCTCGATCAGCCCCGTCCGCCGGACCTTGCCCACGAGGGAGAAGGTCTTCGTCCCCTTGCTCTTTTCCGTCCCGAAGCCGGCGTACCAGTCCGCCCCGTTGCGGAGGATGGCCGGCAGCGTGCCCAGGGTCTCGACGTTGTTGATAATGGTGGGCTTGCCTTTCAGCCCGGAGATCGCCGGGAACGGCGGCCGGGTACGGGGCATGCCCCGCTTCCCCTCGATCGAGGCGATGAGGGCGGTCTCCTCGCCGCAGACGAACGCGCCGGCCCCTTCCTTGATTTTGAGGTCGAAGCTGAAATCCGACCCCAGGATCCGGTCGCCGAGCAGGCCCGCCTCGCGCATCCGGGCGATCGCGGTCTTCAGCCGCTTGATGGCCAGGGGGTATTCCGCCCGGATATAGACGTAGCCTTGGGAGGCCCCGATAGCGAAGGCGGCGATGAGCATCCCTTCCAGGACGGCGTGGGGATCGCCTTCGATCAGGGAGCGGTTCATGAAGGCGCCCGGGTCGCCTTCGTCGGCGTTGCAGATGAGATAGCGCTGGCCGCTTTCCTGTTCCCGGCAGGTCGTCCATTTCCTCCATGTCGGGAAGCCCGCCCCGCCCCGGCCCCGCAAGCCCGAGCGTTTGACCTCGTCGATGACGCCCTGCCATCCCAATCCCAGGGCCTTTTCGAACCCCTTGTAGCCGTCCCGGGCCAGATACTGGTCGAGGTCGTCCGGATCGATCAGGCCGCAGTTGCGGAGCACGATCCGGACCTGCGGCTTGAGCATCGGCAAATCGTAAAACCGCGGGACGCCGGCGAGCTCGCCGTCGCCGAAATGCCCGGCCAGGTGGCCCTTGGGGATTTCCCGGCCGTCGAGGAACGCGCCGAGGATCCGGGACACGTCCTTGGGGCCCACGTTCGAGTAGCTGATCCGGGACCGCCCGGGCATCCGGATGTCCATGAGCGGCTCCAGATAGCAGGGGCCGATGCAGCCCACCTGGATGATCCGGGCTTCCGCGTTTCTTTCCTTGAGGTAGTCTACCGCGGCCTGCTGGGTTTCGGCCGCGCCCGCGGCCAGCCCGCACGACCCCGCCCCGATGTAGATCTGGGGGACGGCGCTCGATTCGCGGGCGTCCCAGGCGGCCGCGGCCTGCTGCCGGCGCTGGTCAATCGCTTTTTTGTTCATCCAGGATCCCTTGTATCTTGATCACGGAAACTTGGCTGTAGATCTTGTCATCCACCTGAACGACCGGGGCCAGGGCGCAGCAGCCCAGGCAGGCCACCCGCTCCAAGTCGTAGGCCCCGTCCGCCGTGGTCTCTCCGGTGTCGATGCCCAGGCGCTCCCGGGTGGTCGCCAGGACCTGCTCTCCGCCCTTCACGTGGCAAGCCGTCCCCAGGCAGACCTTGATGTGGTGTTTTCCCGGAGGATGGAACCGGAATTGGGCGTAGAAGGTGGCGACGCCATAGATTTCGTTCTCGGAGATCTTCAGGCGCCGGGAGATGGCCCGGACGGCGTCAGGTTGGATGAACCCGAGCAGGTCCTGCGCCTTCTGCAGGACTGGGATGAGGTCGCCCCGTTCGCCGGAGCAGTCCCCAAGGATCGCAGACAGATCGCCCTTCACCATGGATCGCGTTCCTTTGTTCAATTCCGGATCAAAAATAATTATGATTGCGGCGTTAGGAGAACATCCTTGAGGAATTGAACGGCGGCCGTGTCTTTCCGGTGATCACTTGATTCCGAGTTCGACCAGTTTCTTGGCGAGCGTCCAGGTGTCGCCCTCATACCCCAGCAGCCCGATTCCGGCCTTGGTGGCCAGGGCGACCACGTCCTCGGCCGGCGACTTCGCCCGGGAGAAGACGATGGCCGCGACATCGACCAGGTTGGCCGCCGCGATCAGGTTCTTGTGGGTCTGCAGGGTGATGAGCAGGTTCCCCTCGCGGATGCCGATGATATCGCTCACCATGTCGGAGATGTAAACGCCCTGGATCTCCTTGTCGGGGATAGGGTTGAACGCCTTGAGACCCGCCTTTTGCGCAAGCTCGGATACTTTCATGATGTCCTTTCCTCGGATCGAGTAGTCAATACAGCTCCGTCAGGCCGACGTCGGCCAGGACGACGCCCTGGCAGGTGTCGACGGACCGGCGAAGCCGGCAGGGGACCACGATGATTTTCTTCGCCGGGTCCCGAAGGCCTTCGTTGTAATATTCGTTGAGGGCCCGGAGGCCCTCGTCGGAGACGCATGTCCCGGCGACATGGGACGTGTCGGCGCAGAGCGCGACGTAGACCCAGGTCTTGGATTCCCCGGCGTCCGAGCCGGCCTTGTAGGCGCCGCAGGTCGGGTCGCAGCGCAGGCAGAGCATCACCGCCATGACGTCCTTGAGCGCCACGTCCCGGCCGCACGTTTCGCACTTCAGGTCGAACTTGGAGGCCTGGAAGTCCCCGAGATGCGTCCAGAAATGATCGCCTTCCCGGTAGTCGTCGATGGGGGGGACGGGCTCTTCGGAGAAGAACGAGGTGCGCTGGCGGCAGTGGAAGCAGCCTTCGACGACCAGGTAGCCGCCGCGGACGTTGGCCATCGCCCACTTGTGGCGGCAAGCGGCGGAAGGAACGCATCCGTCGCCGTTAGAACGCTGCCGCATCCGTTTTTCTCTTTTCGGGGGAAGATGTCCGCATCTTCCGGATTCCTCGATCATATCTACCATTTTTCAGGAATTCCTGTCAATTGAACCGGCGCATCCGGTGCTGGGACCGGCCCCCGGCCCGCCGGCGTTTCGCCGGTCCCCCCTCGGTTCCCCCCATCGCTTTCGCGATGGGATCCCCCTCCGCTATGCGGGCCTTGGGGCCGACCCCAGCGCCGGACCTGCGCCCGTCGGTCGGCGGTCCTACGCTCCGAGTTGACATTATTATTCGAAAAAAATAACATTCCCCCAGATATTCGATATACGATGTATTTGTCTTCGCCCTTTTCGAATCCCCGCTCCCAAGGAGGACATATGAAACGATCCCGTCGCACGATTCTGTTCGCGGCCGCGCTCGCGGTCGTCATGCTTACGGCCGTCTTCGCCGCCGCGCAGTCCAGGCCGCCCGCGGCAAAGGCGGAGCCGAAGAAGATCGAGAACACCGACCTCGCCCTCCGGATGAAGGCGGTCGACCAACACCAGACCGCGAAGGCCCAGACGCCTTTCAAGGACATGAAGTGGCGCTTCATCGGCCCCGACATCATCGGCGGCCGGTGCGTGGACGTGGCCGTCCCGCGGGGCAGCCGCAACATCATATACGTCGCCTCCGCGGTCGGGGGCCTGTGGAAGACCGAGAACACCGGCATCACCTGGGAATGCCTGACCAACGAGCTGCCGACGATGTCCTCGGGCGACATCGACATCTCCGAATCCAACCCGGACGTCATCTATTATGGGACGGGGGAATCCAACATCTTCCGGGCGTCCATGGCCGGGACGGGGGTCTTCAAATCCACAGACGCGGGCAAGACCTGGACGTCCGCCGGCCTGGCGGGGACCTCCACCATCGGCCGGATTTGCATCCATCCCGCGAATCCGGACATCGTCTACGTCGCGGCCGCCGGCCACGAGTGGACCTACGGTCCGGACCGGGGCGTCTTCAAGACGACCGACGGCGGAAAGACCTGGCAGAAAGTCCTCTATCTCGACGAGAAGATCGGGGCCATCGACCTGGTCATGGACCCCAAGAACCCGGATACCCTGATCGCCTCGATGAGCCACCGCATCCGGCTGCGCTGGAGCGACCCCGTTCCCGAGCCGGGCGATGGCCTCTTCAAGACGACCGACGGCGGCAAGACCTGGAAGCCCGCGGACGCCGGGCTGCCCGACACGAAATTCACGGGCCGGATCGGACTCGACGTCTGTCGGACCAAGCCTAACGTAGTCTACGCCTACGTCGACAACCACACGCCCACGCGCATGCCCTCGCCGACCGAGGGGGACGCTTACGGTCGGGCGCGGACCTACCCCGACATTGTCGGCGCTGAGGTCTATCGCTCCGACGACCAAGGGGAGTCCTGGAAAAAAGTCAGCCCGACCGACCGGATGATGGAGCGGTTCGGCGGAACGTACGGTTGGGTGTTCGGCCAGATCCGGGTCGATCCGAACGATGACAACATCGTCTATTTCATGGGTCTCGGCCTGTACAAGTCCATCGACGGGGCCAAGTCGTTCAAGGCGCTAAATTATGAGGGCCTTCACGGCGACCACCACGGCCTATGGATCGATCCCAACGACCCGAACTACATCATCAATGTCAACGACGGTGGGGCCAACGTCTCCTATGACGGCGGCCGCACCTGGCGTGATTTCCACAAGGGCATCCCCTCGATCCAGTTCTACAATGTGATGTATGACATGAACAAGCCGTTCGCCGTCTACGGCTCGGTCCAGGACCAGGGCACGATGCGCGGGCTCGGCGTGGGTCCCTCCGGGGCGCCGGCCGGCGGCCGGCGCGGCCGGGGCGGGCAGGGCGTGCGATGGGAGAATGCGCCGGGCGGCGAAGGGACGATCATCGCCCTCGATCCGACGAACCCGAACATCGAGTACGCCTCCTCGTTCTACGGCCGCCTGATGCGCTCGGAATACAAGGACGGACGGTGGACGAGCAAAGAAATCTATCCGAAGCCCGCGGCCGGCGAACCCGAGCACCGCGGCCAGTGGCTGGCGCCGACGATCCTGTCGCCCCACGATTCCAACACCATCTACCACGGGTTCCAATATGTATTCCGGTCCAAGGACCGGGGCGAGACCTGGCAGAAGATCAGCCCCGACCTGACTTACAACGATCCCCGCAAGCAGGGAAAGCTCCCTTACGCCATCTTCTACGCCGCGCTGACGGCGCTTGACGAATCGCCGCTCAAAGCTGGCGTCCTCTACGCCGGGTCGGACGACGGCCGCGTATTCGTGACCCTCGACGGCGGGTCGAAATGGACCGAGATCACGGCCGGCCTTCCCACCAACAAGCACGTCTGGAACATCACCGCCTCGAAATACGAAGCCGGCACGGTCTATGTCTCGCTCATCGGCCGGCACGACGACGACTTCCAGCCCTATGTCTTCCAATCCACCGACTATGGGAAGACGTGGGTGAACATCGCCACGTCCCTCCCCGGATCGACGAACGTCCTCCGCGAGGACCCGAAAAAGGCCGGCGTCCTTTACTGCGGTACGGACCTCGGACCCTATGTCTCGACCGACGGCGGCAAGACCTGGGCCTATCTCGGCGCCGGGATGCCGAACGTGGCCGTCTGGGACATCCAGATCCATCCCCGGGACAACGTCATCGTGGCCGCGACCAACGGTCGGGGCATGTGGGTGATCGACGACGCGTCGGCGGTCCAGAAATAATGAGCGGCGCCTACGGGAATCTCGTTCGGGGGGCGATCGTCGCCGTCCTGGTCTTCGCTCCGTTCGGCCGGGCCGACATCCTCGAACAGGGCCGGCCCCTCAAGATCCAGGACCGCGTTCCGCCGAAGGCCTATGCCTTCACCCTGCGCGACGTCCGCCTCCTCGACAGCGCCTTCAAGAAGGCCATGGACCTCGACGTCGCCTACATCATGGCCCTGGACATGGACCGGCTGCTGTCCCGATTCCGCCAGTTCGCCGGGCTCAAGCCCAAGGCGCCCGAATACGGCGGCTGGGAGAGCCAGACGATCTCGGGCCACACGCTCGGCCATTATCTCACGGCGGTCGCCAAGCTCTACGAGGCGACTTCGGACGAACGGGTGAAGGACCGCATCGTCTACATCGTCGGCGAGCTCCAGGCCTGCCAGAAGGCCTGGGGCACCGGCTTCGTCGGCGGGTTCCCCCGGTCGAAGGAGGTCTTCGCCGAGATCAAGGCGGGCAACATCCGGACCGCGGGCTTCGACCTGAACGGTCTGTGGGTGCCCTGGTACGTCCAGCACAAGCTATACATGGGCCTGATCGACGCCTATTACGCCACGGGCGACGAGCGGATCAAGTTCATTCTCACCGGGTCCACGGACTGGGCCTGGGACGTCGTCGGCGGGCTGAACGACGAGCAATTCCAGCGCATGCTGAACTGCGAGCACGGCGGCATCAACGAGGCTTTCGCCGAGATCTACGCCTTGACCGGTTACGAGAAGGCCCTGAAGCTGGCCGAGCGGTTCTATCACAAGCGCATCCTCGACCCGCTCTCCCAGAAAAAGGACATCCTGTCCGGCCTCCACGGCAATACGAATTTTCCGAAGCTCATCGGCCTGGCCCGGCTCTATCAGCTGACCGGCAAGCCCGAGTACTTCACGGCGGCCGCGTTCTTCTGGGAGAGGGTCGTCAACGACCGGACCTACGCCACAGGCGGCAACACGGACGAGGAGTATTTCTTCCCGCCCGAGGACTTCGCCCGCCACCTGACCAGCCATACGACCGAATCGTGCAACACTTACAACATGCTCAAGCTGACCCGGCAGCTCTTCGCCCAGGATCCTCGGGCCGAGCGGTTCGACTACTACGAGCGGGCGCTCTACAACCACATCCTGGGCATGCAGGACCCCGTCCAGGGGATGTTCACCTACTTCACGCCCCTCCGCCCCGGCGGCTTCAAGGTCTACTGCACGCCGTTCGACTCCTTCTGGTGCTGCACGGGCTCGAACCTCGAGAACCACGTCAAGTACGGCGACAGCATCTATTTTTACGACGACAAGAGCCTGTTCGTGAACCTCTATATCCCCTCGGTCCTCGATTTCAAGAAGAAGGGCCTGACCGTCATCCTGCAAACCCGCTATCCCGAGGACGGTACTGTGCGCCTCGAGATGCAGACGGACAAGCCGGTCAAGCTGGCCCTCAAGCTCCGCCGTCCGAAATGGGCCGTAGACGCGGTCGAGGTTCTGGTCAACGGGAAGCCGGTCGAAGCGGCCGGCGCGCCGGGAGATTACCTGGTCGTCGACCGGACCTGGGGCCCCGGGGACGAAGTCCGGCTCCGCCTGCCGGTGAAGCTCCGGACCGAGATGCTACCGGGCGCCCCGAACGTCGTCGCCTTCTTCTATGGCCCGACGCTGCTCGCCGGCGGCCTGGGGAAGGACGGCCTCGAATCGCTCAGCCCCTGGACCAAGACCCGGACGGACTACGACCAGGTGCCCACCCCGCCGGCGCCCGTCATCGTGGCCGCGGACGAGGATCTCGGCTCGTTCGTCCGGCCGGCGGCCGAGCCTGGGACGTTCGTCCTGGAGGGCGGCGTCCTGCGCACGCCGGGCAAGGTCACGACCCCCTCGATCGCCCTCGTCCCGTTCTCCAAGATGCACTTCCAGCGCTACGCGGTCTATTGGAACAAGTGCGGCGACGAGGAGTGGCGGAAGATCCGGAAGGACTACGAAGCCGAACAGGCGGGGCTGCGGGCCCTCGAAGCCCGGACGGTCGATGCCGTGCGGCTCGGCGAGATGCAGCCCGAGCGCGAGCACAACCTGGCGAGCGACAAGTCGCGGGCCGGGGATATGCAGAACCGGAAATGGCGCGACGCGAACGACGGCGGCTGGTTCGCCTTCGACCTGAAAGCCGCGGACGGCCCGCTCGAGCTCCTGTGCACCTATTGGGGCGGCGACCGGGACCGGACCTTCGACATCCTGATCGACGACGTCAAGATCGCCTCCGAAACGATCAACACCAATGCGCCCGGGAAATTCTACGACGCTGTCTACAAGCTGCCGGCCGACCTCGTGAAGGGCAAAGCCGCGATCAAGGTGAAATTTTCCGTTCCCGTGGGCCGGCGGGGCGGACGGGTGGCCGGCTGCCGGCTGATGCGGCCGGAGAAATAGGGGAGAGGCCGCCATGCCGGACTTCGCGTTCCGCCCCCGCGAATATCGGCCGTCCGACCTGCCGCAGATGCTGGACCTCGTCCGCGAGCTCGAGGCCGAATTGGCCCGGACGTTCAAGGACGTGCAGATCCAGACGGGTGTCGACGAATATGCCGAGCACTACCTCAAGCCCGCCACGAAATACAAGACGTTCGTGGCCGAATCCGAAGGCCGGCTCATCGGCTACCTGATCGGCTATCCGTCGGTCGGGGCGCCGGAAGTGGACAACACGTTCGACATCGTGCCGGTCTCGCCCGGCTGGACCCCCCCCGAGTTCTACATTCAGATCACGTTCGTCTCCCCGCCCTGCCGGAACCGGGGCGTGTCCAAGGCGCTCCATCGACTGATCATCGACTACGCCCGGGCGCAGGGCCACAAGGAGATCTACGCCGTCATCGCCAAGTGGAACATCCCGGAAATCAGCGTCGTCCGGTCGTTCGGCTTCACGATGACGGACCTGGGCTATCGCTATCGATTCTCCCTGAAGTTCTGAGGAGCGCCGTTCCAAGTTGCCTGCCGGCCGGATTCCCCCTATAATGCGGGACGAAGACTCCGTTCGACCCATGCGATACCGAGGACAGACATTCTGGCGCAAGCGCCGCGACAAGATCCTGAAGGAGCGGGTCGACGTCCGTGGTAGGGCGCTCGACGTCGGCTGCGGCTGGCGGCGGTTCGGCTGGACCGCCCTCCGGATCGACATCGACCCCGAATTCCGGCCCGACGTCGTCGGCGACATCGAAGGGCCGCTCGGTCTGCGCGACGCGAGCTTCGACACGGTCCTCGTGCTCGACGTCCTGGAGCACGTCCGGCGGCCGTTCCGGGCCGTCGACGAGATCCGGCGCGTCCTCAAGCCCGGCGGGCGGCTCTATTTCACGGTGCCCTTCTGCTACCCCCGCCACGGCGTCGAATACTACCGGTTCAGCGAGCTCGCGCTGCGGGACATGCTCGACGGGTTCGATGTGGAGATCGTGCCGGTCGTCAAGGGCCGGTTCGCGAAGTTCGTCCGGAACTGCTTCCCCGGCGAGACGATCGTCGAGGGCTACTTCGTCGCGGCGACGAAGACGGGCCCGGGCGCGGCGTAGGGACGGGCATGGCCGAAACCTCCTCCCTCACGCCGATGATGGAGCAGTATTTCCGGATCAAGAACGAGCACCGGGACACGCTGCTCTTCTTCCGGCTGGGCGATTTCTACGAGATGTTCTTCGAGGACGCCCAGATCGGCTCCCGGGTCCTCGAAATCGCCCTCACCTCGCGGCAGAAGGTGCCGATGTGCGGCGTGCCCCATCACGCCGTCGACTCCTACCTAGCCAAGCTCCTGCGTCGGGGCTACAAAGTCGCCGTCTGCGATCAGGTCGAGGACCCGCGGACGGCCAAAGGCGTCGTCAAAAGGGAGGTCATCAAGATCCTCACGCCCGGGACCGCAGTCGAGGTGGACCTCGAGGGGGCGAAGGACAGCGTGTTCATTGCTGGAGTGCACTCCGGCGCGGAGGGCTGGGGCTTGGCCCTGATCGACCTCGCCTCGGGCGAGATGCGCGTCACCGAGCGCGACGCCCCGAACCGGAAAGGCCTCCTCGACGAGCTGTTCAAGGCCTCGCCGAAGGAAATTGTCTTCGCCGAAGGCGATGCCGAGGGAATCTCCGAGCTCCTCGGCGGCGGCGACCTCAAATCCGTCGTCCGGAGCCCGGTCGAGGACTGGGCCTTCGACCCCGCCCAGGCCTCATCCGACCTCCTCGCCCATTTCGGGGTGAAATCCCTGGCCGGGTTCGGGCTCGAGGACCGGCCGCGAGCCGTGGCGGCCGCTGGCGGCCTTCTCCATTATTTGAAGAAGGTCCGCAAAGACTCGCTGGCGCTCGTCCACAAGCTGTCCTTCTTCCACGACGCGGATTACCTGGTCCTCGACACGCCGACCATCCGCAACCTCGAGCTTACCCGCAATCTCCGGGACGGGCGCGCGGACGACACGCTCCTCGACGTCATCGATTACACCGTGACGCCCATGGGGGGGCGCCTCCTGAAGGCCTGGCTGCTCCGGCCCCTTCTCGACGGCGCGGCGATCGAGGCGCGCCTGGACGCGGTCGGCGAGTGGCTCGGGGCCACGATCGCCCGCGAGGAATTCCGCGAATCTCTCAAGGGGGTCCTGGACCTCGAGCGGCTGACCGGAAAGATCTCCCTCGCGGCTGCCCATCCGCGCGACTTGGGAGCCCTGAAGAAGTCGCTCCAGCCCCTGCCGCAGGTCCCGGCGCGCCTCGCGGCCTTTTCCTCGGCGACGCTCCGGGCCGTCCGCGAGCGCTGGGACGACGGCCGGGACATCGCCGCGCTCATCGACAAAGCCATCCTCGACGAGCCCGCGTTTCTGCTGACCGAAGGCGGCATCATCAAGGACGGCTTCCATCCCGAGCTCGATGAGCTCCGGTCGGTCAGCCGGTCCGGGAAGTCGTTCATCAGCCTGCTCGAGAAGCGCGAGCGGGAGCGGACCGGCATCGGCTCGCTCAAGGTCCGCTACAACAAGGTCTTCAGCTACTACATCGAGGTAACCAAGGCCAACCTCGGCCAGGTCCCGGCCGATTACGTCCGCAAACAGACGCTGGTCGGATCGGAGCGCTTCTTCACGCCCGAGCTCAAGGATTATGAGGAGAAGGTCCTCCACGCGGAGGAGCGCATCGGCGAGCTCGAGCACAAGCTGTTCGCCGAAGTGCGGGAGGCGGTCGCCCGGGAGACGCCGCGGTTGCATCGGATCGCGTCCGACGTGGCCCTCCTCGACGTTCTGGCCGGCCTGGCTGAGCTCGCCTCGCGCCGGGCCTACACCCGCCCCGGCATCAACGGCGGCGACACCCTGCGGATCCGGGACGGCCGCCACCCGGTTATCGAGGCGACCCGGAGCGAGGTCTTCATCCCCAACGACACGGACCTCGACCGGAACGAGGCCCAGATCCTGATCATCACCGGCCCCAACATGGGCGGGAAGTCCACCGATCTCCGCCAGGTCGCGCTGATCACGATCCTGGCCCAGATGGGATCGTTCGTTCCGGCCCGCGAGTGCGCGATCGGGACCGTGGACCGGATCTTCACCCGGATCGGCGCCACCGATTTCCTGAGCGCCGGCCAGTCGACGTTCATGGTCGAGATGCTGGAGACGGCCAACATCCTGAACAACGCCACGCCCCGGAGCCTGATCCTCCTCGACGAGATCGGCCGGGGGACGAGCACGTTCGACGGGCTGAGCATCGCCTGGGCCGTGGCCGAATACCTGCATGAGAACGAGGCCGTCCGGGCCAAGACCCTCTTCGCCACGCACTACCACGAACTGACCGAGCTCGCCCTGACGCTGAAGCGGATCCGGAACCACCACGTGTCGGTCAAGGAATGGAAGGAGGACATCGTCTTCCTGCGGAAGATCGTGGCCGGACCCTCCGACCAGAGCTACGGGATCCACGTGGCGAAGCTCGCCGGCATCCCGCGCGATGTGGTCGCCCGGGCGCGCGAAATCCTGTTCAACCTGGAGAAGCAGGAGCTCGACGAGGCGGGCCAGCCCCGGATCGGCTACCGGACGTCGAGGAAGCGGGACCCCAACCAGAACCTCCTCTTCGCGGAGGACCGCGAGCAGGAAATTTTCCGGGAGATCAAAAAGGAACTCGCCGACTGCGATATCGCGGCTCTGGCCCCCCTGGCCGCGCTCAATCTTCTCGCCCGCCTGGTCGAGAAGCTGCGTCAATAGCTGTCCGAATCCTCCTCGAGCTCGAATTCGCCGTCCTCCTCGTCTTCGTCATCCTCTTCGAACTCGCCCTCGTCTTCGATGGGAGCTCCGCCCTCCTCTTCCTTGCGCTCTTCGATCGCCGCTTCGAACTCGTCCTTGTCCTCATAGCGCCGCAGAGTGTTGGCCGTCGAATCGCTGTAGACGAGTTCGAGGAAATCGTCCTCGATCCGGCAGAAGACGGACATGCTGTGGCTGGTCTGGAGGTTGCCGACGGTTTCTACGACTTCCGCTTTCTTCTTGATCGCATCCAGCGTGACCCAGCTCGAAATTTCGATCTCTTCCATACTCAGCTCCATGTTCTCCCAAATCCAAAAATAGCCATTTTTGGTTCTTTGTCAAGGGGGATCGGAGAATTTGCCCGCGGCACGCGCGGGGGGGCTTCCGCCGTGAATTTGACAAGCGGCGGGAATTCTTGTAATCAGGAAGGGATGGAACTCCAGGAGTCCAGGATGAAAAAAATCTGCGCGGCGCTTCTCGCCCTCGCGGCGCTTCTTGCGTTCGGCCCGCCCGTCTTCGGAAACGGCCTGAACCTCAACAGCCTCGGCACGCGCGCCCTGAGCATGGGCGGCGCCTTCGTCGGCCTGGCCGACGATTTCACGTCCGTCTTCTGGAATCCGGCCGGCCTCGCCCGGATCCGGACGGCGGCGTTCGGCGTTTCCGGGTCGGACATCATTCCGTCCGGGACCTACACCTTAACCGTCCCGCCTCCTTACGGGACGGGGACGATCATCGACACGCGAACCTTGACCCAGCATTACCTCGGCGGGATCGCGGCCTACGTCCATCCGATCAGCCCGGACCTCGTCGCCGCGATCGGCGTCTATACGCCGTCCGGGCTGGGGGCCAGCTGGGACGGCACCAAGATGTCCGCCGTCTCCGGCGGCCGGACGGACATCGAATGGAAGAGCCGGGTCGGCCTCGTCACGATCGCGCCGACGCTGGCCTACCGGGCCGGCGACGCGTTCTCGATCGGCGCCTCCCTGAACCTCAACTACGGGATGTTCGACACGTCCATGTACGCCGGGACCGCGGACCTGACGCCGCTCGGGCTGGCGTACCCGGCCTTCGACCTCGGCCAATACCAGGAAAGCGAGACGGGCTGGGGGCTGGGCGCGACGCTCGGCGTCCAGTTCCGGCCAAGCGCCACGCTGAGCTTCGGGGCCGTCCTCCGCACGGCCAGCACCGTGAAGTTCCGCGGGTCGGCCACCATTGCCAATATCGCCGCCCTCCAGGCCAAAGGTGAGTCCGATATGCGGCGCGAAGTGACCTGGCCGATGTGGATCGCGGCCGGCGCGGCCGTCGTCCCCCTGGACGGCCTGACGCTGACGGCCGACATCCAGTGGACGCAGTGGTCGAAGATCCAAAGCATCACCACGAGCTACCTCGACCCGACCTGGGAGGCGCTGATGACGGCCAACGGCCGGAACGTGCTGCCGATGGCCTGGCAGGACGCGCTCCAGCTCCGCTTCGGCGCCGAGTACCGCGCCTCGGCCGACCTCGTCCTCCGGGCCGGATTCTATGTCGACCCGTCGGCCGCCCCGGACAAGACCATGAACATCCTCCTGCCGAATTACGACTTCAAGGGGATCACGCTCGGGGCGGGCTATAACCTCGGGTCCCTCACTCTCGATTTCGGCCTCGAATACCTGATCGGCGCCGAGCGATCGATCAACCCCGCTCTGGTCGCGACCGATCCGGCCTACGCCTATGCCGTGCCGGGCGTCTACCGGATGAAGATCCTGGCGCCCAGCCTTTCGGTGACGTACAGATTCGATTGAGCGCGGCGCGGAGGGCCGGGACGTGTGATATAATAATAAAGTAAGAAGGATCATGCCGGGAATCCGGACCAGCCATAGGGCGCGGTATCCCGACATCCTGCAAGGAGGATGACATGAACCTGAGACGATCTCTCATCACGTGTTTTGCAATGCTGGCCCTAGTTCCCCTCTTCCTCGCGGCCCAGGCAAAGCCCGCTCCCGACTCCGTCGAGGCGGCCGCCTGGATCACCCACGTGGAAGGACGGGTCTTCTTCCAGAATTTCGAAAAGGCCGAAGCCGATATGGCCGTCAAGCCGGGCGACGAGCTCAATACCCAAAAAGGCCGGATCGAGATCGAGCTCGGCGAAGGGAATTGGATCCGGCTCGACCATAATACCCGGGTCGTGTTCACCGACATCCAAAAGGACTCCGCCACGCTGAGCCTGTGGGAGGGAAGCCTTTATCTTCATCTGAAAAACCAAGCCGTCAAGATCCGGAGCTCCCAGGAAGAGCACCTCTTCCTGGACAAAGGGCTGGTCCGGATCGATATCGACCAGAACAAAACGAAAATCCTCAAAGACCCCCGCGTCGCGGACGACTTCGACGGCTGGAGCCGGAGCCGCGACGAGGCGCTGGCCTCGAGCGAACTGGAGGCCGGGCGCTATCGGTCGCCCTGGTTCAATGGCGGGGGGTTCTCCCCGTTCTGGCCCTGGTCGCCATTTGACTGGTATGGGGGGTTCTATCCCTACTGGTCCTCTTGGCGTCCGTTCATGTGGTCCTATTATTCCTGGCCGTCCTGGTACTTCGGCTGGAATCCTTTTTGGTACGGGAATCCCTGGTCCTTCGGCTATGGTTCGTATTTTGGGGGATTCTACGCCGGGGCGTATGGCCGAGGTTTCCGCGACAACCGGGTTGGCCGCGACAACCGGGTCGGCCGTCCCATCGGCCGGGTGATTGGGAGGGACCAGATCCGGCGGCCGGAGGGACTTGACGGGCGGACGGCACGTGCGCTCCGGCCCGGTTCGTCCACGGGGAATACCACCGCCGGCATCTATCCGTCGAGGACTCCGACCCGGGCCATCCGGCCATCATCGGCTCCCTCCGGCTCCCGGACGGCGTCCGGATCCATCCGATCGGGTTCGGCGCGGTCCATCTCGCCCCGCTCCTCCGCCCGTCCGAGCGGGAGGTCATCTTCGGGCTCTTCCGTTTCCCGTTCCGGCGGCACATCCCGCGCCGGAGGGGGACGAAGGAGATAGACCGGCTGAGCCGGGCGGTTTTCGGATTTGTTGGGGGACGCCCTTATCAAGAACTCCGAGGAGGTGAAGAGATGAGGCGACGCTGCGCGCTATGGATCGGGTTGATTATCCTGATGGCCGTCCTTTCCTGGAGTTGCGCCCCCGGGCCGAATGCCCTGGAAAAAACGGCGGACGCCGGCGGAAACGTGGCGGGTTTCTGGATGGGAATCTGGCACGGCCTCATCTCGCCCGTCACCTTCATCATTTCCCTTTTCTCGAAAGACATCCGCTTCTATGAAGTCCACAACGCCGGCGGCTGGTACAATTTCGGATTCGTCCTCGGGGCCGGGCTGTTCCTGGGCGGCGGCATTTTCGGCCGGAAAAGCCGGAAGAAGTATTAGCCCGGGGACGAATGCTGCGGAACGGTTCAGGGGAGGGGGGAATGGCGAGGGAGGGAATTGAACCCCCGACGCAGGGATTTTCAGTCCCTCGCTCTACCGACTGAGCTACCTCGCCTGGTTCGTCAATACGGGCCGCATTATATCCAATCGTTGGGTCCGATTCAATAGCTTTTTTCATCCGGTCCGTAACAATCTTTTACAATGTTTTGACATTTCGGGAGAGATATTTGCTAAGATTCGAGCAGGGAACAAGACGTGGCGCTCTCAGTCGCTCGAGGAATATCCGGACGACGCAGAATCGTCCTGATTGTCTTGATATCCGTCATTCTCCCTTCGCTCGTTGTCGGCTATCTGGGATTCAATTCCATTTCGAGACGACGGGAAGCGGCCCGCAAACTCTACGGCATGAGCCTCTATCTTTCCGGCGAAGCGGCCCTGAAATCCATCGAAGACAGGATCCGCGGCCTCGAACGGGACAGGCTCGCCGGAGGAAAGGAAGCGTCCTCGGAAGCGGGCGCGGACCGGACATTTTTTCTCTCAGCCGATTATAAGATCCTGAATCCGGAAATCGCAAAGAAGGACGAAGCCCCGTTCTCCTGTTCCGACAGGGCGGATGGTCGAGCGGGCGGACGCTATTGGGCCGAAGCGGAGAAGGCGGAATTCCAAAAAAAGGATTTTCGGCTTTCCGCAGAATTGTATGGAAAAGCGGCCGAGGCTTCAACCTCGGACCGGTGCCGGGCCCTGGCCAGGATGGCGCGGGGCCGGTGCCGGATCGCGCTCCAGGATTATTCAGGGGCTCTCGCGGACTTCGATGAATTGGCCGCCAGATACGGGCGGCTGAGGGATTCCTCCGGCCATCCCTTTGGGATCATCGCCGCGATGCGAATCGCGGACATCGAAGGCCTCCGGGGAAACGAGGAGCGGAGATCGTTCATCCTGATCGAGTTGTGGGGAAAAATCGATGAGGGGGCATGGCCGATCGATCTGGCCGGATATCAATTTTTCCGGTCCGAGATCGAGGGCGCCCTCGAGCCGCGAATCAAGGGTCATCGTTACCCGGATCTCGAAAAGACTTATCATCTTGTAAAGGAACGCGCGACGGGATTCCAGGAAGACCTGCGATTTCGCGATCTTCTCCAGACCTCGATCGTGCTCCGGATCAAGGAAGCTTCCGCCCTCGATCCTTCAATCTCCCGAGACCGCCCGGGACGCTTTCTTCTGCCCGGCGAAAGAAGCGCCTATCTCGTTTCCTTCGCCCCCGTCCCGGCCTCGGGCGCGGGAGGCCCGGTGATCGCCGGAGTGTGTTGGGAAACGACATCTCTCATCCGATCGATCATTCCCTCCGTCCTGGGAGACCTGGAAAAAAGTTCGGGCGCGACTTTGAGTTTCACGGATACAGCGGGAAAAAATATCCTCGTCGAGGGCCAAGGGGGAGCTGCGGGCATTCCCGCGACCGTGCCTGGCGCGATCCCGTTTTCGTTCAGGGAGTTTCCGCTGCCGTTCAAGCTGGTCGTATCTCAGCCCGCCATGCTCGATTTCAACCGTGCGGCTGCCCGGGAAAATGTCTTTTATGTCCTGCTTATTTTGATCGTGGTTGTCCTCATGGCAGTTGGGGCCGGTCTTGTCATCCGAGATATCTCCCGCGAAGCCCAACTCACGACCCGGAAGACGGAATTCGTCCATACGATCTCCCATGAGCTCAAGACGCCGCTGACGCTCATTCGGCTGTATGCCGAAACGTTGGAACAGAGACCGAACCTGGGCGATCCTGAAAAGAAGGATGCCTTGAAGATCATCGCCAAGGAGAGCGAACGGTTGTCCCATTTGATTAACAACGTTCTTGATTTTTCGAGGATCGAGATGGGGCGGAAGGAATTCGATTTTCGGCTCGGAGACCTGGCTGCCGCAGTGAGAGAAACCGTGGAATCCTATCGCTATCACCTGGAAAAGAAAGGTTTCTCGATCCGGGAGGACATCGCGGCCGATCTTCCGGCCGTGCGGTTCGACCGCGAAGCGATCGCCAGCGTCGTCGTCAATTTATTGAGCAACGCCATGAAATTCTCGCCGAACGAGAAGGACGTCGGCATCCGTCTTTCGCTTGAGAACGGACAAGCCGTTCTCCGGATCGCCGACAAAGGGAGCGGGATCGCCCCGGCGGACCTGCCGCGGATTTTCGACAAATTCTACCGCGGCGGGAACGATCCGTCCGGAGGCGTGGGCGGGAGCGGCCTGGGCCTGACCCTGGTCAAGCACATCGTCGAAGCCCATGGCGGCCGGGTCGAGGCGAAAAGCGAATGCGGGAAGGGGAGCGAGTTCTCCGTCTTCCTGCCGATCCTGACCGAACCGGGAGAATGAAGGCCATGAACGAAAAGATCCTGATCGTCGAGGATGAAGAGGACCTGGCCAAGGGTCTCAAGCTCAACCTGGCGGATGAGGGCTATAAGATCATTCTGGCCGCGAACGGCAAAGAGGGTCTGCGCCTTGCCTTGACGGAGGCGCCCGATCTCGTCCTCCTCGACATCCGCATGCCGGAGATGGACGGACTTGAGGTCTGTCGGGAGATCCGGAAGACCGGGTCCGGAATCCCGATCCTCATGTTGACTGCCAAAGGGGAGGAGACGGACAAGGTCGTCGGATTGGAGATCGGGGCCGACGATTACATGATCAAACCGTTCGGGCTCCGGGAACTGCAGGCGAGGATCAAGGCCTTGCTGCGGCGGTCGAAGGCGGGCGGTCGGACGGCGGGATCCCGCCATCGGATCGGCTGCTGCGAAGTGGATCTCGCCGCGTTCAAAGTCCAACGAAAAGGGAAATGGACGGATATCTCGTCCCTGGAAATGAGCATCCTCAAGCACTTGATCGGGCACGCGGGCGAAGTCGTCACCCGGGAAGCGTTGCTTGAGAAAATCTGGGGATATGAAAAATTCCCGACGACCCGGACGGTCGACAATCATATCCTGAAATTGAGAAAGAAAATCGAAGAGGATCCGGCCCATCCGAAGCACATCCTCTCCGTCTATGGCGAGGGGTATCGGCTTGTCTGACAATCTTTTACACTTCCTTGACAACTTCGACGGATCAACCGGCTATATTGGGAATGCAAAAGAAATGTTGTCGGAAAGGAGCCGGATGATGAGAACAAAAATCATGGGGGTGGGGGCGGTCTTCTTCAGCTTTCTCCTGGCGTTCGGAGCCCAGAACGCGCCGGACGCGAAGGCCCTGTTCGAAAAGGCCAAGTACACGATGGAAAGTCTCGGGGATCTCGAGGGGGCCATCAAGCTTTTTCGGGAGATCGTTCAGAAATTCCCCAAGGAACGAGAGTCCGCCGCGAAATCCCAGCTATATATCGGCCTATGCTACCAGAAGGCCGGTGTGACGGAAGCCAAGAAAGCCTTTCAATCCGTTATCGATAACTATCCCGAACAATCCGAAACGGTGAGGATCGCCCAGGAAAAACTCGCCCTGATGACCTCGGGGGCGGCTGCTTCCGTCCCCAAGCCGACCGGTCTCCAGGTGCGTAAGGTCTTGACAGACGCCTCCGGCGTCGGTGAGGTCTTGACCGCGGATGGCAAGTACATCAGAGGTATCGACTGGGACACAGGTGACGTCGTCCAGTTCGACGTTGCCAGCGGACAGACGAGCCGAATCACCAATAGGGGGCCCTGGGGCAAGACTGAGGGGAACCTCGAGGACCAAGCGTTCTCACGCGACGGAAAACAAATCGCATACAACGCCGAAGTCCTTTCGGATGCGAAGGACTGGCTCTGTCCATTGCGGATTAGAAACCTGGATGGTTCGAGCCTCCGCACACTTTACAGTGAGAAAGTCTCTTACGTCCAACCCTTGGACTGGTCGCCTGACACGGGGTCC
>JADGNV010000082.1 GCA_017883285.1 Candidatus Aminicenantota bacterium | reverse complement strand
TTGCCCGTCGTGTCACGCCAAGCGCCTGGAGGAGTGGGGTGAGTGGGTGCGGGAGACACTGCTCCTGGATGTCCCTCATCGCCAGGTCGTCTTCACCATCCCCAAGACGCTGAGGATCTTCTTCAGGTTCAGGAGAAAGCTCCTCGGGGAGCTCTGCCGGTCAGCCGTCAAGACCCTCACGGTCTATTTTGAGGCCCTGACGGGCGAAGAGTTCGTCCCCGGCATCATGGTTGCCGTCCAGACCTTCGGGGACCGGATCAACTTCCACCCGCACCTCCATCTCCTGGTGACCGAAGGGGGAGTAGACAGGGCCGGGATCTTCCACAGGCTGCCGCGTTTGGACGACGCGCGGCTGGCCGAGATCTTCGGCCGGGAGGTCCTTGTGCTTCTTGTCGGGAGGGGACTCCTCAGCCCCGAATGGGCTGAACGGATCCTCTCCTGGCGGCATACCGGATTCAATGTTCACAGCCGGGTCCGGGCCAGGACGAAGGTCGAGGCCGAGCGAGTGGGAAAATACATGATCCGGCCGGTGCTCTCATTGGAGCGTCTCTTGTTCCTGGAGCGTGAGGGCAAGGTTGGCTACGGGCATGGTCAAAATGGTGTGGAGCTGGAGACGATGGATTATCTGGAGTTTATCGCCCGGGTCACGTCCCACATTCCCGACAAGGGTCAGGTCATGGTCCGGTATTACGGGCTCTATGCCAACGCTCGCAAACTTCTTCGAGCAGGTCGCACTGATGGCGGCCGAGGAGAGCGGGGACTACGAATAGCGGGTGATGCCAAGGGGGGGAGGGGAACTGTCCAGGTTCGGGCGGTTTTTCGGCCGTCCTAACCGATAATCCACCCGCCGGAGTTCGGGCCCGCTGGATTTAGAGTTCTTGACACCTGTCCGGGGCCGGGATATCCTTATTTTGTGAGGGGAAGGGTTGATTCTGAGCCCGAAGGCGGCGATTTCATGCCGCGCGAAAAAAGGAATTTCCTATCTTACATGTTCACGATGCCGCGGGGAGTGATGAATTGAAGTTGCCATTTTATGCCAAGGCCGCCCTTTTCTTCGTCGGCTTCTATGCCCTCTTCACGATGTTGTTCATCGCTCAAAACATTATCATCCCCATTGTTTTTGCGCTTATTTTCGCCATTGTGCTCCATCCGGTCGTGAACTTCTTCGTCCGGAAGAAAATCAACCGCACAGCCGCGATTGTCATCACCCTGCTTCTTGTCTTTATCATCATCGCCGCGTTCGGCACGTTTTTTATTTCGCAGGCCGGCCGATTCGGCGAGTCCTGGCCGGTCCTGGTGGAGAAATTCACCGGGATCCTCAACCAAACCGTTACCGGGGTCGCCGATTATTTTGACCTGAATCCCAAAAAGCTCCAGGCCTGGATCGCTAAAACCGAGGGTGAGCTTGTCGACTCGGGCACCGCCGCCATCGGGCGCACGCTCGTCGTCCTCGGCAATTGGGTCGTGGTCTTGTTTTTGGTGCCCGTTTATGTCTTTCTGATTCTATTTTACCACCCCATCTTGATCGAGTTCATTCGTCGGCTCTTTCGCTCCGGCGATCAGGCCCAGGTCAAAGAAATCGTCACCCAGACCAAAACCGTCATCCAACGCTACATTGTCGGGCTGGTCATCGAAGCCGTCTTGGTCGCGGTGCTCGAGATCCTCTTTCTATTCCTGCTGGGGATCGATTACGCGATCCTGATCGGCATCCTGGGCGCCTTGCTCAACGTCATTCCCTACATCGGCGGGCTCGTGGCCGTCGCCTTGCCCATCATGGTCGCCTTGGCCACCAAGTCTTCGCCCTGGTTCGTCGTCTATATCGCGGCCGGCTATTATTTCATTCAGCTCATCGATAACAACTATATCGTCCCCAAAATCGTCGCCTCGAAAGTCAAGATCAACGCCCTTTTCTCCATCATCGTGGTCATCGCCGGGAACGCGCTGTGGGGGATCCCCGGCATGTTTCTGTCCATCCCGCTGCTGGCTATCGGCAAGCTCGTTTGCGACAATATCGAGCCTTTGAAGCCATGGGGATTCTTGTTGGGCGACACCATGCCCCCTCTGTTGAAAATCAAACCGATATTAAGAAGGAAAAAGCCGGTCAGCTCATAGAAAGCGATCTCCGGTCCGGCCTGGGCCTTGCGTGCCCTCGAATTCACCCGAGGCGCCGGGAAGCGGACGTTCGGTCAGCCTGTCGAAAATCCTGTCAGACAGGAAACATACCGTTATTGAGGACATCACGGAAGGCGAATCAGCAGCTTCTTTTCTCCATCAGGAGGCTTTGATCCGTCTGTCATAGGCAATCCCGCATGTTTTTCGGCGAGGCCATGAATTCCCTGGCATTCGGAAAACGCGAAGGGCCTTGGCATGGAAACTGCATGAGTATGAAAAAGCCTTGGTTTGCCGAGGCGTCGAATAATCGATAACCGGATGATGATCGGATTGAAAAACGGGATTGAATAGTTTCTAACAGGAGGTCAAACATGGGCGAAATCATGGACAAGAGCAAAGGCAGGATCAAGCAAGCCGTCGGGGACTTGACCGGCAACAAGAAGCTCAAGCGAGAGGGGGAGAGGGATGAGTTCAGAGGACAAGTCAAAGGCGCGGTCAAGGACGTGAAGCGCGCCGTCAGAAAGGCCGTGAAGTAACAACAACCGCGGGGTTCGGAAGAATCCGAGACGGATACGGGAATCCGACCGATCGAAGGGAGAAAACTATCATGAGCACCACGACCCTCATCATCATTATCGTCGTACTGGTCCTCTTGTTTGGCGGCGGCGGCGGCTACTATTTGAGGCGACGACGGTAGCGGCGGCGGCCTCCGCGCCTGGCGCGCGTTCTTTTGATGTCCCTAGGTGTACCCATTGGCTATAAGGGAGGAGTCCATATGAAAGGCTTCGTGAAAAACATTGAGGATCTTGCGGCTAAGAATGACGATTTTCGGCGGGTGCTTTACACGGCAAAACATTGCCAGCTTGTCATTATGGCGCTGAAGCCCAAAGAAGAAATCGGGGCCGAAGTCCACAAGCTCGATCAGTTCTTTCGCGTGGAGGAGGGTTCCGGTGAGGCGGTTCTCGATGGCGTCCGGACGGCGATCCGAGCGGGCTTCGCGGTCATCGTCCCAGCCGGGACAAATCACAATATCATCAATTCCGGCAGCGTTCCGTTGAAGCTTTACACGCTTTATTCGCCCCCGAATCATCGAGACGGCGTCGTTCACCATACCCGCGCCGAAGCGGAGGCCGACGGCGAGCACTTCGACGGCAAAACGACGGAATAGAGAGTCGACTGTCCGCCGGGACGATCTCCGGCCTCGCAGATATGAAAGGAAACAAACGATGAGCACGATCACGACGAAAGACGGTACGCAGATCTATTATAAGGACTGGGGCGTAGGAAAGCCTGTCGTGTTCAGTCACGGCTGGCCGCTCAGCGCGGATAGCTGGGAGGCTCAGATGGTGTTCCTGGCTTCTAACGGCTATCGCTGCATTGCCCATGACCGCCGCGGCCACGGCCGGTCGAGCCAACCATGGAGCGGCAACGAGATGGACACCTATGCCGACGACCTCTCGGCGCTCATCGAAACGCTCGGCCTGAAGGACGCCGCCCTTATCGGCTTCTCCGCGGGCGGAGGCGAGGTGGCCCGCTATATCGGCCGCCACGGCACGAAACGGGTGGCCAAAGCCGCGCTGATCGCCGCCGTCCCGCCGCTGATGCTGCAAACGGCGGCCAATCCCGACGGCGAGCCGATTGAGGTGTTTGACAAGATCCGTCTTGGGTGCCTCGCCGACCGCTCGCAGTTCTACAAGGATCTCGCCGGCGGCCCGTTCTTCGGGGCCAACAGGCCCGGCGCCAAGGTCTCGCAAGGCACGATCGACTCATTCTGGCTTCAGGGGATGCAGGCCGGTCACAAGAACGCTTTCGACTGCATCAAGGCGTTCTCCGAAACGGATTTCACGGAAGACCTCAAGACGTTTGATGTGCCGACGCTGATCCTTCACGGCGACGACGACCAGATCGTACCGATCGGCGCCGCAGCTCTCCGCTCATCGAAGCTGGTCAGGAACGCGACCCTAAAAATCTACCCGGGCGCGCCCCAC
>JADGNV010000081.1 GCA_017883285.1 Candidatus Aminicenantota bacterium | reverse complement strand
GTGAATCCACGCGAGATAAACATGCGCGACGATGGCCTTGAGAACGGCATAAACAACGGCGATTTCAAATGGGCTTGTTTCTTTAGGAGCCTCGAATTCCTTCCCATTGAGCCATTCGCACAACCGATCTAAAAGCATGGCGCATTCTTCGGCGGGCGCACCACGATAGACATTTCCTACGACGACGGGATATGTTCGGATTTCTCCCGGAGAAATTCCATTCTCATGTTGCAGGCCGGCAAGCGCTATTTTGTTGAATTGTCGGATGCGCTCTGAATTCAGCACAACGCCGCCGGAGGCGATTCCCTTTACTATGAGATCGCACGCCTTCACGATGTTATCGACTTCCTGCCCAAGATATTCCCGGGAAGGCGGGAGAGGGAGACGCCCTTCGATACGCTTTAAGACTTCATCCTCGGTTAACGTATTTCCTTCGATCGCGGTGGTTGCCGCCGCGCCTTTTGCTAAATAGAGCTGATGCAACCGCCTTGCGGTCTCGGGTTGAAGCGGAACTCCTGCGATATGTTCGCATTTCGAAGCCACCTCTCCCAACTTCATCCATAGTTGCGGGCTTACCCTTTCCAGATTGAGGCGAAACGTGATCCACGGATGTGTCGTTTGATATGTCATAATATATGTCCTTCTATTTGTCCTTTATAACTTACTGTCAAATATATATTTATTATATTTATTGATATTGTTTTGTCAATGATTTTCGAAGAATAGACAACCATCGCCGTCAAGTTAATTTCGTCGCGGTTTTACTTTTTCGGCCACGCATAAGTGGACTTGATGACGGCCCGGTAATTCTCATCAAGGTCCTTACCCATGGAGACGAGTGCGGCGATGCGTCGGGCCATCTCTGTCACGTAGCGGACTTCGCCCGACGTCAAACCGCGGCCCAGCAAGGGCTTTTCGCGATACGACAACGCCCCCCGCCCCCCTCGTTTGACAGCCTCCCCATTCTATGCTACTGACTAGCTCTTTTATCGCGCCCGGGAGACAGGAGAAAACCATGCCCCATCCGAAGTCCGGCATCGACCGGCGGTCCTTTCTGAAGAACGGCGTCCTCAGCGTCGCGGGAATGGGCGCCATGACTGCGATCCCCTCGGCCCTGCGGGCGGGCCGGCAAAAGTTCACCACCCCCAAGCCCGAGGCGAAGACGGGCGGCTTCGTCACGCGCAAGCTCGGCAAGACCGGCGTCACCCTGCCCATCGTCTCCATGGGCGTCATGAACTCGGACAACGACAATCTCGTGCGCGCGACGCTCGACGCCGGGATCGTCCACCTCGACACGGCCAACGGCTACATGCGCGGCCGGAACGAGGAGATGATCGGCAAGGTCCTTCAGGGCCGGCCCCGCGACTCGTACTTCATCGCCACCAAGGTCCCGGGCGAGCCGCGGGACGGTCGGACCGGCCTTTTCTCCGCCGCGACCACGGGCGAAAAATTCCTGGAGACATTCGAAACGAGCCTCAAGCGGCTCGGCCTCGAATATGTCGATATCCTCTACATCCACAACGTCACGCAGCGCGACTCCGTGCTCTTCGAGCCGCTGATGAAGGCCCTCGAATCGGCCAAAAAGGCCGGCAAGACCCGGTTCGTCGGCGTCTCCTCCCACAGCAACGAGCATGAGGTCATCCGGGCGGCGATCGAGAGCAAGTTCTACGACGTCGTCCTCTCGGGCTACAACTTCATGAAAACGAACCTCGTCGAGCTCGACAAGGCGATCGCCGAGGCCAACCAGGCCGGACTCGGGATCATCGCCATGAAGACCCTGGCCGGCAGCTACTTCGACCGGGCCCGCACCCAGCCGATCAACGTCAAGGCGGCCCTGAAGTGGGCGCTTTCCAATCCGGGGATCACGACCGCGATCCCGGGCATGACCGCGTTCGACCAGCTCGAAGCGAACCTCCAGGTCGTGAAAGACCCCAAGCTCACCGACCAGGAGAAAAAAGACCTGAAGCTCACGGTCTCCCCCGAGGAGGTCCTGTTCTGTCAGCAGTGCAACGAGTGCCTGCCCCAGTGCCCGAAGGAGCTCCCCATTCCCTCGCTCATGAGGGGCTACATGTACGCCTACGGCTACAGGAACCTGAACGCGGCCTACGACCTGGTCGCCTCGACCGGCGTCGGCCTGAACCCGTGCGGCTCATGCGCGGGCTGCGCCGTCCGGTGCGCGCAGGGATTCAACGTCCGCGGGCGGGTTTCCGACATCGTCCGGCTGCAGGCCGCGCCCGCCGACTTCTTCGCTTAAGTCGCCTCGTCGCCGCTCGGCCGGAAATCCCGCGGTCGGACTTTCTTATCGATCGCGTAAACCAGGAGCCCGGTGGCCGTGAGTCCGATCCCGAACAGGGATTCCTTCGTCCGGTACATCAATCCGTACGCCAGGATCCAGATATTGATCAGCAGGAAGAGAGCCGGCACGACGGGATAGCCCAGCGTCTTGTAGGGCCGCGGCAGCTCCGGATGCTTCTTCCGGACGATCATCACCCCGAGGACGGTCATGAACGTGAACAGGTTCAGGGTGAAGCCGACGAAAACGATGACCTGATCGAACGTCGAAGTGAGGATGTAGAAAATCGTCAGAACGGCCTGGGTGACAATGGCCACGACCGGGATATCCTTGCGGCTGTTCTTCCCCATCCAGCGGAAGAGGTAGTAGTCCTCGCCGATCGACCGCGAAATGCGCGGGCCGGCGATGATCATGGCGCTGATGCTCGAGAGCAGGAGGAAAGAGATGATCCCGCCCATCAGCCTCCCGCCTCCGGTCCCGAAGACCTTGGTGGCGAAGACGAACCCGACCTCGAGCTTGCCGGCGAGCTCAGGCAGGGGGACGGTGTAGAGAAAGACGAAGTTCAGAAGGACATACATGGCGATGACGAAGAGCGTGCCCGTGATCAGGCTGATCGGGAGGTTCCGGGACGGCCGGTCGATCTCGCCCGCGACGTAGGCCGCCGCGTTCCATCCGGAATACGAAAAGGTGACGAAGAACATCGAGACGGCGAAGGCCGGGCTTAGGATGTCGTGGACGGCCGCGGCCGTGGGGCCGAATGAGAGCGAAGCGGATTTGCCGAGGGTGAGGCCGAGGCCGATGATGACGAAGATGAAGGCCACCTTGAAGATGGTGATGACGTTCTGGAACCGGGCCCCGAGGATCTTGTCCGCGGCGTGGATCGTGGACAGCGCGGCGACGACGAGAATCCCGATGACCGACGACGTCTTGAGGAAGGCCGCGCCGGCAAGGACCTCGGGCAGGGCGAGGGCGCTCCGGAGGTACGTGCCAAGGGCGATCGAGGCCGCCGCCACCGGGGCGGCGAAGCCGACGGTGAACGAGATCCAGCCGGCCATGAACCCCAGGGCGGGATGGTACATCTTGGTCAGATAGTGGTATTCGCCGCCGCTGCGGGGATAGAGGACTCCGGCTTCGGAATAGGTGAGCGCCCCGAAGAGGGCAATCATCCCCCCGAGGACCCAGAGGAGGATGAGCGCCAGGCCCGAGGAGATGACGGGGTTCCCTGCCTTGTCGAGCCCGATCTGAAAGCCGAGACTGGTGAAGACGCCCGTTCCGACCATGTTGGCGATGACCAGGGCGGTGGCCGTGGTCAGACTGAACTTGGTTTTCATCGCGCCCCTTCAGTGGGGACCTGGGCCGGCGCCGGCCGGATCCCCGGGGACGGGGCGAGGGCGAGCAGCCCGGCGAGCACTCCCCAGGCGAGGATCGGGGCGGCGGCGGCTTTCTTCATGGACGGGCCTTTCATTTTTAAGAGCCTAATCATAAGGAAATTCCCATAAAAATACTACGGGGGGAATCGCAGGGCGGGCGTCAGGACGTCCGGCGGACGATGACCAGCGTCCGGTCATCGGCGGCCGGGGCCCGGTTGGTGAAGGCTTCCAAGTCGCGGAAGATCGCGTCCATCATCTCCCGAGCGGAGGTTTCGGGGTTTTTCCGGCAGACCTCGGCCAGGCGGTCGGCGCCGTACTCCTCGTTGGCCGCGTTCCGGCTCTCGGAGAGGCCGTCGGTATAGAGAATCATGATCTCGCCGGGGGCCAGGGTCTCGCGCCCTTCCTCGAAAGTCATCTCGGGCAGCATCCCCAGGCAGAGCCCCGTGCTCGGGAGCGTCCGGACGCCGCCGTCGCAGCCGAGGATGAGCGGCGCGTTGTGGCCGGCGTTGACGTAGGCCAGCTCGCCCGTGGCCGTGTTCAGCTCGGCGAAAAAGAAGGTGATGAAGGAGTTGATCGCGGAGCTGCGGTGGACGAACTCATTCAGCTTGGCGGCCATGGCCGGCAGCTCATAGTGGGGCCGCACCTCGGACTGGAGGGCCGCCCGGAGCGAGGCCATGAGAAGCGAGGCGCTGACGCCCTTGCCCGATACGTCGGCCACGGCCAGGCCGATCCGGCCGCCGTCGATCGGGATGTAGTCGTAGTAGTCGCCGCCGACCTGGAGGCAGGGGACGTTCTTCCCGGAGACGCCGAACCGGGCGAAGGCCGGGTCGGACTTCGGCAGGAAGTCCTTCTGGATCCGGGCGGCCAGCTCGAGCTCCCGCTCCATCTTCTCCATTTCGATGGACTGCTCGATCAGCCTCGAGTTCTCGATTTTGACCGCGGCCAGGTTGGACAGGAGCGTCAGAAGCCGGAGGTCCTCCTCGGTGAAGGCCTGGAGGAACGAAATCCGGTCGGCGTAGATGACCCCGATGATCTCCTTGTTGTTCCACAGGGGGACGCACATCACCGAATGGATGCCGGAATCGATGATGCTCTCCCGGGCCTTGAACCGGGGGTCCACCGCGGCGTCCGAGGTCAGCACCGAGAGCTGCTGGTCGAAGGCCATGGCGACGATGCTCCGGCTGACCTGGATCTTCTGGTTGCGGAGCGGCTTGGCGTTGACCCGGACGACCTTGGGGATGAGCTGGACGGGATTGCCCTCCTTGAGCATCAGGACCCCGCGGTCCATGGACAGGTGGGCGGAGATGACGTCCATGACGTGCTCGAGGAGCTCGGCGATCGGCTTGTGGAGCACCAGGGCCTGGCTGACCTCGCTCAGGACAGAGAACATCCGGTTTTCGATCCGCATCTGGTCCGCGTCCGTGAGGGGGGCGGACGCGGTAGCGGTGGCCCGGGACGTCGGCTTGGCCAGGATCTCCCGCATGGGGATGATCGTATTGAGGTTCGTCGGAGGGGCCGGCCCGTCCGTCAGCTCGACGTTCGTCCGGAGCGGCCGGTCAAAGAGGATGCGGACCGAACCGACCAGGATCTCGTCGCCGATCTTGAGCGTCGCCGGCGACAGGATCTTCTTCCCGTTGACGAACGTCCCGTTCTTGCTGCCGTTGTCCTTGACGACGAACCCGCCGTCCGAGGGGACGATTTGGGCGTGGTGGCTGGAGCAGAACGGGTCGGGAATGGGGATTTCGTTGTCGGAGGCCCGGCCCAGGCCGATGGGCGCGTCCTTCAGGACGACGGAATACGAATCCCCCTGTTTCGGATAGATGTACAGCGTGGCCATCGCGTCCTTGATGCCCCCATTTTACCACAACCGAAGACGGCCCGCGCAACCTCCGTCGGACGGAACGTCAAAGCGTCCGGAGGATCCTCGCGCAGACCGCTGCCTTCTCGTCGAGCGGCCGCTCCTCGAGGAGGGGCATGAGGGCGTCCTTGATCTCTTTCTTGAGGAGGTGCTCGAGGAGCTCGAGCGAATAGTCCACCGACCGCTTGGTCCCCTCGGTGTAGTTCTGGTAGGCCCGGGCGATGTCGTCGTGGGGATAGAGGAGTCCCAGCAGCTCGAACACGAGCTTCAGGGTCCGGACCAGGACCGTTTCCGCGCCCGCCGCGGCGGCCGCTCCCCCTTCGCGGGCGCGGGTCCGATTCATCTCGATCACCGCCTCGCACGACCGCCGGATGCCGGCGAAGATCTCCGGCTCAATGTCCGCAGGCCGGAACGCGATGACTGGAAGCCGTGAACGGACGCGGCCGAGGGCCTCGATGACCGCCGCCCGGACGCTTTCGTCACCTTTGCGGAGCTCGCGGACGAGGGCGTCCGCCGCCCGCTGGGTTCCCATGCGGGCCAGAATCTCCGGAAGCGCGCTCCGGACGGCAGCCGGCTCCCCGGCGTCGGCCAGGTAATCCTTCAAGGTGCCCGCGATCCGGTCGCCGTAGGCGAGCAGCGCCTGCTCGGCGACTTCCCGCGTCGTCGCCCGGCCGAGGTGAGGGACGATCAGGGGGACGAAGTCCATCTTCCGCTGCCGGCCCGCGCTTTCGAGGGCGTAGCGGACGACCTCGGGCGACTCGTGCTTCAGAAGCCGGCCGAGGTTCCGGACGAGCGGGGCGTCGGCCGACATCATCCCCAGGGCCTTGGCGACTTCCATCTGGGCCGTGACGTCCTCTCCGTCCCGCGCCTCGGCGATCTTCTCCACCCGCTCGCGCATCACCTGCTGGTAAACGTCGAGGGAGAGGACCTCCCGAACCTGGCTGTCGAGGTCCGCGTCCTCGAGCGCGTCATCCCAGTCCGAGGCCGATGTTTCCGCGCGAGCGTCGAGCAGCCCATCGAACGATCCGGCCCACACCGCGTCCGACTGGAGGGCGATGATCTTCTTGAGCTCGGGGCTCAGCTTTTCCTTCTTGATCAAATCCAGGAGATTCATCGCATAGAGAACGGAGCTGCGGTTCCGGCTCTCGAGCGTGTCGAACACGAGCTTTGTCGCGTCGACGTCGATCTGGTCGAAAACGAACTTGTCCGCGTCGGGCCATTTCAGGGCCAGGTTCTTCTTGACGATCCCGGCGTATTCGCGGATGAGCCGGCGGTTGAAGAGGAGCCAGGCCAGGATGAAGGCGAGCGACAGCCAGCTCAGCTGCCGGATCGGAACGTGGAGGAGCCGGGCGTAGACGAGGAGGAAGAGCGCGGCCAGGGCGTCGCCGAACTTGCTGACGAAGAGGTCGATAAAGATCTTGGCCTTGTATTTCGTCTCGGGAGGGACCGGGATGTAGAGGAGCTCCCGCGTCGACTGGCTCAGCGAGTGGGTCAGGCTCTTGTCCGCTCCACGCATCAGCGTCGCCCAGGCCAGCAGGGGCCCGGCCGGGACGAAGAACCCAGCGCCCGCGCCCAGGGCCAGGACCGCGGGCGCAATCGAGATCGCGTTCCGCAGGCCGAACCGGCGGAGGATGCGGTTCGTGGAGAGGGCGTTGAGGAGATAGGACAGGACGAGGAGGGCCGTGTTGAACGTCGCCACGAAGACCGTGATCTGGGCCGGGTCGCCTTTGAAGCGCAGACTCAGGACCGCGTTGAACTGGAAATCGATGATCTTGGAGACGATCATGGCCGCGAGCATCATGCCGCTCAGCAGGAGGAGATACCGACTGCCGAGGAGGGCCTTCAGGCTCTGAAGATAGCCGACCCGGACCTTGCGCCCCGGCGGCGTTTCCGGCGCGGCCGGATGGTCCGGGGGGGCCCCCGCGGCGTGCGGGGCCCGGGCCACGAGCCCCAGGCCAACGAGGAGGAAGAGGGCGCAGAGGAGCAGAAGGTCGTCCGCCGCGAGAATCCCGCGATGGAGGGACGCGGCGAGCGAGCCGGTGATGCCGCCGAGCAGCCCGCCTCCGATGAAGAAACCGACGAATCGCCGGGCCTGGCGCGGGCTGAAAAAATCCCCGGCTTGGATCCAGAACTGGCTGACCGAGGTCGCCAGGAAAACGTCGGACCAGAACCAGAAGGCCAGGGACATCCAGGTTTGATGGTTGAGGAAGAGGAGCCGGAAGACGAGGAGGCTGAGGATGTAAAACACCTGGCTGCCCATCGCAAAGCGGCGCCGGTCCATCCGCTGCATCAGCCGGGAATTGAAGGCCGCGACGAAGCTCATCAGGATCGCCGTCAGGAGGTAGGCTAAGGGCAGCTTCTCGGAGCCGAGATTCTTCAGAAAGGTCGAAATCTTCAGGGGCATGATCATGTAAGCGGCGGCCATGATCAGGAAGAACTGGAGGAAAAAGCGGAGGACGGCCTCGGCCTCTTCGGGGCGGACGTCCACGAAGCGGCGGAGGAGCCGGTAGGCGCGGCCTTCCCTCATGTCCGGGCCGGCGCCGCGCCGCCTCCCGCGAGGTCGTCCAGCCGGGGGAACAGCCGGCTTTTGGTTTCGGGGTCGAGCGTATGGTCCAGAAGCTCGATCGCGTAGCCGATCGAATCCTTGGTCCCCTTGAGGAGGTTCTGGTAGGCCCGAAAGATGTCCTCGTGATCGTGGATGAGCCCGAGCAGCCGGAAGACGGGCAGCAGGTCGGCCGCCCCCGAGACCGGGCCGAAGGCCGCGAGGACCGACGCCAGGCGCGCTCGGACCGCGTCCCCCGGAAAGGCGAGCGCCGGGTTCCGCAAACGGATCCGATCCAGGGCGTCGATGATGTCCTCATCGAGCCCGGACGGGCCGCGGTCGAGCTCCTCGAGCAGGGCCTCGGCCGCTTCCGAGGTTCCGATTCCGGCCAGGAGCGAGGCCACGGGACCCCGGACTCCGCCGCCTCCTTCGCGGTCGGCCAGAAAATCCGCGAGCGTCCCGACGATCGATTCCCCGTATTTTTCGAGCGCCGCCCGGGCGTCCCCTCGGGACAGCGGATCGGCCAGCCGCCGGACGAGCAGGGCGACGAATTCGCGGTCCCGGAGCCGTCCCGCGGACTCCGCGGCGAACTGAAAGACGGCCGGGGACGGGTCGTCGAGGAGGTCCCCGAGCCTCCCGACCAGGGGCGACCCGCGGTCCATCAGACCGATCGCCTTGGCCAGCTCCATCCGCGCCGTTTCGGCCCCGCCAGAAGGGGCGTCGAGGATGCGCCCCGCATATTCGACCATGAGCTTCTGGTAGCTGTCGAGCGCCAGGATCTCCCGGATCTCCGCGTCCATCTCGGCCGAGAGGGCGGGATCGTGGGCGTCGGGCATCCCGAGCGCCTCCTCGCTCTCCATCAGGGGGTTCGAGAGCGAGGGCGAAGGTTCCGCCGGCGGCGGGGCCAGGAGGCTCTTGATCTCGGGCGTGAGCTTCCGGCGCCGGGCCAGATCGTAGAGGTGGAGAGCGAACAGGGTCGGGCTCTGCGTCCGACTCTCGAGCGCGTCGACGATGAGCTTGGCCGTTTCGACGTCCATCCGCTCGGAGATGAGGGTGTCGGGCCGCTCCCATTTCTTCGCGAGCTGGAGCCGGACCTCACGGACGTACGCCCGGTCGAGCCGCGCGTTAAGGACCATCCAGAGGACGATGAAGCCCGCGGAGACGGCGCTCACGACGGCCAGGACGCCCGGGCCCGCGACGGTCCCGAATTTTCCATAGGCCAGAAGGATGAGGACGAGGAGGATAAGCCCGCCGATCGCCTTCGAGAAGCGGTTGAGGAACATGTCGATGAAGATCTTGGCCCGGTATTTCAGCTCCGGGACGACGGGAATGTACAGCAGCTCCCGGGCCGACTGGTTGAGCGAATAGGACAGGGCCTTGTCGCTTCCCTTGATCCCGACGGCGAACAGCAGGTCCGGCCGGACGGCGATCCCGAACGACATGAAGAATAGGACCGCGGGGTAGATCATGAGCCCGAGCCGGATGCCGAAGCGCTCGATGAAGCGGCTGGTCAGGACGAGCTGGAAGAGGAAGGCGAAAACCAGGAGGCCGGAGTTGAAGAAGCCGAAGAACGAGGTCAGGTTGGCCCGGCCGGCCTGGAAGATGATGGTCTTGGACTGCCAGTCGATGAAAGTCGAGACGATTCCGGTGACCATGACCACGGCCCCGATGAGCGTCAGGTAGCGGCTCTTCCGCACGCTGCGGGCGCAGTCCCAGAACCCGACTTTGGACGGTCCGGTGGAGGGCGGCGGTCCCTCGGGCCGCGGGCTCCCACCGGCCAGGGCTCCCCAGCCCCGGCCGGTGAACAAGGCCGCGACGACGGCCAGAGCGGCGAGAAGGAAGGCGGCCGAGAGAAGGAGCAGGTCGTGCGAGTTCATCCACCGGGCCGCGAAACCGGTCAGCACCCCGCCGGCCACGCCGCCCAGGATTCCGCCGCTCCCGAAGAAGCCGATCAAGCGCTTGGCTTCCCGGGGGTTGAAGACGTCGTTGACCAGGATCCAGAACTGGGTGGTGAGGACCACGACGAAGACGTTGGCCCACATCCAATAGAGGAGGGTCCACCATTTCCAGTCCGACGTGGAGAAGACCGCCCAGAAAGCGAGGTCGAGGAGGAGGAAGAAGACCAGGGTGGACCTGAGGAGGCCGCGGCGCGAGAGCTTCGCCTGGAGCCGGGCGTGGAGCGAGACCGCGAGGCCGACCACCAGGGCCGAGGCGTAGGCGTAGGGCAGGAAATTCGGGCCGAGGTCCTCGAGGAAGGACGCGTCCCGAAGGGACTTGATAATATTGAACGGGGCGGTGATGAGGAAGAAATAGGCGAACAACAGGAGGGCGAGGCGCGCCTCTCCGGGCTTGATCTTAACGACGGCCGACAGGATTCTGTGCAGGCGTCCTTCCGCCATGAAGGGGCTCGTGCGCCGACGGGGCGAGGCTACTCTTTGAGGAAGCTCCGGAGAGCCAAGTCCTCTTCGTCGAAAATGTCCAGGACCTTGGTGAGCATGGTGACCTGGAAGATCAGGAACAGCTTCTTGGAGATGCGGGCCAGCTTGAGCTTCCCGCCGAGGTTGTGGGTGGAGATGTAGCTGGCCAGGATCTCCCCGACGCCGAAGCTGTCGATGAAGCCGACCTTCTCGAAGTTGAGGAGGATGTGCTTCTTCCCCTGCTCGAGCTCCTCCTTCACCAGCTGGTGGAGGGTGACGTCCGTGATGTCCGACCGCCGGATCTCGCCGTCGATGTCGAAAATGACGACGCTGTTCTTCTCCCGTTTGTCGATGACCATGCGTTATCGTCCCTCTGCACTTGTATCAAAAGGACTTGTCAAAGTCAAATGGGGTCAGGTCTTAACATTTGACAAATTTGACCCGGCCTGACCCCGTAGTGCCAGGTCTCGCCATAAATGTTAAAAGTTAAGACCTGACCCCTTCTATTCAAGGGGGCCCCAGGTCGTGCGGAGCCGGGTCAGCTCCGTCCCCTTCTCCCGGTGGTAGATCCCGTGAAGGAAGACGGGGCGCGGCCCCTCCTCCGCCGGATGGATGCGTGATACCACTTCCTCGCCGTAGAGCGCCTCGCCCTTGTAGGCGACCTCGATCTCGACCGGCGCGAGCGTCCGGAGGACGGATTCGGGGGCGGTCTCGAGGGCCCATTGGATGTAGACCGGATGGTTGACGTGGTTATTGAAATCGATGTCCTGCATCTCGACGCGGAACGGGAGCTCGCGCCCGCCGGCCGGACAGGCGGGAAGCGGCCCGAAAGCGTCGGCGAGGGCCCGCTTTTCCAGGGCCACCCGATCGGGCAGGTTTTCCTCAAGCCGGGCCGGCTGACGGAGCTTGAGGTTCCAGAGCACCCAAGAGCTCGTGGCCTCGCCGATGATCCGGCCGTCCGCGTCCGCGATTTCGAAATCCCGGAGGGCGAAGATCCCCTGCTTCCCCGACGGCCAGGTGGTGACGGCGATCGTTTCGCCGAACGACGGGTAGCGGCGGACCCGAATATGATACCGCGACAGGAACCAGGTGAGGTTCCTCTTCATGATCTCGAGGACGGAGAATCCCAAGCGGGTGGCGTGTTCGCCCGCGGCGTCCTGGAGATAGTTGAGGAGGGTGAGTGGCAGGGCTCGCGCCCGGAAATCGACTTCGTAGGTATGGACGAGGAATTTGGTCGTACAGGTTTTGTCCATGGCGGGAGAAAGGTATCACGAGACCGGGAGGATTGCAAAGCCGCCCGCCGGACGGCGCCCCTCCCGGAGCCCATCCCGCCTGGCCGCCTTGCGGCTTGACTAATTCAGCGGTTATTCTAAGATAGCGTCAGAAGGGTTCTTTGTCGGAAACAAAATCGCCGCCCCGCCCGCCTCGACGCCGCGCGCCGCTCTCCCTCCTGCTCCTCGCCGTCCTAGCCGGCCTGCTCCTGGCGGCGCCCCCGCCGGCCGCAGCCCGGCCGGAGTGCGTCTGGACCGGGGTCCAGAGGATCGTGGCCATCGGGGACTTGCACGGCGACTACTACCATTTCTTCCAGCTGCTCCAATGGGCGGACCTCGTCGACAGCGACGGGCACTGGACCGGCGGCAAATCCCACCTCGTTCAGATGGGCGACGTCATGGATCGCGGGAAAAGAGCCAAGGAGATCTTTGGCCTCATCAAAAAGCTGGAAAAGGAAGCGGCGGCCGCCGGCGGCATGGTCCACATGCTCCTCGGCAATCACGAGGAAATGAACCTCATGCAACGGTCGACGCAATTCGAGGACTATGTCACCCCCGAGCAATTCAAAGACTTTTTGTCGAGGGAGATCATCGCCGCCGAGGAGAAGAAGGCCGGCGGGAGCGTCTCGGATGACCGCTGGAAAGAACTCATCCGAGACCAGGAGTCCGAGGCGGTCGCGGACTACTACCGGAATTTCACCGAGCTCTACGGTCCTTGGCTGGCCGAGCACAACGTCGTCATCAAGATCAACGACACGGTCTTCGTCCACGGCGGCTTGACCGAGTCCTGGGCGACCCGGGGCCTCGAAACCATCAACAACCTTTACCGCAGCGAGATGCAGCGGTATTTGCGGGACCACCAGCAGTATTTCCCCCCCCGAATCCTATTTCAGCCCTCCGGACCGCTTTGGGACCGAAGCCTGGCGGATCCCGATTCAGGCCAGGACTACGAGGCCCGCGTCGACCGCATCCTCAAACTTATTGGAGCCCAGCGGGTCGTCGTCGCCCATACACCGTCACACTTCCGGGGACGGGAAGACGACATGAAGCGCTACGACGGAAAAGTGTGGGTCATCGACACGGGCATCTCTTCTCCCAACGGCCGGGTCTGGGGCCTTCGCATCGAAAATGGGAGCGCTTCTGTCATCAGGAGGGATTGAGCCATGAAAGCGTTGCCGGTCCTCATGGTCGTCGGGGTGTTGGGGATGGTGTTTGCTGGCGCCGCCCTCACGCAAAGCGTGAGGACAGGCGAAGACGCCGAGCAGAAAGCACTCGAGGATTTCCTGAAAAGCGCCAAGATCACATCCGTCGATAAGAATATCGAGCCCGGACGGGGCGCGGCCTGGCGGATCTCGCTTCGCGACGCAAGTGGCTCCCGAAGGGGGTTCTTCAAGTACGTCAACGTCCGCCGCCCCGAGATCTCGCCCATCAGCTACAAGTACGAGCTCGCCGCCTACACCCTGTCCAAGCTCCTTCGGGTCCCGGTCGTTCCGCCGGTCGTCGAACGCGAGGTCGAGGGCCGGAAGGGATCGCTTCAGATCTTCATGGACAACTGCATATCCGAAGCCGAGCGACGGAAGGCCGGCCGGGCCGCGGCGTTCGACCCCCGTGCCCTCCAGGACGCCCTGGACGAGCTGGCCGTCCTCGAGGCCCTGGTGTGCTGCGAGAGGGACATCAACGACATTCTCATCCACAAGGACGACGGGCGGGTCTGCCGCGTCGATTTCGCCGAGGCCTTCGACCCCTCGCCGGAGCTCCCGGCCTCGGTCGCGGTCGCCCGCTGCTCGCGCCGCCTCTACGCCGGGCTGCGGGACTTCGTCCCGGCTGACGCGGAAACCGTCCTCAAGCCCTATCTCAACGATGCGGAGATCAAGGGTCTCCTGACCCGGCGGGCGCGCATCCTCGAGACGCTCAACGCCCGGATCGCGGCCGAAGGCGAGGCGGCCGTGCTCTTCGATCTCATCTTGAAATAGAAATTGCCGAGGAGGCCTGACGCCGATGGACGCCGACGCAACGAGTTCCGTCCCTGCGCAGCCCCCGAACGGCGCCACCAAATTCCTCCGGATCTTCACCGACATCCATCCGGGCGAAGCCCTGACGGCGTCCCTCCTCACGCTCAACGTCTTCCTGCTCCTGACGGCCTACTACATCATCAAGCCGATCCGGGAGGCCCTGATCCTTGGGAGCTGGTCGCCCGAAGCCAAGAGCTACATGGGCGTCGCCCAGGCCGTCCTCCTGATCTTCATCGTCAAGATTTTCAGCCGCCTGGCATCGCGGGTCCCCCGTCAGATCCTGATCACCCGGGTGACCCTCTTTTTCATCTCGAACCTCATGCTGTTTTACGCCCTGCACGGCGTCGGCCTCTCGGGAAAGGCCGTCGGGGCGGCCTATTTCATCTGGGTGGGGATCTTCAATGTCATGGTGATCGCCCAGTTCTGGGCGTTCGCCAACGACATCTACACCATGGAGGCGGGCAAACGCCTCTTCCCCATCGTCGCTTTCGGCGCGACGCTCGGAGGGTTCGTCGGCTCCCAACTCGCCAAGAAACTGGCCAATACCCGGAGCGTCTATGAAATGATGCTCGTCGCCGGGGCCATCCTAGGGGCCTGCATCGTCTTCGCCCGCGTCATCCACCATCGGGAGGTCAAGGGTCGGACGGGACGCAGACCGGCCGGAGGGCCGCCGGGCGCGCCGGCTTTGCCGGTCGCCCCAGCCTTGCTTGTCACCCCAGCTTCGCCCGCGACGGCTTTGCCCGCGCCGGCGGATGCGGCCGAGGACAAGGCGAAACCCCTGGAGAAGGGCGGCGGGTTCCGGCTGCTCTGGAAGAGCCGCTATCTCCTGTCCATCGCCGTGTTCGTCCTCCTCCTGAATTTCGTCAACACGAACGGCGAATATATCCTGGGGAACATCGTCACGCCGGCGGCTCACAAGGCCGCGGAGGCGGCGGCCCTCCCCGCCGCCCAGGCCGCCGAATTCGTCCAGCAGTACATCGCCCGGTTCTATGCCGACTTCAACGCCATCATGAATCTCTGGGCGATGTTCGTTCAGCTGTTCGTCGTGTCGCGCGTCTTCAAGTGGTTCGGGGTGCGGTGGGCGATGTTCTTCCTCCCCCTGATCGCCCTCGGCGGCTACACGGCCGTAAGCCTCGGGGCGTCGCTCCTCATGGTCAAGTGGGTGAAGGCCCTGGAGAACGGCTCGGACTACTCCATCATGAACACCACGCGCCACGCGCTCTTCCTCATCACGACGCGCGAGGAGAAATACAAGGCCAAGGCGGCGATCGACACGTTCTTCCAGCGGACGGGCGACACGCTGTCCGCCCTCCTCGTGTTCCTGAACATGACCTTCTTCTCACTTCGGATCGAGACCATCGCCCTCATCAACGTCGTCGCCGTGGCCGCCTGGATCGTCGTCGGGGTCCTGATCTTCCGCCAGCACAAGGCACTTTTGGCGGCCAAGGAGGGGAATCGATGAACGCGAGATCCCGATGGGGGGCGGCCGCCCTGTTCCTGACGGCGGCCCTGGCCCTGGTCCCGGCTAACGCGGGGGGACTAGTGAAGACACCGGCCCCGGCTAACGCGGGGGGGCTGGTGAAGACACCGGCCCCAGCCGCGCCGCAATACACGGCCGATGAGGTCGCCCAGCGGGAGGCTTGGGAAAAATTCCTGGCGACAGCCGACATCGTGAAATCCGAGCCCATCGGCGAGGGCGTGACGCACCCCTGGAAACTCTATCTCAAGGCGGGCGACGTCGAAAAGAAGGCCGCCTGGAAGAACCCGACCGGGCTCCAGCACTGGAAATATGAAATCGCCGCCTACCGCCTCGACAAGCTGCTCGGCCTGAACATGCTCCCGCCGGCGGTCGAGCGCGAATTCAACGGAAAGCGGGGGGCCCTGCTGCTCTGGGTCGATTCGAAGACGAGCCTCCTGAAGCTCGTCGAGGACAACGAGAAGGCCCGGAAGGAGGGGCGGAAAGAGGAACCTCCCCCAGAATTCGAGGAGATCGTCGGCCGCGGCAAGTACATCACCCGCATCTGGGACTGCCTGGTCGCCAACGAAGACCGCACCCAGGAGAATATCCTCTACAGCGCCGACTGGCGGACGCTACTCATCGACCACTCATTCGCCTTCCGGTCGTCGGCCGAATACACGGACCGGCTGGTCTACGGCAGGAACGGGCTCAAGAAATACGAAAACGGCGATCCGATCCTCATCAAGCAGGCCCCGCGGGAGCTCGTGGACAGGATCCGGGCGCTGGATTTCGAGACGGTCAAAAAGGCCGTCGGTTCCACCCTGACGACGAAGGAAATCAACTCGCTCCTCGGCCGCAAGAAGATCCTCGTCGCCGAAATCGAGGAGATGGCCAAGCTCATCGGCGAGTCGAAATTCTATTTTTGACGGGGCCGTGTGTCATTGCGACCGTTTAGATCTTCTTGATCATCGTCAGGACGTTCTGTCCGTCCTCGCGGCGGTAATCGCACGTGTCCATGAGCTGGAGGGTAAGGTAGATCCCCAGCCCGCCCTTCCGGCCCGCCGCCACGATTTCCTTGACGTCGGGCTTGGGGGCCGCGCACGGGTTGAAGGGAACGCCCGAATCCCGGACCTCCACAACCACCCGTCTCCGGCCATCCTTCAGGGAGAGGGTGATGGAGCCGTGCGCCCCGGGATAGGCATAGCGGATGACGTTGATGCAGATTTCGACTACGGCCAGCTCGATCTTGAAGAAATTCTGCTCCGAGATGGCCACGCCCTGGAGTTGGTCGCGGAGGAATTGGCGCACACCGTCGATCTCGGACAGGTCGGCCGCTAGGGTGAGGGTTTTCACCGGACGTCGTCTCTTCTCCATTCTAGCAGAAGACCGCCCCCGTTTCCATTCCGCCAAACCCGCCGGCCCCCGTTTGTGGTATGATACCGTCTATCGACAGGAGGTCCCCATGAAAACACCCCGATTCTTCGCCGCGGTCGTCGTCATCCTGGCCCTCGCCGCGGGCGGCGCCGGGCTCCGCGGCCAGGGCGGCGACATCCGGCCCGTGACCGTCGGCCAGCCCATGCCGAACTTCTCGCTCCCGACCTTCCAGGGCGGGACGTTCGACCTGGCCGGGCTGAAGGGCAAAAACGTGCTGCTCATCTTCCCCCGCGGATTCGCCGCCGAGGGCCGCTGGTGCACGATCGACAACTACAAGTACGCGGAGATCGTCGACCTCGAAAAAACGTCCGAAATCCGCAAGAAATACAACATGGAAATCGTCTACATCTTCCCCTATGCCAAGGACGTCGTCGCCCAGTGGTTGGACACCAACCCCGAACAGCTCGTCAAGATCAAGGACTGGAAGAACCCCGCCGACCCGTCCAAGCTGGACGACCAGGGCAAGGCCCGCATGGAACGGTGGCGGACGAGCTATCCCAAGGACTTCGGCATGGAGAAGGGCAAGGTCCCGATGCCCTTTCCGATCCTCATCGACGCCGACCGGAAGGTCTCCAAGGGCCTGGGCCTGTTCGCAACGGACTGGGGCGGAAGCAAGGTGGACCAGAACATCACCAGCGTCTTTATCGTCGACAAACAGGGGATCTGCCAATTCAAGTACGTCGGTCAGAGCACGACGGACCGGCCGGAATATGCCGTCCTGTTCAAGACCCTCGATCAGCTGAACAAGTGACGGCGGCGGCGACTACGCCGTCGCGTCCAGGACTCTCGTCAGAACGGCGATAACGTCCTCCGCCGCCACCTCCTCGACACTCGGAGCGCTCAAGACTGTGCCCCGGCCGAACGGCGCCCAGGCCGACGCAAATTCATCGCGGAAGACCGCGATCGTCTCCGCGCCGCAGGCCGCGGCCAGGTGCGTCGGACCGGAATCGTTGCCGACATAGACCGCCGCGGCGCGCAACAGGCGCGCGAGGTCTGACAGCGGGGGACGGACCAGACGGCGCCAGCCGGAAGGCAGCGGAAGGGCGTCCAGATCGGCCTCCCGACCGGCTTCCGCCTCCCCCGAGACGAGGAAACCGCCCAGGCCGCGTTCCCCGAGAGCCTCGATCACTCGGCGGAAGCGGTCGAGGGGCCAGCATTTCTTCGGGCTGCCGCTCCCCGGATGGACAACCGCGAACGGTTCGCGGCGAGGAAGGTCGGTAGGAAAGAGAAGGCGGCAATCGTCGAAGGACGCGGCGGGGGCGCCGCCGCCATCACACTCGCCGTCTTCGGCAACGACGATGGACCGAAGCGCATCCATCGTCCTGTCGAAAAAATAGCGGCTGAGTGGCGAGCCCGACGCCGGATCATAGAGGAATTCGCGGGGAAGGAGGGTGACCCCCGCCTTCGTCCGTCCCGGCTCACGCGGGGGGACTGGCAAAAACGGCCGTCCCGGCTCACGCGGGGGGACTTGTCCGTGGAACCAGCCCGCGGTCCAATCGTAGCGCGAGAGTTCCCGCCGGAATTCCGCCTGTCCCCCCGCGTGAGCCGGGACGGGGGCTTTTCCCGGCCCGCCCCCCCGCGCAAGCCGGGGCGGGACCGGCGTTTCCGCCTGTCCCCCCGCGTTAGCCGGGACGGGCGCTTTGGCCCGCACCCCCGCGCCAGCCGGTGCCCCCGCATCGAACAGGGGCATCCACTTTATGTCATCGGCCGCGGAGACGGCGTTCACAACGCCCGCTTCGAGGAGGAGCCCGCCGTATTCCTTTCGGGCGAGGAGATGGAGAAAGGCGTCCGGGAAGGATACCCGGACGAGCCGGAGCGCCGGAAGGGCGACGAGCAGATCGCCCAACCCGCCGAGCCGGATCAGGAGCGCGGAGGTCATTATTTAAAGATGCCGGCTGTTTTTAACAGCAGAAAAGGGGAAAATGATGATTTATAAGGTAGGTTCCGTTTTCTCCAGCCGGCGAAAGAAAACTTTTCCCCAGTCTAGCCGAAGAAAAATCAAAAATCAATAGATTTATTCAACTATTTTTCGCAGCCCGCGAAAGGCTTGCGGTCGAGGTAGTGCTTGATGGTCTTGCCCCGGACGATGTAGATCACGTCCTCGCCGACGTTCGTGGCATGGTCCGCGATCCGCTCCAGATGGCGGCCGACGAGGAGCAGGCCCACGGCCCTCTTGATCGTGGAGGGGTCCTCGATCATATAGGTCAGGAGCTCGCGGAAGATCTGGTCGTTCAAGTGGTCCACGTCCTCGTCCCGCTTGAGGACGTCCTGGGCCAAAGCGTCGTCACGGGTGATGAAGGACTTGATGGAGTCGCGGACCATGGCCTGGGCCATCTGGGCCATCCGGGGGATGTCGATCAGCGGCTTCAGGAGGGGCATGGTCCGCAGCTCTTCGGCCCGCTCGACGATGTTCACCGCCAGATCCCCCATCCGCTCGAGCTCGACCCCGATCTTCATCGCCGAGGTGACGAACCGAAGGTCGCCGGCCATGGGTTGGCGCAGGGCCAGGAGGCGGAGGCACGTCTCGTCGATCTCCACGTCCAGGAGGTTGACGTCGTGTTCTCGCTTCAGGACCTCGCAGCCGGGCTCCTCCTTCTGGGTCTTCAGGGCCTCGATCGCGAGCTCGATGGAGTCCTCCACGAGCGCGGCCATCCGCAGGAGCTTTTCCTTGAGTTTCGTGAGTTCTTCGTCGAACAGTCGTTCCATGCGGCCTCCCCTGGAATCCCGATGTGGGGCGTTCCTCGAAACCAATCTCGATTCGAAAAATTTATCACATTCGCCCCTAAATGTCATCGGGATTTTCCTAGGGCTCCGCGCCAGGCCCCGCCCCAGGGGCCGCCCACCTCCTCCCCCTGCCCATCTTCGTACGCTCGGAACAGGCTCCGCAGCTGGTCGTCGGTGAATCGCTTGTGAACTTGAGTCATTCAGTCCTCCTCGTGGAAGACTGTAGCTCAGGTGTTCACTTTTCAGCCTTAATCAGTTCACTTTTCAGTTTTCCCCAACAGCCCGGTCCACCATCTTGACACCCTATTCCCCTCCCTTTATAATCGTTTCTAATTCTTGGCCATTCACCCTGAACATATGCGGATCCATAAAGGAGCACTGTCATGAGGAAGTTTTCCGCAATCCTGGCAACGACTCTGGTCGTGGTCGTTGCGGTTGCCGCAACGACGGCGGCGGCCTTGGTCCTGGCCGCTGCAGCCGCCGCGGCGACCGTCCCTCAAAAGGCGAAATCCATCCAGATCAAGGGGTCCGACACCATGGTCAACCTGGGCCAAGCCTGGGCCGAAGCCTTCAGCAAGCGCGCTCCCGGGGTGAATATCGCCGTCACCGGCGGCGGGTCCGGGACGGGCATCGCCGCCCTGATCAACGGGACCTGCGACATCGCCGAATCGTCCCGGGCCATGGAAGACAGGGAAATCAAGCAGGCCGAGGCGAAAGGGGTCAAGCCCAGCCAGGAAAAGGTGGCCCTCGACGGGATCGCGGTCGTCGTCCATCCCAAGAACCCGGTCAAGAACCTCACCATGGACCAGCTCCGGGAGATCTTCCTGGGCAACATCACGAACTGGAAGGTCTTGGGCGGGGCGAACAAGCCCATCGTCATCCTCTCGCGCGAGGTGAATTCGGGGACCCATATCTTCCTCAAGGAACACGTCCTGCGGCGGGGCGTCGTCAAGGGCCCCGAGGAGTTCGCCCCCTCGGCCCTCATGATGCCCTCCTCCCAGGCGATCGCCGATGAGGTGGCGGGCAACGAGAACGCCGTCGGCTACTACGGCATGGGCTATATCGGGCCGAAGCAGAAGGTCATCGCCGTGGCCAAGGACGCCAAGTCGCCCTTCATCGAGCCGACCATCGACAACGTCAAGGCCAACACCTATCCGATCTCCCGGCCCCTGTTTCTCTACACGAACGGAAAGCCCCAGGGGGTCGTCAAGGACTTCCTCGATTTCGTCTATTCCAAGGAAGGCCAGGAGATCGTTAAGAAGATCGATTTCGTCCCCGTTAAATAAGCCTCGATGTCGCCGAGAAAAATCAAAGAATTCGTCATCGAGAAGCTGATTTTTCTTTGCGGCATCGCGTCCATCGTCTTCGTCGCCCTGATTTTCATCTTCCTCGTCCGGGAAGGCCTCTCCCTGTTCAAGACCATCGGCCTGGGCGATTTCCTCAGCGGAAAATTCTGGTATCCGATCTCCGACCCGCCCAAGCTCGGCATCCTGCCTCTCATCCTCGGATCGCTCCTCGTGACCGCGGGCGCCATCGCCCTCGCCGTCCCGCTTGGGATCGCGTCGGCCTTCTACATCGCCGATATCGCCCCCCCAAAAGTCCGGGACCTCCTCAAGTCCTGCATCGAGGTCCTGTCGGCGATCCCGTCGGTCGTCCTCGGGTTCATCGGCATCGTGACCCTCGTGCCCCTCATCAAGAAGCTCTTCGGCGTCCCGACAGGCCTCACGGCCCTGACGGGGTCGATCATGCTGGCTTTCATGGCTCTGCCGACGATCATCAGCATCTCCGAGGATGCGATCAACTCCGTGCCCAAGGAGTACAAGTCGGGGGCGATCGCCCTCGGGGCCACCCACTGGCAAACGCTCCACCGGGTCGTCATCCACGGGGCGATGCCGGGGATCATCGCCGCCTCGATGCTCGGCATCGGCCGCGTCTTCGGCGAGACCATGGCCGTCATGATGGTCACCGGGAATGCGGCCGTCATCCCCAAGAGCCTGCTGCAGCCGGTCCGGACCCTGACGGCGACCATCGCCGCGGAAATGGGCGAGGCCGTCCGCGGCAGCGAGCATTATTTCGCCCTGTTCGCCATCGGCCTCGTCCTGTTCGTCATCTCCTTCGCCATCAACGTGACCGCCGACCTCTTTCTGCACCGGGGCAAGAAGCGATGACCCGCGAAGGCCGCCGGCAGAAGATCGGCTTCGGGGCGCTCCTCCTCGCCACCCTCCTCGTGGTCGTCCCGGTCGTCTTCGTCGTCGGGACGATCGTGGCCAAGGGCTGGAGCGCCCTGTCGCTCGACTTCCTATTCACGATGCCGACCGAGGGCATGAAGGCCGGCGGGATCTTCCCGGCCCTCGTCGGGACGGTCTATCTCGTCGTGGTGGCCATCTTCTTCGCCCTGCCCATCGGCGTCCTGGCGGCCATCTACCTGAGCGAATATGCCCGGGACAACCTCCTGACCCGGCTGATCAACCTGGCCATCATCAACCTGGCCGGCGTGTCCTCGGTCGTCTTCGGGCTCTTTGGCTTGAGCCTGTTCGTCGTCTTCCTGAAGTTCGGCGTGTCCATCATCTCCGGGGCCCTGACGCTCGGGATCATGACCCTGCCGGTCATCATCACCACGACCCGCGAGGCCCTGCGGTCCGTGCCCCGGTCGTACCGCGAAGTCAGCTTCTCGCTCGGCGCCTCCCGCTGGCAGACCGTCCGCCACTCCGTCCTGCCCTCGGCCGTCCCGGGGATCCTCACCGGGGCCATCCTGAGCATCGGCCGCGTCGCGGGCGAGACGGCCCCCATCCTGTTCACCGTGGCCGCCTTCTATCTCCCGAAGTTGCCCCATTCCCTCTCCG
>JADGNV010000080.1 GCA_017883285.1 Candidatus Aminicenantota bacterium | reverse complement strand
GTTAGCCCCAAGAACTGGAGGACTTATCATGAAACAAAGAGAAGCGGGCAGACTTTTATGTGATTTTCTTTCAGGTAGAAAAATACCAGAAGCCAGTCACGCCGCGGGACGAGTTTTGCAAACTCGTCAAAACTGCCCCCGGACCGCGCCGGGCAGGTGGCGAAGCCGCACCCCGAGCCCGGCCCGACCATAGCGTGCGACCAGCCAGTCGCGCTCCGGCCACACCGCCCGTGCGACAATGGCCGCGACATCTCGATAGCGATCCACCAGGAGCAGGAGCAGCTCAAACCGCAACGGGCCGCGGGAGATGTTGCGCATCGCTAGCATGGAGCCGACATTGACCAGGCGCCCCAGCAAATGGCGGCGCATAGGAGCAGGCGCCAGCCGCGCAACGGCCGGAGCAGCCTCGGTCAACCCGAACAGTTCCGCCGTCAACTGTAACACCAGCCAGACGGCCGTGCCCACGCGCCAGGTCCGCGCCCGATCGGCCACGACCGCCCAGTCCACGGGGTGGGTCCGCGCCAGCAGCGCCATGTCCAGCAAGCCGCGTACCCCGGGCGCTGCCATCTGGTGGTTGACCGCCAGGTGTACGGCCAGTTGGATGATGGCATCTTCTGAAGCCAGCGCCAGGGCGGGTTGGCCGGCGACCGTTACTGGCACGGCGCGCGCGCGCATCGCGGCGTGATCCACCGCGGCTACCCGATCCGACCAGACGCCGGCAAACACGCTCCAGTGCAACTCCACCAGGATGTTGGGGTGCGCACCGATCATCTGAATTTCGCCGAGATGGCGCTCTTGAAAGGCTGGTGGCCGCTTCTCCTTGATGTGCTGCCGGTAGCCCAAGGCCTCCAGCGCAGCCTGGCCGCGCGGCATCTCTTCCGCCGTCAGCCAAAGATCCAGATCGCCCATCGGGCGGCAGGCTGGCGCGGGGAAGACGGTATAGGCCAGCGCCGCACCCTTGAACAAGATCGGCGTGATCTCCGCGGCGGCCAATGCGACCAAGACGCGCCGCAGTTCTTGTTCCCGCGCCAGCATTTGGCCCACCTCGAAGTAGTAGGCCAGGCGGAGGGTGGCCCGCTGTTCTGCAGCCACCCGGCCGATCAGGTGCATCTTAGACAACCGGTGAAAAGCATAGGGGGCCAGCCCACGGACGCTCAACCATTCGACGGCCGCGTTGTCCAGGTCGTTGTGCGCCAGCCAGTCGGCCAGCGCATCCGCGCCGGGCTGCGCCAGGGCGTGCAGCAATGCGACGGCCCCCCGGAAATCACTCCCAGCGGGCCGTGTCCGACCAGTGTTGTTTGACCCCTTCTGCTTTTGCATGGGCCTATCATATACACACGGCGGGACGAAACGCAAAGAAGCCGCTGAATCAGAATGCGTTTCACGTTGGGGGACAGCCAGCCTTTCGCTCGCGCTTCGTTTCTGCTATGATTTATCCTTGAAATTTAAATAGAGGCACACATGAACAACGCGGAACAAGACGAGGAGATCCACATCTTCGATTATCTGAACATCCTGTGGAAAAGAAAATGGTTCATCCTCATCCCGGCCCTCGTGCTGGCCGCCGCAGCCGGCATCTTTGGTTTTCTAAAAACCCCCGTATGGGCAATCGACGCCATCATCGAACCGGGCATTTTTTTAGTTCAGGATAGCAACGGCCAAAATAAAGAAACCCCCGCCACGGAAACGCTCCGAATGGCCCGCCGGATCGGTCTGCAATCCTTCAATGCAAGCATAGCCTCGGAATTAAATCTGGACAGACGAGGATTTCCCGTCCTCTTCGCTGAAATTCTCAATAATACATGGTTCATACGGATTTGGCTGCAAGTGACGGATATCGATCGGGGTACAAAGATCCTGCTCTCTCTTCTCCAACATCTGAAAGCCGAATTCAACCAAACTCTAGACATGGAAGTGAAAAGGCTCGAAGCTCTGATCTTCGAACAAGAAAACACGATCAAAAGCAGGCATGCAGAAATCGTGCTTTTAGAAATCCAAAAGACAAAATCGCTCGCGCAAATCACGTCGGAAGAAGCCAAAATCGAGATTTCCGAAGAACGCCGCCGAAGCATCTCCATGGAAATGGCGTCGGCTAAGACGAGGACGGATGCCCTGGAAGAGCAACTGAAAAAAGCTGTCGAGGCCCAACAGAAGGGCAACGACGCGATCTCCCTCGGGCTCCTTCTCTATTCCAGCCAAGTCCAGAACAATGTCCAATATTACAATTTGCTGGATGAAAAATTGAACGCGGAAAAGGTTCTTCAGGAAAATTCGCGCCTAAACATCAAATCAAAAACCGAAGACAGCAAGGAAAACGATGCTCGTATCGGCATATTGAAGAACCAGATCGATAACACCAGCAACGCGATCAAACTCATCCAGGAGCGAAAAACTCGCATCAGATACGCGGAAATCATCAAAGACCCATCGGTCTCAGCCCGCCCGGTAGGCCCGGGAAAAGCGATGTATATCCTTTTTGGAGGCCTGATTGGCTTGGCCGTCTTCAGCCTGGTGGCTTTATCCCTCGAACGCCGCGCTCAAAATCAATCCCGATCCTAAGCTCCTGAAGTTGGTATCGATCGTCTTGAACGGGGTCAGGGGCAGAGTGAAATCGAAGTGGAGATCCTGGCCGCGCACACGGCCAGGAGAATCGTCCGGCGCTATGGCTTCAGGCGAACCCCTTCCGGAAATCAATTCAACACCACGATCTCGTTGATCGACCAGTGGCGCTCTTCGTGCGGCCGGGTCAGCGCGAACCGGAGAAACCGCACCGCGACCGGCCCGACCGGGATCGGGACGACATAGTTCAAGACGTCTTCGATGTTCCCCCGGGTCAAGGCGGGGAAAAACCCTTTTCGCTCGGAAAGCCGCATCCAGGATGTCCCATCCACCGACCCTTCGACCGTGAAATCGCGCGGAAAGTCGAGCGGATTGTTGCCCAGGCGAAGCTCGATGCGGCGGAGGCCGAGGGTCTCGCCGAGGTCGAGCTCGAACGTGTCCCCCGCCCGTTGGGGGTAACCCGTGGACCAGCCGGTCCGCGGGTCGCCGTCGAAAGCGAGGGTGGCGTCCTTCGGATTCAGGCCGGCGGCGGCGCGCCATTTCCGGCGGTCGCCGGTTTCGCGAAAGTTTTCGGGACGTGGCGCGTCTCGGGCCGGGAGCTTGAGCCGGACGAGATAGTCGCCCTGCCTCTCCGCGGCGAGCTCGGTGTAGGGCTCGAAAGCCCGGAGGCGGAGGAGGATCTCGGCCCCCCTCTCCGCGTGGGCGCCCCGAGTATGGACGAGAACGTGGTCCACGGCCAGATCGCGGAGAAGGCCGAGCGTCTCCTTGCTCGGGAAACCGGCCATGGCTTCGCGGACGACGCGGTACCCGGCCGGCGCGTTGCCGGAATAGCCGTTGACGATGCGCCGGCGGTGGAAGCTCGAATAATAAACGGCCGCGGCTTCGTCGGACTCGTCGCTGTCCCGCAGGGGCATCGGAAGCTCGATGAGAACGGCGGCCGCCGGGAGCTTCGCGACCTCGGCGTAGATCTCCGGAATCTTGTTCCCGACGGGGACGGGCGAAAGGGGGATCGGAATGGATAGGGATTCGACGATCACGAGGCCGGCGACGATCCCCGCGGCGAGCGTCCCCGCCTTCGCCGACGTCCGGCGGCCCATGATCCGCAGCAGGCCCCACCCGCTCAGGACGGACAGCCCGAGCATCATCATCACCGCGAACCGGGCCGGGACGCGGACGTTCTTGAAGCCCGGCACCCCCTCGAAGAAGAGCGCGTAAGGGCCGGCGATAATCTCCCGCCCGAAAATCCGGATCACGGGGCCGAACGACAGGAGCCAGGCGGCCGCGGTCAGGCTGGAATAAGTCTTCTCGGCCGCCGAGAGCGCCCTCCAGCGCGCGGCCCAACGCCGTCGGACCCGGCCGTCGAGGAGCGCCCGCGACATCAGGGAGAGCAAGAGGATCGCCGTCGGATCCTGGAGTGTGCGCGTCGAGATCCAGATGCCCGCGACGGTCACGCCCCGGCCTCCCCAGATCCCCAGATAGACGACGAAGAGGACGAGCAGGACGTTGATCGCGTCCCAGACGCGGAACATCCTCGGAGATTTTTCCTCGACAGCCGGAGCCGCTGCGGTCTTCCCCGGCCCGCTTTTTCTGGCCGACAGCCACACCAGGCTGAGCGCGATGGGGACCAAGCCGGGGAAGAGCTGCCATTCCTGCCCGCCGAGCCCCCCGGTGAGCCAGCCCCAGGCATGGTTCAGGGACGGCACGGCCAGGAAATGCTGCAGCTCGGCGCTGTAAAGTTTGACCTCCCACATCGCCCGGACGAAGAGCATCCGCCGGTGGACCTGGAGCATGGCCTGGAAATAGGGGCCGATGACGGCCGCGGCCATAAGGGCCGCGATCCCGGCGTCCCGCCAGAACCGGGGACGGCGGAAGGCGCGGGTCCGGGCGGCGTAATACAGCGCCGTGAGCCCTATGAAAAAGGTCATGTACTGGCCGTAATAGGCGCAGCTCAGCACCTGCAGGACGTAGAAGACCGCGATCCCGGCCATGTTCTTGAACGACGGCGCGTCGAAATAGCGATGGATGAACAGGAAGCAATACGCGATCCAGCCGTAAAACAGGAGCTCGAGGTGGCTGAGATGGGCGAAGTTGTAGGGGAAATAGGCGAAGATCAGGCCGGCGACGAAGGCCGCGCTCCGGGACGAGGTCAGGCGCCGGACAAGGAGAAACATGCCGTGGCCGGCGATGAAAAACGAAACGAGGAACAGGAAGTTGTAGGCCAGCACTGGGTTCCGGGTCAGGAGGATGACGGGGGCGGCCATCAGGGCCAGCGCCGGGAGCGCGTCGCCATAGAAAAGCGCCCCCCGGTGGGGATAGAAGATGTTCGCGTCGGCGATGCCGGCGGGGTTTCCGACCGCCGTATCGACGTCCCAGGAGAGGAGCCACAGGCAGTACATGGGGTCCCGGACGTCGGACGCGACGTGGTCCGTTAGGTGGAGGACGAGGGGAAAGGTCAGGACGAGGGCCAGAGCGGCGAATCCGAGGACGGCCGCGAAGTCCGGCCGGCGCGGGACGCGCGGCGCCTCCATCTCAGTCCGGCCCGGTCTCCAAGCCGACGAGCCGCTTGAGCCGCCGGACCTCTGCCGCTTTCAGGAAGCGCCACCGACCGGGCTCGAGCCGCTCGAGGCGGATCCCGCCGAAGCTCGCCCGCTCCAGCCGGCGGACCTCGTGCCCGATCGTCCCGAACATCAGCCGGATCTCGCGCTTCCGGCCCTCGTGGATTTCGACCTGGAGGACGGTGAACGCTTCCCGCGATTCCAGGATCTTGACCTTGGCCGGGGCGGTTTTTTTGCCTTCGACGACGACCCCGGCCGCGAGCCGGGCCGCCTCGTCGGCCGTCACGGTCCCCTCCGCCCGGACGAGATAGACCTTGCCGACTTCGTACCGGGGGTGGGTCAGGCGGAAGGCCAGCTCGCCGTCGTTCGTCAGGAGCAGGAGCCCTTCGCTGTCGCAGTCGAGCCGCCCCACCGGGCAGACGCCTTCCGGAAGGGTGGGGATCAGGGTCTTGACCGTCGGCCGCCCGAGCGGGTCGCGGAGCGTCACGAGGTAGCCGGGAGGCTTGTGGAGGGCCATGTAGACGAGCTCGCGCCCGGGCTTGACCTTGTGACCTTTGACCGTGACCCGGTCCCGGACGTCGTCGACCTTGGTCCCGAGCTCCTGGACGAGCAGGCCGTTCACCTCGACGCAGCCGTCCTGGATGAGGCGGTCGGCCTCCCGGCGCGAGGCGACGCCCCGCTGGGCCAGGAGCTTGTTCAGGCGGATTTCCATCAGAAGTTGAGGCTCAACCCGGCGGTCATGATGAAATTGCCCAGGCCGAGACGGATATTGGAGATGTCCACGCTCACGTGGTGGTATTTGCCTTCCACGACAAGCGAAATCTTGCTGCCGAACGCGACTTCGAGGCCCGCCCCGAAGTTGTAGCCGCCGTCGTGGCCCTTGTCGATGGTCCCGATGTCGGCCGTGTAATAGCCGTATCCGGCCGTCAGGTAGGGATGCAGGATCGCGAGGGAGAAGATCCAGCGGAGGCTCGCCCCGATGTAGCTGAAGTCGTTCTCCAGCCCGTCCCATTGGAACGTGACGAAGTCCCCCATGGAGATGTTGTGCCCGGCCCGGAAATAGCTCAGCTCCAGGGCGAGCATCAGGATCCGGACGCCGCCCCGGAGACCGTAGACGAAGGTCGTGTCCGTGTTGAACTGGGCAGAGTCGAAGCTCGGCTTCTGCTGGGAGAGGCCGGCGTAGCCGCCGACGTAGATCCCGACCTGGGAAAAGGCGGGGACCGCGGTCAGCAGAAGGGCTGCGGCGAGCCCAAAACCGATAATGCGTTTCATGGTTGACTCCTTCGAAGGGCCGCCCTTCGCTCGCCCCCATTGTCGGTGGAACGTCCGGCAATGTCAACACGGCGGGGAAGTCCCCTCCCGCGGGCGCCACCGACGCTGGGGTCGGCCCAAGGCCCTCATAGCGGAGGGGGGGCCCCATCGGTTTTCGATGGGGGGGAACCGACGGGACTGGTTCCCCCGGAGGGGCGGGGCCGACCCCAGCGCCGGATTGAAAAGAACGGGCCCCCCCGAAAACCTTTCCCATGCAAATCCGTATCATTTCATGTAAAATATCGAATTCAAAGTCCATGGCAAAGCTCAACATCGGCGAATCATTCGGAATGGCGATGGGATCGCTCTGGTCGAACAAGCTCCGGACGTTCCTGACCCTCCTGGGCATCATCATCGGCGTCCTGACCATCATCGCCGTAGTATCGGTCATCCAAGGGCTGAACAACTACGTCTACTCCAAAATGTCCTTCTACGGGGCCAACGACTTTGCGGTGTCCAAATTCGGCTCGATCGGGATGTCTCTCAAGGATTTCAAGGAGCAGATGAAACGAAAGGATATCACCCTCGAGGAGATGGAGCTTCTCCGGGCCAAGTCCACCCACGCCGATCTCATCGGGGCGAGCACGGGCACGACCCGGAACGTGAAATACGGCAACCGGCAGGTCAAGGACGCCGAGGTCCGGGGGGTCACCTATCTCGACCACATGATCGGCTCGGTGGTCGAGCTGGACGCCGGCCGCCACATCCAGAGGGAGGACGAGGACCACTCCCGCAACGTGTGCGTCATCGGGGCCGAAATCGCCAAGAACCTCTTCGCCGGCATCGACCCCCTGGGCAAGTGGGTCCGAGCCGGCACCGACGGCTTCCTGGTGGTCGGGGTCGGCAAGGAGAAGGGCAAGATCCTGGGCTTCAGCCAGGATAATTACCTGCGGATCCCGATCACGACCTTCACCAAGATCTACGGCTCGCGGCGGTCGATCGACATCAACATCCACACGGTCTCCCTGGAAGAGATGGCCGCGGCCCAGGAGGAAGTCCGGACGATCCTCCGCTCCGCCCGGAAGCTCACCTTCGCCAGGCCCGACGACTTCTCCTTCCGGACGTCCGAAACGTTCATCCAGTTCTACAAGACGGCGACCACGGGCATCTACTTCGCCATGATCGGCATCGCCTCGATCGCCCTCCTCGTGGGCGGGATCGTGGTCATGAACATCATGCTCGTCTCGGTGACCGAGCGGACCAAGGAGATCGGCATCCGGATGGCGATCGGCGCCCGCCGGAACAACATCCTCTTCCAGTTTCTGATCGAGTCCTCGACGATCAGCGCTCTCGGCGGCCTGATCGGGATCATCCTTGGCGTCCTCCTGGCCAAGGGCGTCTCGGCCGCGACCGGCTTCCCCTCGAGCGTCGAGCCGGTCTCCGTCCTGATGGCCCTCGTCATGTCCACGTCCATCGGCCTGTTCTTCGGAATCTACCCGGCCAACAAGGCGGCCAAGCTCGATCCGATCGAGGCCCTGAGGTCCGAACAATGAAGCTCCGCTCCGGCATCTTCCGCGAGATCCTGACCATGTCCTTCGACTCGATCCGGGCCCACAAGCTGCGCTCCTTCCTCACGCTCCTCGGGATCATGATCGGGGTCATGACCGTCATCGGCATGGTTTCGATCATCTCCGGACTCAACGCCTCGTTCGTCCGGGAGCTCGAGTCGGCCGGCTCGGACCTGATCATGATCCAGAAGAACGACGCCGTCATGATGGGCCGGATGTCCGAAGAGCAGCGGACGCGGAAGGACCTGACCTACGAAGACGCCAAGGCCATCGAGCGCGAGGCGAAGCTCGTCCGGGCCGTTACGACCCTCCTGAACTCCAACGTCTTCGAAGAGATCCCGGTCAAGTACCAGAACGTCAAAAGCGACAACACGATCATCATCGGCATGACGGACAAGTTCCCGGCCGTCTACAACATCTACATGCCCAAGGAAGGGCGGTTTCTGACGGAGTCGGAGATCATCCATTCCAGCCGGACCGCGCTCCTCGGCTTCGAGACCGCGGAGACCCTGTTCCCTCATACGAGCGCGATCGGCAAGGAGATCCGGGTCGGCCCCGAAAAGTTCACGGTCATAGGCGTCATGAACAAGCGGGGGGAGATGTTCGGCCAGAGCCGCGATAATCTCGTCGGGATCCCGATCACGACCTTCATGAAGATGTTCACCTACGACAAGTCCCATTTCCAGATCGGCGCCGTCCCGCGCACACCGGGCACGATCCAGGAGACGATCGAGGAAATCTCCAACATCCTCCGCCGGCGGCGCAAGGTCCCCTTCGGCAAGCCCAACGATTTCGCCGTCTTCACCCAGGACTCGATGCTCGACCTCTACAACCAAATCACCGGAGCGGCTTATCTCGTGATGATCATCATCTCCTCGATCGGCCTGCTCGTCGGCGGCATCGGGGTCATGAACATCATGCTCGTCTCGGCCAAGGAGCGGACCCGGGAGATCGGCATCCGCAAGGCGCTCGGGGCCTACTCGAAGGACATCCTGAAGCAGTTCCTGATCGAGGCCATGGTCCTCACGGGGACGGGCGGGGTCCTGGGGACGATAATCGGCTTCGGAGTAGCCTTCCTCGTCCGGGCCGTGACGCCGCTCCCGGCCACCGTCACGCCCTGGTCGGTGTTCATGGGACTGTTCGTCTCGATCTCGGTCGGCTTGTTCTTCGGCATCTTCCCCGCGCGCAAGGCGGCCCGGGTCGACCCGATCGTCTCCCTCCGCTACGAATAGCCGGTTCCTTTCCGGTCCGCCGTCCCCCTCTTCCTCGCGCCGCGAAAGCGAGGATCCGTTCGATTACCCGGCCGCCAGCAGCCGGCGGACTCGCTCTTCGGCCGCCCGCAGGACAGCCTCCAGGTCGGCGTCGGCGCTACCCGCGATCTCGACGAGGGTCGGCCCCCCGCCGCCCCGGCCGTTCATGAGGGCCGCAAGCTCGGGGACGAGCGGCCGCAAGTCGAGCTTCAAGCCGTCCGAAGTGGCAAGGACCACATGGCTCCGGGCCGCCGTCTTCGTTCCGAACAGGGCCGCGCAGTCGCCCTGGCGGATGGCGCTCAGGGCGAGCGTCCGGACCCCTTCCGGCGTCTTGTCGGCGAACGCCGCGCGCAGGATCCGGCCCTCGGTCTTCGTCCGAAGCTCCCGGACTTCGAACGCGCCGAGGGCGTCTTCCGTCCGCCGGGCCTGCTTCTTGAGGGCTTTCAGGTCCTCGGCCAGCCTCTCGACCGCGGCGGCGACATCAGCCTCCCCAACGTTGAACTGGCCGACCAGCCGCCGGACGACGCGGTTCTTGAGATCATAATCGCGGAGGGCCCGGCCGCCGCAGACGAACTCGAAGCGCAGGTTGCCCCGGATGCGCTCGGCCTTGATGATCTTGATCAAGCCGATCTCGCCCGTCCGCCGGCAGTGCGTCCCGCCGCAGGCCGAATAGTCGTAGGCGTCGGCCTCGACGACCCGGATCAGGCCGCTCACCTTGGGCGGCCGCCGGAGGGGGACTTCGCCGATCCTCGCCTGGGGGACGAAATACGTCTTGATCTCCCGATCTTCGAAGACGATCGCGTTCGCCCGGCGATCGACGCGCTCCAAGTCCGCGTCCTCGGCCTTAGCGATCCCGATCTCGAGCGTCGAAGTCTCAGGCCCGAGATGGAAGGACTTCGTCTCCCCCCGGAGAAGTTCATAAAAGGCCTGGGACAGGATGTGCTGGCCCGAGTGCTGCTGCATGTGGTCGAACCGGACGGCCCCGTCGACCCGGCCGCGGACCCGGTCTCCCGCGACCTCGGCGGCGAGGACGTGCACGATCTTCTCCCCGTCCTCGACGACCTGGAGGACGTCCACGCCCTCGATCGTCCCCTTGTCCCAGGGCTGACCGCCCGATTCGGGATAGAAGCAGGTCTGGTCGAGGACGAGCGCGGGCCGGCCGTCGACGACGGGGCGCTCGACGACGGCCGCCTCGAATTCGAGCCGGGTGGCGTCCTCGAAGAAGAGGCGCCGGGTTTCGATGGGTCCTGAAGCATGGTCCATGGGAATATCCTTAAAGAACTTTGAAGACGAGAAGGGTGAGGAGCGCGGCGCCGAAGATGACGGCCACGGGCACGAGCAGGATGCGATAGACGGCCCGGAGCTCCGCCTTGAAGTAGTCCGCCGTCAGCACCAGGCAGAGGTGGGCGGGCGAAAGAAGGATCCCGCAGAACCCGCTGACATAGGCGAACAGAACCAGGACCATGTCCGGCTTCCCCTGCCCGACGATCGGCAGGAGGAGCGGAAAGGCAATGGCCGGGAAGGCTTGGTTGACGCCGGTCAGGAGCCCGATCAGGAACGGCGCGGCGAAGAGCAGGACGAAGGCTCCCACCCCCTGGGGCGGGAAGACGCGGACCACGGCCTCGAGCGCCCCGCTCGCCTCCAGGATCCGCTTGAAGATCATGACCATCGCCGTCAGGACGATGATCTTCGGGGCGAGGCTCTGGCGGACGACGGCCCAGCGCGCGGCCAGATCCATCCGGGCGAAGACCTGGGTCAGGACGGCCGCCGCGGCGAGGGCGAGGAGCATGTCGAGCCTGAAGACGAAGATCAGGAGGATCGTGAGGAAGATCGGCCAGATGCTGCCGAAGACGCGGACGATGTCCTTGAGGCTCCGGCCCGTCCCCGCCTCGGACGGAACGCGCGGGACGTAGCGGAAGAGAATGAACAGCCCGATCCCGATGGCCAAAAGGGTGAATGGGAACTGGGCCAGGCAGACCCTCAGCATCGGGACCCGGAAGATCGCGGCCGTCAGGATCAGGTTGACGTAGAGCGGCCAGCTGTACTCCCAGACGTGCCGGAACCAGTAGTTGAAGAACGTCTTCCAGGCTGGAGTGAGCTTCCAGCGGCGGGCCGCTTCGTCGACGATCGGCGCGCCCATCATCGCCCCGGCCGTCATGGGAAGCAGGCCGATGAAGGCCGAGGGGATGGCCAGGATCCAGCGCGGGTCGCGGACGAGGTTCTTGAGGGCGTCGACCATCCGCTTGAAATTCCCGCCGGCCTGGAGGAAGTTGCCGAGGTAGAGGACGAGGACGACAACCCCGATCAGACCGAGCGTCTCCTTGCTCACAAGGGCCTCGCCCGCGCTCACCGCGAACGTCCGGGCGTCGAGACCGAAGAGGAGGGCGATGAGGACGGAATCCAGGAAGAGGACGAGCCCCAGGTCCCATTTCTTCCGGATGAGGAAGAGGAGCGCCAGGATGACGGCCGCGATCTTGAGGATGACGATCATGGCCGCTTCAAACCGCCCGGAGCGCCCGCTCCGTCGTCTTGAAATGGGTCTTGGCGACTTTGGCCAGGGCTTCGGCCCCGTGCCGCTTGACGAAGGCCGCGGCGGCCTGGTCGACCGGCGGCCCCGCGCCCTTTGGCAGGTCCAGGCCCCAGTCCCGGCCCAGGAGCTCGAGCCGCTTCAGAAATTCGGCCCGGGCCAGGATCGAGGCCGCGGCCACGGCCGCGTCCTCCTCGGCCCTGGGCCGCTGGACGAGCTCGATCGTCCGCCCTTTCTTGAGCAGAGCGTTGAGGACGAACTTCGCGTCGCCGAACTGGTCGGTCACCGCCCGGACGGCGGGCACCTGCTCGAGGAGGTTCTCGATGACCCGGGCGTGGCCCCAGGCCAGGAGCTTGTTGAGGTTCCGCATCTTGGCGTAAAGCTCGTTGTATTTTTCCGGACCGACGGCCACGACGGAGTGCGAGTACCCGGCCCGGAGAGTCTCGGCGATGTTCCGGCAGCGCTTGTCGGAGAGGGTCTTGCTGTCCCTCACCCCGAGCTCGCGGAGGACGGGCTCCTGGGCGTCTTCGAGATAGAAGCCGGCGATGACGAGCGGACCGAAGTAATCGCCCTTTCCGGACTCGTCCGTGCCGATGCGCCCCGCGGGGGCCGTGAACAGCTCGGATTGCGTCATGCGAACTCGCGGCGAACGGTTCTCCGCCGCTTCAAGGGCACGGCCTGGATTTGAGATAGGCGTCGATCTCGGCCGCCGCCACGCGGCCGTCCCCCATGGCCAGGATGACCGTGGCCCCGCCCCGGATGATGTCCCCTCCGGCATAGACGCCTTCGAGGCTGGTGGCCAAGGTCTTCCAATCGACGTCGATGTTGCCCCATTTGCCCATTTTCAGGCCGGGAGTCGTCTGGGGAATGAGCGGGTTCGGGCTCTGCCCGATGGCCACCACGACCATGTCCACCTCGATGATGAACTCCGAGCCCTCGAGGGGCACGGGCTTGCGGCGGCCCGAGGCGTCGGGCTCGCCGAGGCCCATCCGGAGGCATTCCATGGCCCTGATCCGGCCCTTGTCGTCCCCGATGTACCGGATCGGCGTCGTCAGGAACTGGAATTCGATCCCCTCCTCCTCGGCGTGGTGGACCTCCTCGATCCGGGCGGGCATCTCCTGGAGCGAGCGGCGGTAGATGATGATCGCCCGCTCCGCGCCGAGGCGCTTGGCCGTCCGGACAGAGTCCATGGCCACGTTCCCGCCGCCGATGACCGCCGCGCGCCGGGCCGGGAAGACGGGAGTGTCGTAGTTCGGGAAGTCGTAGGCCTTCATCAGGTTGACCCGGGTCAGGTACTCGTTGGCCGAATAGACGCCGACGAGGTTCTCGCCCGGGATCTTCATGAAGTTCGGGAGGCCCGCCCCGGAGGCGATGAAAAAGGCCTCGTAGCCCTCGGCCCGCAGGTCGTCGAGGGTGGCGGTCTTGCCCACGACAAAGCTCGTCCGGATCTCGACGCCGAGCTTCGTCAGGTAATCGACCTCGGCCTTGAGGATCGCCTTGGGCAGCCGGAACTCGGGAATGCCGTAGATGAGGACGCCGCCCGAGATGTGGAGGGCCTCGAAGATCGTGACCCGGTGGCCCAGCTTGGCCAGGTCACCGGCCACGGTCAGGCCGGCCGGGCCGGCCCCGACGACGGCCACCCGATGTCCGGTCGGGGGCGGAAGCGGCGGAATGACGATCGATCCGCCTGTCCGCTCGAAATCGGCGGCGAAGCGCTCCAGGTTGCCGATGGCCACCGGGACGCCGGTCGCCTTCTTGGCGCTGCAGACGTCCTCGCACTGCGTCTCCTGGGGGCAGACCCGGCCGCAGATCGCCGGGAGGGAATTCGTTTCCTTGAGCTTCCAGGCCGCCTCGAGGAACTTGCCCTGCTCGATGAGTTTGACGAAGCTCGGGATGTCGATCCCGACCGGGCATCCGGCCACGCACCGGGGGTTGGCGCAGTCCCAGCAGCGCCGCGCCTCGGCCTGGGCGGAGGCGGCGTCGAGCCCGATGTTCACTTCCCGGAAGTCGCGGTTCCGCTCGTCGGGCGGGCGCTCGGGCATCTTCTGGCGGGCGGCCTTCATCCGTTCCTTGACCGGGCTCGCCTTGCGGAGCTCCTGGCGCCACTCCCGTTCGTGCTCGGCTTTGAGCCGGGACTTCGTCTCGGGCGGCATCTCTTTTTTGTCTTCGGTCATGGGGCTATCCGGCGTTCCCGGTCACGGGAAGATGGTCCTCTCCCACTGGCAGAGCGACCGGATCTCGTCCTCGAAATAGGATTTACGGCGCTTGAACAGCTCGTCCCAGTCGAGCTCGTGGCCGTCGAAATCCGGCCCGTCCACGCAGGCGAACCGGGTCCGGCCGGCGGCCGTGCAGCGGCAGGCTCCGCACATGCCCGTGCCGTCGACCATGATCGGGTTCAGGCTGACGATCGTCTTGATCCCGCGCGGCTTGGTGGCCATGGCGCAGGTGTACATGAGGTACGTGCAGCCGATGGCGATCGCCCGGTCGACCTTCGGCTCGGCGGCCAGGATCTCCGTGATCTTGGCCGGGACGTATTGCTCCGAGTTCAGGGCGAAGTCGCGCGCCGCGACGAACACCCGGTCGCTCACCGCCCGGAGCTTCTCCTCCCAGTACAGGAGGTAGTTCGCCTTGACGTCGATCACGGTCAGGACGCGATTCCCGGCCTTCTTGAGCGCGCGGGCGAGCGGGTAGATGGCCCCGATCCCGAAACAACCTCCGGCCAGGAGCACCGTGCCGAAATTCTCGATTTCGGACGGCCGGCCGAGCGGCCCGACGTAGACCGGGATCTCGTCGCCGGCCTGGAGCTGAGCCAGCTTGTGGGTCGTGGTGCCCACGGCGAGGAAGACCGACGTGACCGAGCCGCGCTTCGCGTCCCAGTCGGCGATCGAGAGGGGGATGCGCTCGCCGCGTTCGTCCGCCATCAAGATGACGAACTGGCCCGGCCGGCATTTGCGGGCGACCTCGGGCGCATGGACCTCGATCAGGTGCAGGTTGGGCACGAGCCGCCGCCGGTCCAGGATTCGGGCCATTATTTCTTCCCCCGGATGAAAGCCAGGCCCCGGATCTCGCGGTCCATGGCCAGACCCTGATAACGATCGGGATTGTGTTCGAACCGGGGCGCGGGCCCGCCGGCCGGAGCGAGTCGGACGGCGAACACCGGGGACGTCTTGTCCGGTTCGTGCAGGAACGCGCCCGCGGCGAGCGGAAGGCAGTCGTCGCCCCGGAACGCAGGCGCGACACCGGCCAGCTCGGCGAGGATTTCGGCCGGCCCCGGAAAATCGAAGCCCTCGAGACCCATCGTCCGGGCGAGGTCGCAGACGATCCGCCAGCCGGGCCGGGATTCCCCGCGCGGTTCGATCGCCGGCCCCAGCGCCTGGAGCCGGCCTTCGACGTTCACGAACGTCCCTCCGGATTCGGGGAATGCGGCCGCGGGCAGGACGACGTCGGCGAATTCGGCGTTCTCGCTCCGGTAGCTGTCCTGGACCACCACGAAGTCCGCCGGGCGCGCGGCGAATTTCGGCGCCGGACCGGCGAGATAGAGGACGCGGCAACCGCCGTCCGCGACCGACCGGTAGAGCGCTTCCGCCTCGCCGACGGACGTCCATCGGACGGCGTTTGCGATCGCCAGCGCGCCGCGAAAGTTGCTCTCATAGCCGAGTGGCGCGAGAAGGCCGCGGGTCTGCTGGGCGAGGTTCCAGAGGGCCGCGAGGTTCGCCGGGCCGCCCGGTCCCTCGCCGAACTCCGGACCGAAGACGAAGGCCGCGGGCTTCCGCTTTTCCAGGAGCTGGGCCAGCGCCTGGAGCTTTTCCGCGGACAGGCCGGCGGCCTGCGCCGCATCGGCCGGACGGACCTCGTGGAGGAGCTTCTTGAACTCGGCCGCGCCCGGGATCCCCTGTCCGTCGGCGAAGGCCCCGCTCTCGCCCAGGATCCGCGAAAGGGCGGCCAGCAGAAGGCCCTCGCTCCCCGCGGGAGTCTTGACCCAGGCCCGGGCGCAACGGAGGAGAGGCGATTCCGACCCACCGACGACCACGAGCTTCGCCCCGCGGCGCACCGCCTCGTGGATTTCGAGCCCGACCATCGGCAGGACGGGGCCGAAGGCGAGGATCGCCTTCGCCTTCCCGATGTCCGAGATCTTGTAGTTTAAGGCCGGGACGAAGCCCTGGCCCGCGCCCAGGGCGAGGAGCCGGGCCTGCGGCGAAAGGGCTTCGGGGCCGGCGACGCGCCTCGTCTTCAGCCCGTCGCGGACGAACTTGCGGAACGCGTAGATGTCCTCGCAGGCGTCCTGGGCCGAGCCGAGCGCCGCGATTTCGCCGGGCTTCGCCCCGGCGAATCGTTCGGCCGCGAGCCCCAGGGCTTCGTCCCAGCGGGACTCGGCGAGAACCCCGTTTTTCCGGACGAGCGGCCGGAGAACGCGCTTCGGATGGTGGACGGCCTCCCGGACGAGAAACCGGCCCCGGACGCAGGCCTGGCCCCGGTTGACCGGGCCGTCCTCGGCGGGGGGCGAGGCCAGGATGCGGCCGTCGCGGAGCTCGAGGACGAGAGCGCAGCCCTGGCTGCAGAAGCCGCAGATCACGGGCTTTTCGGCATCGGGCAGCGGCTCGTATTTCACGCCCTTCTCGAACAGGGCGCCGGTCGGGCAGGCGTCGACGCAGGCCCCGCAGAACTGGCAGCCGGATTCGAGGAGCGGCTTATCAAGCGCCGTCCCGACGACCGTCCGGGAGCCTCGGCTAAGGAAGGCGAGCGTCGAGGCCCCGCGCACCTCGTGGCAGATACGGACGCAGCGGCCGCAGAGGATGCAGAGGTTCATGTTCCGCTCGAAGAACGGGTCCTCCCGGTGGATCGGATGGTCCCGGTAGATGGCCGGGAAATTCACCTTATCGATCCGGAGCCGCTCGACGACGGTCTGAAGCTCGCAGCGTCCGTTGTTCGGGCACAGAACGCAGCCCGTGACCTCGCCCACCTTGCGGATGGTGGATTTGTAATCCCCGCACGTGGACTTTTCGGAGCAGACGAGACAGGCGCTGGGATGCTCGGAGAGGAGGAGCTCGAGGATCTGGCGCCGCATCCGGTCGATTTCGGGCGTGCGGGTCGTGATCTCCATCCCGTCCTCGACCCAGGTTCCGCAGGCCGGCGCCACGCCCCGGCGCCCTTTGATCGCGACGATGCACAGGCGGCAGGCGGTATGGGGCGCGAGGCGGCTGTGGTCGCAGAGCGTGGGGACGTAGACGCCCTGGCGGCGGGCGACTTCGAGGATGGTCGCCTTCCCGTCGACTTCGACCGCGGCCCCGTCGAGGAGGATCTTCATCGCCGGGGCTCCTCGGATGCGGGGACCGCGGAGACGATTTCCTTGCAGACCCGCGCCGGGCAGGTTTTCCGAAGGATGTGGGCCTCGTATTCATCGCGAAAATACCGCAAGGTCGAGAGGACGGGATTGGCCGCGCTCTGGCCCAGGCCGCAGAGCGAGGCCGCCTTCATGGTGGCCGCCAGCTCTTCCATCCGGAGGATGTCCCCCGGCTCGCCCAGGCCCCGGGTGATGCGGGTCAGGATTTCGAGCATCTGCCGCGTCCCGACGCGGCAGGGCGCGCATTTCCCGCACGATTCGTCCTGGAGGAAATCGAGGAAATACCGGGCCACGTCGACCATGCACGTGGTCTCGTCCATGACGACCATGCCGCCCGAGCCCATCATCGAGCCGGCCTGGACGAGGGAGTCGTAATCGATAGGCAGATCGATCAGGGACGCCGGGACGCAGCCGCCCGCGGGGCCGCCGGTCTGGACCGCTTTGAGGGCCTTGCCGTCCTTGACGCCCCCGCCGATGTCACAGATGATCTCCCGGAGCGAAATGCCCATGGGCACTTCGACCAGGCCCGTGTTTTGGATCCGGCCGATGAGGGAGAAGATCTTGGTCCCCTTGCTCCGCTCCGTGCCGATCGCGGCGTAGGCCGCGCTCCCCTGACGGAGGATGAGGGGCACGTTGACCCAAGTCTCGACGTTGTTGATGTTGGTCGGCCGGCCCCACAGCCCTTCCTGGGCGGGGAACGGCGGCCGCTGGCGGGGATACGGCTTCCGCCCCTCGATCGAAGCCATGAGGGACGTCTCCTCCCCGCAGACATAAACGCCCGCCCCCGTGACCAGGTGGATGTCGAAGTGGAATTCCGAGCCGAGGATGTTTTCCCCGAGCAGCCCGCACATCCGGGCCCGCTCGATGGCGTGGCCGATGTGGTTCACGGCCAGGGGGTTGTCGCCGCGGACGTAGATGTAGCCTTCCGACGCGCCGATGCCGTAGGCCCCGATGAGCATTCCCTCGATCACGCTGTGGGGATTTCCCTCGAGGAGGCTCCGGTCCATATAGGCTCCGGGGTCGCCCTCGTCGGCGTTGCAAATGACGTATTTCGGATGCCCGTGCGCTTCGCGGCAGAACTCCCATTTCAGGCCGGTCGGAAATCCCGCCCCTCCCCGCCCCCGAAGCCCCGAGGCCTTCACTTCGGCGATGACGCTCTCGGAGGTCATGTCGAACAGGGCCCGGGAGAGCGCCTGGTAGCCGTCGAGGAGGATGTAGTCCTCGATGCGGAGGGGATCGATGTGGAAATTGGCCTCGGTCAGAAGCCGCATCTGCTTCCGGTAGAACGGGATGTCCTTTGGACGGACGGCCGGGCGGCCCGTGGCCGGGTCCTCGCAGACCAGGCGGGAGACGATCTTATCCTTGAGGACGGTCTCCCCGATGATCGCCGGGACGTCGGCGGCCTCGAGCCGCTTGTAGAAGATCTCTTCGGGATAGATGATGAGGCTCGGCTCCATCTCGCAGTAGCCGTGGCACCCGGTCACGACGAGGCCGACCGTCTTCTCGAGGCCCTGCTTCACGATCTCGGTCCTGAGGGCCTCGATGACGGGCAGGGCGCCGGCCGACCGGCCGCACGTGCCCGCCGTCAGGGCGATCGTCTTGGCGTGGACGGGGCGCTCCTCCAGGATGAGCGCCTTCCATTCGGCCAGGTGGTCGGGATGGGAGAGCTTCCTCATGCGGGGCCCTCTGCGCCGCGACAGGCGTCGAGGATGGCCTTGACGGTCTTCGCCGTGGCATGGGGATAGTACGTTCCATTGACGACCACGAACGGGCCGATCGCGCAGCATCCGAGGCAGTTCACCGTTTCGAGCGAAAACCGCTTGTCCGGCGTCGTCTGGCCGGCCTTGATGCCGAGTTTGCGCTCGAAGGCCTCGGCGATCTCGGCCCCGCCCCGGACATGGCAGGCCGTGCCGAGGCAGACCGTGATCGTGAATTCGCCCTTGGATTCGAGGGAGAAGGACTTGTAGAACGTCAGAACGCCGAAGACCTCGCTCGGCGAGAGGTGGAGGTGCCGGGCGACGGCCGGGACGGCCTCGGCCGGAATGCGGCCGCAGGCGGTCTGGATCCTATGCAGGATGGCCAGGAGGTCGCGCTGGCGATTTCCCGCTTCTTTGAGTATGTCGTGGATGTCCATGCCGGCCGCGGCCTCTTTCTCCTCGCGATCCTTGGATTTCGGAGACGTCGTCATTCTCCCGTCAAGGGACGGCCATGATAACAAAAAGGCCTCCTTCAAACAATGGCCGCCGAGGAGCGGGGCCCGCGACCTCAGCGCTTGAAGACGACCTCGCCCCCGACGATCGTCCGGATCACCCGGGCGTCCCGGATCTCCTCGGCCTTGATCCGGAAGAGGTCCCGGTCGAGGACCACGAAGTCGGCCAGTTTTCCAGGCGCGATCGAGCCCTTGTCCGCTTCGGCAAACTCCGCGTAGGCCGCGTTGATCGTGAATCCCCGGAGCGCCTCCTCGAGCGGGATCTTCTGGTCGGGCACCCAGCCGTCCGGATTCTTTTCGTCGAGCGTCCGGCGGGTCACCGCCGCGTAGATCCCCAGGACCGGGTCCATGGGCGCGACCGGCCAGTCCGATCCGAAGGCCAGCCGCGCGCCGGCCTCGAGGAGCGAACGGAAGGCGTAGGTCGTCTTCGCCCGCCCGGGGCCGATCTTCGACTCGGCCCAGCGGCCGTCGTCGATGACCTGGTAGGGCTGGACGGAGGCGACGACCCCGAGCCGGCCGAACCGGGCGATGTCGGCCGGCCGCAGGTGCTGGGCGTGTTCGATCCGGAATCGGCGGTCGCGGGCACCGCCCTCGACCGCAGCCTTCTCGAAGATGTCCAGGATGATCGCGTTCGCCCGGTCGCCGATGGCGTGGATCGCGACCTGGAGGCCGGCCCTCTCCGCAGCCAGGATCCGCTTCTCCATGACGCCCTCCGGGAACATCTGGCCGTGGAGGAGTCCGCTCGTCCGCGGATCGTCCGCATACGGCTCGAAGAAATAGGCGGTCGACGAGCCGAGCGAGCCGTCGGCGAACCCCTTCAGGCCGAGGAAGCGGAGGCGGTCGTTTCCGAAGCCCGGCTTGAGCTGCAGGCGGAGAACCGTTTCGATCGAGGCGATGGGCACGTAGAACGCGATCCGCGTCTTCAGCCGCCCTTCCCGGAGGAGGTCCTGGTAGACGCCGAACCCGGCCTCGCCGGAAACGTCGTGGACCGACGTGACGCCCTTTTCGGCCGCGGCGGCCATGGCCGCTTCCACCGCCCGCCGGACCTGGGCGGGCGAGGGGTCGGGGATCTTGGCCATGACCAGGTCCATGGCCGCGTCCTTGAGGATGCCGGTCGGCTCGCCGGTCGCGGGATCGCGGACGATCTCGCCGCCCGCGGGGGCGGCCGTGGCCTTCGTCACGCCGCCCAGCTTCAGGGCGAGGCTGTTGGCCAGGACCATGTGGCCGTCGAGCCGGTTGACGCAGACGGGGTGGTCGGGGGTCGCGGCATCGATCCATTCGCGGCGGGGCAGCTCGACCGGGGTGAAGCGCTGATGGTCCCATTCGCCGTTCAGGATCCACTCGCCCTTCGGGAGGCCCTTCGCCTTCTCGGCGATGCGCCGGACGAATTCGGCCTTGGACCCGGCGTCGCGGAGCTGGACGTTCGTCGCCGAGAAGCCGCCGTTCACGAAATGGACGTGGCTGTCGATGAACCCGGGCAGGACGAGGCCGCCGCCGGCGTCGAGAACCTCAGTTGCCGGCCCGGCCGTCTTCCGGATGTCGGCCGCCGAACCGACGGCGAGGATCCGGCCGTCCCGGAGGGCGGCCGCTTCCGCCCAGGGCCGGGCCGGATCCGCCGTCCAGATCCGGCCGTTGACCAGGATCTTATCGGCCATGGGTTTCGCTCCTCCGCAGGCCCCGAGGACAGCGCATAGCGCCGCCAGAATGCAAAATCCCGCCGTGCGTTTGGTCATGTCCTCCTCCTCCTCGGTCTGCCGGCCCGGACGTCCGTCCGAAGCCTCTTCCGTCAGGACCGGTCCGATCGATCATGGGGCTATCTTATCGAGATCGCGCGGAACGTTCAATCCTCGCGGCGCGAATCCCGTTGACAGTTCCCCCCGCTTCGGTTACAACAACGGTTATGAAGACCGTCGAACTCCGCGTTTCGTCGCCGGGACGCATGTGCCTGTTCGGCGAGCACCAGGATTATTTCGGGTTGGCGATCATCGCCGCCGCCGTCAACCTCCGGATCGCCTTCAGCGGCTCGCGGCGGACCGACCGCACGTTCGTCATCGACCTGCCCGATATGGGCGAGAAGGAGGAGTTCTCCTTCGCTTCCGAAATTCCGTACGTCCAAAAGCGCGACTATTTAAAGAGCGCGGTGAACATCCACCGCCGGGCCGGCCTGCCCATGACCGGCTGGGACGTCGAGGTCCGGGGCACGATCCCGATCAACGCCGGGACGTCGAGCTCCTCGGCCATGGTCGTGGCCTGGAACAAGTTCCTCCTCGAAGCGGCGGGCGACCCGCGGGCGAAGGACCCCTATGCCCTGGCCGAGCTCGGCTTCGAAACCGAAGTCGCGGAGTTCAAGGAGCCGGGCGGCCGGATGGACCACTACGCCTCGGCCCTGGGCGGGGTGGTCTGGATCCGGTTCGACGAGCCGATGAAGCTCGACCGCCTGGATAACCAGCTCGGAACGTTCGTCCTGGCCGACTCGCACCAGAAGAAGGACACGACCGGTACGCTGGGCTTCATCAAGAGCCGCGTCTTCGACGGGGCGGCGATGACCGCCAAAGCAGTCCCCACCTTCACCTTGAAGAGCCCGCTGACGCCCGCCGTCCTGGCCGAGATCGACAAACTCCCGCCCGACAACCGGCGCCTGCTCAAGGGGACCCTGATGACCCGGGACCTGACCGCGGACGGCGCGGTCCTGTTCCGGACGAAGCCCTTCGACCACGAAAAATTCGGCCGGATGCTCACCGCCCAGCATGCCGTGCTGCGCGACCTTCTCCAGATCTCCACCGAAAAAATCGAGGGGATGATCGCCGCGGCCCTTGACGCCGGCGCGTTTGGTGCTAAAATAAACGGCTCGGGAGGGGGCGGCTGCATGTTCGCCTACGCCCCCCGCGATCCCGAAAAGGTCGCCGCGGCCGTCGCCAAAGCCGGCGGCCAGCCCTTCATCGTCCACGTCGACGAGGGTGCCCAACGCGAGATTTGACGGGAGGAATGTTCTATGCTTGACGCCACGCGGCTCCGCAAGGGGATGATCATAAAACGGGAGGACGGCGAGCTCTGGCGCGTCGTCGAAATGCAGCTCGTCACGCCCGGCCGGTGGAAGGCCATGGTCCAAACGAAGCTGCGCAAACTCAAGGACAACACCGTCACCGACTACCGCTTCCGCTCGGAGGAGCGCGTCGAGCAGGCGTTCTTCGACGAGATCCAGGTGGAGTTCCTATACCACAGCGGCGACGACTACTTTTTCATGAACCACGAGACGTTCGACCAGATCACCCTCAATGGGGACGTCATCGGCGAGGGGACCAAATACCTGATGCCGAACATCATCTACACCATCGAATCGTACGGAGGCAAGCCAGTGAACGTCGTCCCGCCGATCACCCTCGAGCTCAAAGTGGTCGATACCGAGCCCAACATCAAGGGCGCCACGGCCTCGGCGTCCTACAAGCCGGCCACCCTCGAGAACGGGATGGTTGTCAACGTCCCGCCGTTCATCAAACCCGGGGACGTGGTGAAGATCGACACCCGGGACGACAAGTACCTCGAGCGCGCCTGACGGAATTTCTTCCTCAAAACGCCTGCTTAAACGTCAGGATGTTTCCGCTCGCGTCCTTGACGACGATGGTGATCAGTCCGTCGGCCCCGGGCGGGAGGGCCGCCTTGAACTTGAAGCTCTCCTGCTTCGCGTCGCAGATCCCGTCCTCCGGAAACACCATCCGCCACTCGTCGGGTCGAACGAGGTATTTCACGTCCTTGATCGCGGACAACGCGTCCTCGGCCAGAAAGCTCACCTCGAGCTCCGTGCCTTTGCGCACGATCTGAACGTTCCGGAGGGCGGGCGGCGTATTGTCGATGGTCAACGGCGGCGTCACCCGCTCTCCCTTCTTCTCGAGGTCGGGAGGGTTGGAGGGAAGGTCGGAGGCGGTCACCTTGAGGACATAGACGCCGTCGGGGAAATTCAGCGTGTTGAAGGCGTAAAGCGATTCGGACCACCGGTCCTCGAGCACCCGCCAGGCCTTTTCTCCGTCCGGACGGATCGAAATCGCATATTGCAGGGTATCGCCGTTCTCGTCGTCGGCGTCCCAGGAGATCGTCTGATAGCCTTTCCGCTCGACCCTTTTGGAGAGGACGAGGCGCAGGGGATCGTCCTTTTTCGCGGCCGGCTCCGGGTTCCGCCGTTCGAGGGCGAGGATGACTTCGTCCTGGTCGAGCGGGAGCTTGAGATAGACCTCGTTCGGGGCCAGGGCTTCGAGGCGCGAAACCGCGGGGGCGACGTTCGTCTGCAGATAGAAGACCGCCATCCGGGAGAGGACCGGGCTCGCCGGCCCGGTGAGGGCCTTGAACAGGGCCCGGACCTGCAGATAGCGGCCCTTGGGGCTGAGGACCTGCTCTCCGTCTGTTTTCTGATACGGAGGCGACCAGTCGCTCCAGCTGGGACCGGGCTCGTAGGCGTTGCCGCTCCGCGTCTGGAACTGGAGCGTCCCCCCTTGCGGGAGGTCGGCCGACCAGGACAGCCGCCCCCAGGAGGAAACGATTTTGGCGTCCAGGACGGGGCTCTGGTATTCCCCGCTCAGGCGGCGGTCGGGATAGAGCACGCTGAGCTGGGAGGGGTTGTCGGCCAGGATGTAGGTCCGTACCCCGACGGGCTCGAGGGCGTAGATCTGCTCGGAATTCTTTTGGAGGACAAGCGTCGCCTTCTCGTCTTTGTCCAGGGAGAAGAGGCGGCCTTTCGGACCCGTGCCGAAATAGACCTTCTTCTCCGTTTCGTTCCAGTACAGACTGTAGATCATGTCTTCGTTCGACGCCCAGATCCGCTTCGCCACGCCGTCCGGCGCGATGCGGAACAGCGCGCCGGGCTGCTCGCGGCCCGACACCGGGGACCCCAGGATAGACGGCTTGGCGGCCGGCGGGGCCGCCGGCGAGGCTGCGGGCGCAGGGGCCGCGGCGACGGCCGAAACGGAGACCGCCACGTCCGCGTCCCGGCCGGATCCGGCCTGCCCCGGCGGGAGGTCGTCCCGCCGGGGCCGGGACAACGTTCCGCCGGCGGCTGCGTAGATGTTGCCGTCGAGGTCGAGGGCCAGGCTCCGGACTTCCTCGAACGGCGATTCGAAAATTACGGCCGCCTTCCCGGTCCGGGAAACGCGGTAGACCAGGCCACCGCCCCCGGAGCCGGCGATGATGTCCTTGGTCCGGTCGAGCTTCAGGCAGAGGATGTGGTTCTCGGGCGCCTTGAAGATCATCCGGCCCTGGCCTTCCGGCATGATCTCGTAGATCCCGCCGCTCTCGCCGACGGCCGCGAGCAGACTGCCGTTGTCGGCGAAGGCAAGGCTCCAGATGTAGCGTTCGCTCGGATCGAAGAATTCCGCGGCCTTGCCTGGGGCCGTGATCTTGTAGATTTTCCCATTGGGCGAGGTCCCGGCATAGAGGACGCCCTTTCCGTCGACGGCCAGGCAGGTCACGTCCATTTCCGGCAGCTGGACGGCGAGCTCCGCCTTGCCCTCCTTGGTGATCTTGTAGATCCGGCCGCTATGGCCGGTGCCGAGGTAGGCGACGCCGTCGGACGCCATGAGAAACGAAAGGAAGAAATCCTCGGTCGGGCCTTCGATCCGGTCTTCGCGGAGGGCGAGGGTCAGGACCCCGTCCGAGCTCACCGACACGCCCTCGAACCTGCCGCGCAGGAAATCGTCGGCGCTCCGGAAGGCCCAGCGCTGCGGCGCAACGGCCAGGCCGGCCGCGGCCAGAAGGACCGAACCCGTCAGAATGGCGAGGATTGTCTTTTTCATCTCGGATCTCCATCAAGCTCCATGCGGGATCTCCGGGGCCCGGCTACTTCCGGATCCGGATCGGGATCGAGGCGGACCCCTTGAAAACGAACGGAACGGGGATCTGGAATTCGCCCAGCGTGGACATCGTGATCTCGGTCGGCGAGGACGATGCGGCCCGCGGAGAGGCGAAGAGCGACTTCATAGCAGGCGGCAGGTTGGGCATCTCCTCGCCCCGGAGGAACAGCCCCGGCTTGGGGGCGATGACCTTGAAATAGATGCGATTGTTCTTGCGAAGGTTGTTGAGCAGACGGACGACCTGGTCGATATTCCGGGGGATGACGCCGGTCGCCCGGTATTGGGCCGTCTCGACCGCCTGCATCGCCGCGGAATCGCCCACGATCAGCTGAAACTCCGTCCCAGAGGGCAGATGGGGCGCCGGCAGCGGGACTTCCTCGCTCAGGATTTCGCCCCGAAACGTCCGGAAGTAGACCTTGACCGTGATCGTCTCGCCGGGGGCGGCCTCGTACTTGTCCAGCCAGACACGGTCAAGCGCGCCGAACCGGGGCTGCTCGGCGGTCCGGAGGGCGAGGTCGATCCGGTAGAGCCCCACATTCTTGAATTCGTTGCTCGTGAGGAAGAACACGGCGGCCGTCATCAGGCCGGCCACGTCCTGGACGGCGGCGTCGAAATCGCCGGAGAACATGTTCTCCAGGCGGATGCTCTGGCCGCTGTCGAGGTAGAGGTCGGCCTGCATCTCGAGGGTCAGGTCGCCGACGGACCGCGCCTCGGCGCCGAGCAGCGTCAGGAGCGACATATTGACCAGGACCGGCGTCAGGATCTTGTCGTTGACGACCTTGAGCTTGAATTCCCGGGCCTCGCCGCCCGCGCCGAGCATCCGGACGTTGAACGGGATGAGCTTCGGAAGACGCCCGAGCTCGCCCCGCGCCCCCGCGGCGCGGTCCTGGGTGAACGCGCCGACCGGCGCGCCGGTGGCCGCGAGCTTGAACGAGTTGTCGAGGGTCGGGACGACGGTGATGATCTTCGCCTTGGCCATGCCGTAGTCGACGGGACCGATGTTGTAGAGCGGGTGGCCGAAGGCCAGGACCTTGTTCCCGTCGACGTAGGTCACGGTCCCGACGGCCGAGAGGTCGAGGTCGCCGGCGACCAATTGGACCGCGACCGGATCGCCTTCACGGAGGGTGAGGTCCGGGGCGAGCGTTTTCTCGGCGGCCTGGCCGCCCCCCGCGCCCCCCTTCATCGGGGTGAAGCCCAGCCGGGCGAAGAACGGCGAAGAAGCTTCGATCGCCCGGGACGAGAACCCACTGAAGACCAGGGGGACGCGCAGGGGAGCGAATGCCTGTCCCTGGGCAACGAATCCCTCGCGGGCGGGAAACGCGTTTTTCCGGATCTCGAGGAGCCGCTCGAGCGAAAGCGAAGCGGTGAACGTAATGGGGACCTCGGAGCCGGGACCGGCGGCGGGCTTCGTCTCGGCGGGGATGGCGAGCATCTCGCCGATGGGCGTGATGCCGGCGATGGCCTCCTTTGCGTAAGGAAAGCTGAAGGCCACGGCGCCGATGATCTTGCCGTCGATATAGACCGGACTGCCGCTCATGCCGGCGATGACGCCCGTCGTCTCCAGGGGCTTGCCCCGGAGGCGGGCGATGATGACGCTCCGCTTGGGAGTGGTGTTCGCCAGAACGCCCAGGATGTCCGCGTCGAACTCCTCGATCTTATTTTCCTCGAAGACCGTGCGGCCCTTCCCCTTCTGCCCGGCCCTGACCTGGTCCAGGGGCATGATCGGAGATTGGGCGAGGACGGACGCCGCGCCGAGGAGAACGGCGAGGAGGGCGGCGAGGACGGGCCGGATTCGGGGCACGCCTCTTAAACTCGGGGCCGACTCAAAGTGTTGCGCCACGGTGCTTCCTTTCGTATCGGGGACCGGGAGCCACGTTTGACCCTCCGGCGATAATGTCTTAAAATGAAAGTCCTCGTTTCATGAAAATTCTGATCACCGGAGCCACGGGCTTCATCGGCAGCCATCTCGTCGAGGCGCTCTCCGCAGCGGACGACGAGATCTATGCCCTGGTCCGCGACCCCGGACGCCTGGCGGCCCCCCCCGGGCGGCCGATCCGGCCATTGACGGGCGACCTCTTCAGCATCCCGGATCTGCCCGCGGGCCTGGACGTCGTCTATCATCTCGCGGGCCTGACCAAAGCGCTGAAAAAGAAAGACTATTATACCGTAAACCGAAAAGGGACGGCAAGCTTGCTCGATGCCCTGGAGCGGCAGGGCCTCCGGCCGAAAGTCGTGGTCCTCTCCAGCGTGGCCGCCGGCGGGCCCTCGGAAAAGGGCAGCCGCCGGACCGAGGACGACCCTCCCCGGACGGTGACGCCGTACGGCGAGAGCAAGCGCGGCGGCGAAGAGGAGGCGCTGGCCCGGAAGGACCGTTTCCCGATCGTGATCCTCCGGGCGGCCGCGGTCTACGGCCCCCGCGACACCGATTTTCTCAACCTTTTCCGATACATCCAACGCGGCATTATGCCGACCGTGGGATTCAAACGCAGGCCATTCAGCCTGTGCTACGTCAAGGACATGGTCCGGGCCCTTCGCCTTGCCGCGAATACTCCCCTCCCGAGCGGGGAAATCCTGAACATCTCCGATCCGGAACCCTACACCCTGGACCAAATGGGGCGGGCGGCGGCGGCGGCCTTGGGAGTGGCCGCGAAGAAGATCGTGATCCCGTTCGGCCTGGCATTCGCCGGGGTCCTCGCCTCCGAGCTCCTGAGCACCATATTCCGGAAGCCCACTCCGATCAACAGGGACAAATACCGGGATTACCGCCAGCCGGGCTGGGTGGCCGACGTCGCGAAGGCGCGCGCGCGGCTCGGGTTCGAATCCGAGACTTCGCTCGAGGCGGGCATGCGGGAGACCGCCGCCTGGTACATCGAGAACGGCTGGCTCAGCCGCCCTTTTGGATCACGGTCAAGCGGGTCGAGAACGTCGCCGAGAACTTCGTCGAAGTCTTGAGGCACCATCCGTCCTTCACGGACGTGACGAAATACCGCAGCCGCCCCTCGAGCACGTGGACGTTGCGCTTCGCTTTGAGGTCGACGGTAAAGGGGATCTCGACCGGCTTTTTCAGGCTGAGCCGCTCCCGGCCGTTCTCCTCCACGACCTCGACGCCCAAGTCCGAGGCGGTGTAGAAATTCTTGGGGAACACGAGCTCCTCGCAGGGGCTGAACTCGACGACGAAGGGAGGCTGGGCGTTGATCACGACCCCCTCCAGGACGGAGATCGACAGCACGACCCGGCCCTCTTCCCCCCGCGACAGGCGGAGGGGATTGATCCGGCACTCGACCTTGACCGGGTCCTCGCGCGGCGCGGGCCGCGCGCCCGTTCCGGCCGGAGCGAGGGCCAAGACCGCTGCCGCCAGGGCGACGATAATCGAGCGGCGTTGGGAATTCATGGTGCGCCTCCCGAGTTTAGGCGCGGGACCCGCCCGAAGTCAAGCAGCGGAAGCCGGAAACGCTTTACTTTTTTCGAACCCCTTTATTATAATGGCGCCACGGAAAAGGCGGTGCCCATGAACAAACGAGCCATCATCACCGGGACGGGCCGATACCTCCCTCCCCAGGTCGTGACCAATTTCGATCTCGAGAAGATCATGAACACGACGGACGACTGGATCCAGCAGAGGTCGGGGATCAAGGAGCGCCATTACGCCGAAGGCGGCGTCGGGAGTTCGGACCTGGCGGTCGAAGCCGCGAGGAAGGCCATCGAAAGCGCGGGAATCGACAAGTCCGAGATCGATTTCATCATCGCGGCCACGATCGCCCCGGACCACTACTTCCCCGGCATCGGGGTCATGATCCAGGCGAAGCTCGGCCTGGCCCCGATCGGCGCCCTGGACATCCGCAACCAGTGCAGCGGCTTTATTTACGCCCTGTCCGTGGCCGACCAATACATCCGGACGGGGACGTACAAGAAGATCCTGCTCTGCGCCGCGGAGGTCCAGTCGCACAACCTCGACTACTCCGACGAAGGCCGCGACATGGCCGTCCTGTTCGGGGACGGCGGCGCCGCGGTCATCCTCGAACCGAATCCCGCCGACGACGGCCGGGGGATCCTGTCGACCCACCTCTACGCCGACGGCCGCTTCATGCGCGACCTGTGGATGGAACAGCCGAGCTCCGCCCGCAAGCCGACGTTCGACAGGGAGGTGTTCGAGGAGCGCCGGTTCTTCCCCCGCATGGACGGCAAGAACGTGTTCAAGAACGCCTGCGAGCGCATGCCCGAGGCCGTCCAGACGGCCCTGGCCCGGAACGGGCTGACCGTCGCCGACGTGAACCTCCTCATCCCCCACCAGGCCAACGACCGCATCTCGCAGATGGTGGCGAAGAAGCTCCAGATCCCGATCGAGAAGGTCGGCCGGAACATCGACCGCTACGGGAATACGACCGCTGCTTCGATCCCCATCCTCCTCGACGAGGCCGTCCGGGAAGGCCGCCTCAAGCGGGGCGACTGCCTGGTCCTGACATCCTTCGGTTCGGGCTTCACCTGGGCGTCGGCCGCGATCCGCTGGTGAGGGCTCCCCGCAGCGACCGGGCCGTCCTTTCCGCGCATCTTGGCACGGAAGTTGCTCTCTTTACTGCGGGAAAGATGATCGAATACCGGGAACGGAACATCGGGCCGCCGGCCCAAGGGGATTTTCCCCTTAGGAATTGCATTCAGCGGGAATATTGTGCTAGGATTCGGAATCCAATCGACCCGCTATTTCTTTAAATAGCTTTACATGAGGAAGAGGAGGAAGCCATGAGGAAAATCGCGATCATCCCCGTCGTGTGCGGAATCCTGCTGATGGCGGGCTTCGGAGCCCTGCAGTCCCAGCAGAGCCCGGACGACCCCAAGTTCAGCAAGCTGGTGGATACGTATCTCGAATCCTACTGGAAATTCTACCCCACCGCCGGGACGATGGCCGGATTCAACAAGTTCAACGGATTGCTCGAGGACTTCAGCGAATCCGTCATCGACAAGCGGGGCAACGAGATCGAGGCCATCAACAAAGAACTCATGACCAAGATCAGCGTCGACAAGCTCAGTCCCGAGGTCAAGATCGATCGCGAGATTCTGCTCGATGCCATCGAATATGATCTCTTCCGTCTCGAGCGGCTCGTCCCCCAGGAGTACAACCCGCTCCACTACAACGACATCCTGCTCAACTCCATCCGAAGCCTCCTGGCCAAGGACTTCGCCCCGCTCGACACCCGGCTGAAGAGCGCCACGGAGCGGGCCAAGAAGATCCCCGAGCTCGTCAAGCAAGCCAAGGCGAACCTCAAGACGCCGGCCAAGGAATACACCGAGGCGGCCATCAAACAGATGCCGGCCATCCTCGATTTCTACATCACCGAAGTCCCCAAGCTCGCCGAATCCGCATCGCCCGCGGTGAAAACCCCGTTCATGGCCGAACACGCCAAGGTGATCGCGGCCCTCACGGACTACCAGAAATTCCTTCAGACCGACCTGCTGGCCAAATCCACCGGCAATTTCCGGCTGGGCCCCGAAGCCCACGCTAAGATCCTCCGGCTGACCTGCCAGACCACAGCCATGTTCGACGAATTCAACGCCCGGGCCAAGGCCGACTCCAATAACATCCGGCGGGAGATGTTTCTCGTCTGCATCCCCTACTACAAGATCATGGACCCGAAGTTCGACATCGACAACCCGCCCCAGAACATGTCCGGGGACCGGATAACGAACGCGGTCATCAGCAACGTCCTAGCCCATATCCAAGGGGACCAGCCGACGAAGGACGAGTGGATTTCCAAGGTCAAGGCGTCCGCCGACGACATCAAGGCCTTCCTCGCCAAGACCAAGCTCCTCGATATGCCGGAAGAGCCTCTCCAGATCGAAGCCATGACCGCCCTCAACCAGGGCTCGATGCTGAGCAAGCTCCTGGCGCCAGGCCCCTACGATCCGGCTGGGTCCTACACCGCCCTGATCCGCCCCGTCCCCGAGGAATGGACGCCCGAGCAGATCAAAGGCTTCTTCGACGAATACAACAACTTCATGATCCCGATGTGGACCATCGAGAAGATCTACCCCGGGTCGTTCTTCCCGGCGGCGTTCTCCCGTAAGGGCGCGACTCTTATCCGGAAGATGTACCCGAGCCAGCCGCTCCTCAGAGGATGGCCCCTCTACACCGATGAGATGTACATCAGCGCCGGACTGAACAGCTACGACCTCCGCCAGCGGCTGAACCAGCTCAAACTGAAGCTGCGGGCGGTCCTCGATTATCAGCTCGACCTCGGCATCCACCAGGGCGGCCTGACCAAGGAACAGGCCATGCGCGTCTGGACCATCACCGGCTTCATGTCCCAGCCCGAAGCCGAACGGCGATGGAACATGATCGTCCTGAACCCGGTCGCGGCGGCCTATCCGTACGTCGGCTACCAGGAAATCCTGGACATGGAAAAGGATTACAAGCAGGCGAAGGGCGCCACCTACAATCAGAAGGAGTTCCTCCAGAAGCTCCTCGCCGGCGGTCCGCTGCCCCTCCGCACGATCAAGACCCGGCTCATCCAGTAACGCGCCGGGAAGATCCGCGCCCCGTGCCGTCCAATCCCTTCGGGGATTGAACGGTGCGGGGATTTTTTTTGCCCAAAAAGGGGACGGTTCTATTTATGGGGCGTTTTATCCGGAAATCCATAATAAATAGAACCGTCCCCTTTTTGTTTCGCATATAATAGGAACGCCATGGAAATCCCATTCTCCCTGCCCGACTCCCACGCCCATCTCGACATGGACGAATTCGACGCGGACCGCGCGGCCGTCCTGGAACGGGCCCGGGCGGCCGGGGTCGACGAAATCCTCTGCCCGATCGACATCACGAACGAGAAGAGCGCGGTGACCGTCCTTCGTCTTACCGCCGAGGACCGCCGGATCCGGGCCGCGGCCGGGCTCCATCCCCATCAGGCCCGTCTCGACTCTCCCGCATTGCTCGACGCTGTCCGTCGGCTGGCTTTAGAAGGCCGCATCGTCGCCGTCGGCGAGATCGGCCTCGACTACCACTACGATTTCTCCTCCCCGCGGGAGCAGCGGGACGCGTTCCGCCGTCAGTTGGCTCTGGCCGCCGACGTCGGGCTCCCGGTGATCATCCACAGCCGCAACGCCGGGGGCGACATTGCGGCCGCCGTCCGCGAAGAGGGATTCTCCCGGGGAGGCGTCCTCCATTGCTTCACCGAGGACTGGGAATTCGCCCGGATCATGCTCGACACGGGGTTTTACATCTCGTTCTCCGGGATCGTCACTTTCCCGAACGCAGGGGGCCTGCGCGAAATCGCGGCGAAGGTGCCGGCCGACCGCCTGCTCCTCGAGACCGACGCGCCTTACCTCGCGCCCGTCCCCCATCGCGGCCGGCGCAACGAGCCCGCCTTCGTCGTCGCCACCGCGGAGCGGGTGGCCGAAGTCCGGGGCGTCGGCCTGGCGGCGCTGGCCGAGACGGTCGCCCGGAACTACCGGGCGGCATTCCCGGCCTCTCCCAACACCTGATCGCGATCAAGGCTCATCGCCCAAAATCCTCTTTGAATAAACGGCTTTTCAATGTTAATATACGTTCGCCATGGCCGCCGGACATAAATCCCTTCCGCTCGACGACCTCTACCGGGGCATCCAGTCCGATCTCAACGACGTCGAAAGCCGCCTCCGGGAGATCAGCGCCTCCTCGAATCCCCTGATCGCCGAGGTCAACCGCTACCTCTTCCAAAAGGGGGGCAAGCGAATCCGGCCGGCCCTCCTCATCCTCTCGGCCAAGATGTGCGGCTACAAGGGCGCCGACCATGTCTTCTGGTCGGCCCTGGTCGAGATCATCCACACCGCCAGCTTGATCCACGACGACATCGTCGACAATTCCACGCTCCGGCGGGGCCAGGACACGGTCCACGCCAAGTGGGGCGCGAACATTTCGGTCCTGCTGGGCGATTTCCTGTATATCCAGTCCATCGCTCTGGCCCTGAAGACCAAGATCTACCCCCTCATCGACCTCCTGGCCGACGTGACGGTCGCGATGGTCGAAGGCGAGCTCATCGAATTCTCGATGAGCGGCCGGGCCGACCTGTCCGAGGAAGTCTATCTCGAGATCCTGGACAAGAAGACCGCCGCGCTCTTTTCCTGCGCCTGCCGGATCGGCGGCCTTCTGGCCGGAATTTCGCCCGGCCAGCAGGAGAAACTGCACGAATTCGGCACGTCCCTGGGGCTGGCGTTCCAGATCGTGGACGACCTTCTGGACTTCAAGGGCGAGGAGAAGTCGATGGGGAAACCCGTCCTGTCGGACTTCCGCGAAGGCCGCATCACCCTCCCCCTCATCCATGCCGTCAGCGCGGCCCAGGGGCGTGACCGCGCGCGCCTCGTCGAGCTCATCGAGAACCGGAAGACCCGGTCCGATGCGCCCCGACAGGTCCGGGACATCGTCTTGGCTGCGGGCGGTCTCGATTCCGCCTACGAGCGAGCCGCCGATTACGTCCGGAAAGCGAAAGAGAGCCTGGCGGAGTTCCCGGCGACCGAGCATCGCCAGTCGCTCGAACGGATCGCGGACCTGGTCCTCCAGAGAAACGCCTGACGTGCTCGAGATCGAAGTCAAGGTCCCCGTCCCCGATCTGAAGGACGTCCGCGAGCGGCTGTCCGCCCTGGGCGCGGTCCTCGTCCGGGAACGTCATCACGAGGTGAACACCCTCTACGACCGCAAAGACCGGGAATTGTTCTCCGGCAAGCGGGCGCTGCGCGTGCGGACCGCGGGTCGGAAATCCTTCGTGACCTACAAGGGCGCCCCGCAAAAATCCCGGAAATACAAGATCCGGGAGGAGTATGAATCCGAGGTGAAAAACGTCCGCCAGTTCCACAAGATCCTGGTCGGGCTGGGCTATGTCCCCATGTTCCGCTACGAAAAGCACCGGGCGGTGTTCCGGATCAAGACCCTGAAAATCTGCCTGGACGAGACGGCGGCCGGCACGTTCCTCGAATTCGAAGGCAAGCGGGAGAAGATCGCCCGGGTCTCGAAGCAACTCGGGATCCCGAAGAAGGACTGGATCAAGTTGGACTACATCGCCCTGCTGATCCGGGCAGGAAAGGGAGGGGGGCTCCCCTATTCGTCGTCTTTCTCTTGGCCGACGACCCCGTCGGGAAGCTCCTCATTGTAATCGGCGTCGACGGCTTCTTCGGGGTCGTCGTTCCCATCGGGCTCATTGTCCCCCGCCGGCTCTCCGCCGCAGTCCTCGACTTCGCCCCCGGCGTCCACGACGCCGAGCACCTGCTCTTCGATCTCGGGGGCGTCGCCGCGCAGGGACTGGATGATCTCGTAATCCACGACGCCGGACTTGACTTCGATCTGGGCGATTCGGATGGGGTTCTTCGATTTCGTTTTCACCTTGACCTTGGCGCCCCTTAGGAGCTGTTTGGCCCGCTTCGAGGCCAGGATCACGAAACGGAATTTACTGTCGATTTTGCCGTAAGTCTGCAAAGGACGATACTCCTCGTAGTCGGTATGGAAAGGCAGAGGCAAGGACTATACCAGATTCCGCGGTAAAATTCAACCGCGTCGGGGAAATCCCCCCGTCCGCCGCCGGCCGGCCGCGGGACGAACCCTTGAGTTTGACGGGCGATTTCACTAAGATGAGGTTCCCAGGGATGAAAAGAAACGCCCCCCTCGCCCCCGACCGCGGCCCGGAGGTCCGGTCCGGCCGCCGTCATGCGGGTGGGCCGGCCTCGCCGTCCGGCTCGGCCGCGTCCTCGTCGGCCTCGGGTTCGCCGCCGGCCAGCCGCACCGCGGATTCCCCCGCGGGCAGCTCCTCGACCTTCTTGAGCTTGCGCTCGATCGCCCGCGAGCGGACCTGCGCGCTCTCGATCGCGTTGCCGGCCTCCTGGATCTTTTTCTGGACCTTCTCGATGACGTCGCCGAATTTCCGGAACTCATTCTTCACCGCCCCGAGCAGCGTCCAGACTTCGCCGGACCGCTTCTGAATGGCCAGGGTCCGGAACCCCATCTGGAGGCTGTTGAGCAGGGCGGCCAGCGTCGTCGGCCCGGCGATGTTCACCCGGTAGTCGCGCTGGAGGCTTTCGAAGAGGCCCGGCCGGCGGAGGGCCTCCGCGTAGAGTCCCTCCGTGGCCAGGTAAAGGATCCCGAAATCCGTCGTGCGGGGCGGGTCCAGGTATTTGTCGCGGATGGCTTTCGCCTCGGCCCGGATCCGGACTTCGAGCTGGCCCGAGGCCGCCTCGACGGCCGCCGCGTCGGCCCGCTCGGAGGCCTCGACCAGCCGCTCGTAGTCCTCCTTGGGGAACTTGGCGTCGATGGGCAGCCAGACGACCTGGCCGTCCGCGTCGTCCCGGCCCGGGAGCTTCACCGCGAACTCCACCCGGTCGGCGGAGTCCGCCTTCGTCGCAACGTTCTTGTCATACTGGCTCGGGGCGAGGATCTGCTCCAGGAGATTGCCGAGCTGCATTTCGCCCCACGTGCCGCGGACCCTGACGTTCGACAGCACCTTTTTGAGGTCGCCCACGCCGTTGGCCAGCGACTGCATCTCGCCCAATCCCTTGTGGACCTGTTCGAGCCGGTCGCTGACGAGCTTAAAGGACTCGCCGAGACGGCGCTCGAGCGTCCCCTCTAGCTTCTCCTCCACGGTCTTGCGCATGTCCTCGAGCTTGGCGGAGTTGTCCGCCTGGATCTGGCCGAGCTTCGATTCGACGGCGGTCCGGAGGCCTTCGAGCTTATTCTCGTTCGATTCCGTGAGCCGGGCGAGCTGGCCGGCGAACGCCTCCATCTGTTTTTGATCGAGGGCGACGAGGTCGGCGATCTGTTTCAGGACGGAGTCGTTCACGCCCCGGAGCGTCGCGCCGATCTCCTTGCGCAGGTCGCTCGCCTGGGAGTGGTCCGCTTCCCGGCCGCGGACGAACTCGTCCCGGAATCCCCGTTCGGCGCGTTCCTGACCGCGCTCGATGGCCTCCAGACGCGACTGGAGGGCCCCGACATCGCCGCCCGACCGGCGCTTGAGGAGCAGAGCCAGCAGGACGACGGCCACGGCCGTCCATCCGAGGGTGAACAGGATCAGGATTTCGGCGCGATTCATGGGTTCGACCTCCGCGGTCCCGGCGCGAATTCGGACGCCCCGGCGGCCGGCGTCCCTAATATCCCCCATTTGGGGAAGTTTATCAAGACGGCGGGGACCGCCGGGGGCCGTCAGGCCGAGGACCACGAGCAGAGTGAGCGTTACGCTTCTTCGGCTCTTCATGTTCGCCTATTCCGGCTTCCTTCAATTTACTTGATTCGGAACGGTCATACAATCGGGAAGGGGCCATCGGCGCGGCCGCCCGGCACTGGGGTCTTTCCCTCCGAGTTGACGATGTCGGAGCGAATTGATATATATCCCCTCGGATTTTTGCGATGGCGGACGAAAACCTCATCGAACAAGGCGCGCTCGCCGGCGCCGACCGGCCGGGCAAGGAGGCCCTGTGACGGCACGAATCGGATTCGACAACGACAAGTATCTCCGCGAACAGACGGCGGCCATCCGGGACCGCGTCGGCCAGTTCCAGGACAAGCTGTATCTCGAGTTCGGAGGCAAGATCATCTACGACATGCACGCCGCGCGGGTGCTGCCCGGGTTCGACCCCAACGTCAAGATGCGCCTGCTTCAGCAGCTCAAGGACCAGGCCGACATCCTCCTCTGCATCTACGCCGGGGACATCGAGCGGAAGAAGATGCGGGCCGACTTCGGCATCACCTACGACGCCGACGCGCTCAAGCTCATCGACGACCTGGGCGAGTGGGGCCTGGACGTCCGTGGGGTCGTCATCACCCGGTTCGAGAACCAGCCGTCCGCCCGCATCTTCAAAAACAAGCTCGAACGGCGCGGCCTTCGGGTCTATACCCACGGCTTCACCAAGGGGTACCCGACCGACGTGGACACGATCGTCAGCGACGCGGGCTACGGGGCCAACGAGCCCATCGAAACGCAGAAGCCGCTCGTCGTCGTCACCGGCCCCGGTCCCGGCTCCGGCAAGCTGGCCACGTGCCTCTCCCAGCTCTACCACGACTGGCGGCGCGGGACGAAATCCGGCTACGCCAAGTTCGAGACCTTCCCCATCTGGAACCTGCCGATCAAGCACCCGGTCAACGTCGCCTACGAGGCCGCTACCGCGGACCTTCGCGATTTCAACCTGGTCGACCCGTTCCACCTCGAAGCCCACGGCCAGGTGGCGATCAACTACAACCGCGACGTGGAAATCTTCCCCGTCCTGCGCCGGATCCTGGAAAAGATCACCGGCGGCGAGGCGATGTACAAGTCGCCCACGGACATGGGCGTCAACCGGGCCGGGTTCGGCATCGTCGACGACGGAGCGGTGCGCGAGGCCGCCCTGCAGGAGCTCATCCGGCGGTTTTTCCGCTATCAGTGCGAATACGCCATGGGCCTGTCCGACAAAGAAACGGTCGAGCGGGCCGAGCTGATCATGCGGGAGATGAAGACCAAGCCCGAAGACCGCAGGGTCGTCGAACCGGCCCGGCGGGCGGCCCAGGAAGCCCAGGACGCGCGCACGGCCGGCAAGGGCCACAAGGGGGTCTTCGTCGGAGCGGCGCTCGAGCTCCCCGACGGAACGATCGTGACCGGCAAGAACTCGCCGCTCATGCACGCGGGATCGAGCCTGGTCCTGAACGCCATCAAGCGGCTGGCCGGCGTGCCGGATTCGCTGCCTCTGCTGTCCGGCACGGTCCTCGACGCCGTGGTCCGGCTCAAGGAGAACATCCTCGGGGCAAAGAGCGCGAACCTCGACGTCGAGGAAGTGCTCATCGGTTTGAGCGTCACCGCCGCGACGAACCCGACCGCCCAGCTGGCCTTGGAGAAGCTCAAGGACCTGCGCGGCGCCGAGGTCCACATGACCCATATTCCGACGCCGGGCGACGACTCGGGATTACGCCGATTGGGGATCAACCTGACGAGCGACCCGAACTTCTCAGGCAAGAACCTGTTCACGGCCTGAGGCCGGGCTCCGGGATCTTCAGCCCAAGCCGATCAGCAGGCCGATCCCCCGCCGGATGAACGTGATCACCGGAGTCAACACGCCCATGTAGAGCAGCCCCATGATGATGATGAGCCCGTATGGCCCGATGCGGGAGTAGAGAAACTCGCTTTGCGCCGGCGCCAAGCCCATCAATATTTTCGACCCGTCGAGGGGCGGGATGGGAATCAGGTTCAGGGCCGCCAGGGTGATGTTGATCTGGACCATGAAATAGATCAGGACGAGGAAGACGCCCGAGTAGGATTCGGGCAGCAGCTTGAACAGGAGCTGAAAGAGGAAGGCGAGAATGATATTGGCCGCGATCCCCGCCGCTGAAACGAAGATCAGCCCTTTCCGCCGGTCGCGCAGATTATAAAAGTTGACCGGCACCGGCTTGGCCCAGCCGAATCCCACGACGAAGAGCAAGAGAGTCCCGAGGGGGTCCAGGTGCTTGAGCGGATTCAGCGTCAGCCGGCCCATGAGCTTAGCCGTCGGGTCGCCCATCCGGTAGGCCACCCAACCGTGGGCGACCTCGTGGATGATGACGGAAAAGAGCAGTGGGATGACGAGGAGGACGAAAGCCAGCGGGTCCTGGGTCAGCAGCTTCAAAAGTCCCATGAATATCTCCGCTTCTCATCTTACATGATCCGCCCGGCGAATTGAACCGCCATTTTCCCCCGCCCCGTACGGCCGCCCTCGGGCTCGACGCATGGTTCCATCCCTCGATCGGCATCCGGCGGAGCAAGAAGGAGGCCGCCCCTATCGCGGAAAAGAGATACTAGTGGCCGCGCCTACTCCCGCCAATCCTTGTAGGGCATGACCGGTAGGTCCTGGACCTTCGTCAGCCGATAAAACGCCCAAACGTCTCCGGCCGCCGGGACGAGTTTGTAGGTTCCATAGCGGATCAGCCCGAATTCGGATTGCGGCTCGAGCAGGCAGGGGATGAGGTTCGCCGCCGGCTGGGCGCAGGAAACGTAGTAATCGCCGCGCCGGGCGGGAAGCCGGAGCGCCGCCTTGGCTACCTCGATCCGCTCGGGGGCCAGATAATCGTAGCGGGCCGGGACGATCTCTCCCACCGTATAGGCCTCGACTTCCAAGACCCGGTCTCGCGTGAACATCATCACGGTGACCCCCAGGCGAAGCAGGTTCTCGACAACATCCGCGTGACGGGCCGGGATGACGTAGCCGAGGGGACGGGCCACGGACAGTCGGGGCTCGACGTTGGGGAACCAGTTTTTGACCTCGATCGTGGCGATCTTCGGGGACTTGGCGGGGGGCGGAGCGATCAGATCGGCGGACCGGACCGCGTCGCCCGCCTTCTTGTCCGCCTTCAGCGTGCCCAGCGTCCGCGGCTGCGCCTCCGCCTCGAACTGCTTGATGGTGAGGGTGGGATTTTTCGGGTCGCGAGCGTAGGCCATGCGCAGATGGACGACATTCGACTCCGCGTACACCCCGGCCTTAGTCATCAGGTCCTGGCGCAGACCCTTGACCATGGCCAGGACTTCGGCGGCGTGTCCGGCCGCCGCCTCGCAGAGCGCGCGAAGGCCCCAATACTGATAATCGGTCCGCTCCCGGAGAGTCGGGAAGTCGTGGCGCGAAGCTCCCTCCTGGATAAAGCTGAGCGTCTCGAAGATGCCCAGGCTGTTGCGACCGTCGTTCAGATCCGTGGTGCTGTAGCGCTTCATTTGTTCTCGGCCGGCCAGGTCCTCGGGCCGGAGGGCCGCGCCGGCCGAGGTATTTATGCCCATCTCCTCGCTCACCAAGTATTCGTGGAAGGGGATCTTCCTCTTATTCAACGCGGCCTCGACCTCGCCGAGGAGGATGCGGCGGGAGAAATCCTGCAGCGAGGGATGGATGTCGGCGTTGGAGACGCAGCCGATGTTAACGCGGTAGTAGTCGTCCCCCTTTTCATGGACGTCGATCGTGACCTCGGGCATGAACTCGCGGAACACCCGGTGGATGGTGGCCACCCCTTCGGCCTCGACCTTGACGTGGTCGCGGTTCATGTCCAGGTCGATCTCGTTCACCCGGACGTCGAACTGGTTGCCATAAGGATTGGTCTGGGGCATGACCAGGACGTTCAGCCTCTTGAGGAGCGGCTTCAATTCGCCCGCGGCGAAGTCACGGAGGAGCCGTAGGGCGGCTTCCTTGGCCGATTGCTCGTTGCCGTGCTGGGCCGCGGTCAGCAGGATGGTCGGCTTGGCCCGGTCGAGGTCACGGGCGCGGAGGGCCCCGTTCTCGCTGACCACGGCCAGGAAGATGTCCTTGGCCGGGAATCCGGGCATATCCTTCGTCCGCCCGACGATGCGGACATTAACCTCGCGGCAGCGGGCATCCAGCTCGCTCAGGAAACGGGCGACGTCCTCATTCTGGCTGTAGCGCAGATAGCCCTTCTCTTCGGCCGGCGTGGGCAGGGCCTGGGCCGCGGCGGGCAGGCCGATGGCCAGGACGGACAGGACGCCAAGCACGGCGGCGATGAATGTTCGACGGATCATGGGGATTTCCTCCTTGGGCGCACGACATTCCTTCCTAAAAAGCTCGGAATCAATGCCTCCCATCGTGTAAAGAAGATAATCCCGGCCGCGGATCGAAGTCAAGAAGAGGTGATCAAGAATGGACTTGCTTATTAAAATAGGTGCTGACAAAATAGATTAGAAATGATGAGGGGACTTCGCCGGGCCGCGGGGATCGTTTGTCTTGCGGCCGTATCGTTGATCGTTCCGCCGAGCCCTGCTCAAATTCGCGAATCGACGGGTCCGGCCGGAGTCCTGACCCCGGCGGATCAAACGGAGCTGGCGGAGATCTTCCGGCTCAAAGCGGAGGTCGGAAACCGCGTCTGGCCGGGATTCGCCAAGTGCGGGATCCCCATCGTCCTTTATAACGACGACTTCGAATTCCTGGTCGGATCCGATGACCCGCCTTCTCCCTGGATGAAGTTCCCGGACGGAGATTTCGCAGGCGCGCCGTATCACCGGCGGCCCCGCAGCCAGGCCCAGGCCTTCGCCATCAAAGTCGGGGGGACATGGGCCGGGAGTTTCAGCACGCTCGGGCGGATGAACGCCAAGGCCCCGTTCAAGCTCCCCCCGGATTTTCACGTCGTCCTGGCCCTCCACGAGATGTTCCATGCTTTTCAGGCAACGCAAGCGCCCGAGCGCTTCGCCCGGACGTTGAAGGTCTATGCGGCCGAGGACCGCTATCCGTTCAAAAACCAGGAGTTCGCGGCCGCATGGACCTCAGAAGGCGCCGCGCTCGCCAGGGGAATACAGGCGGCGGACGACGTTGCCGCCGCAACCGCGGCGCGCGAGTTTTTAAAGATCCGGGACGAACGGCGGGCCAGGGCCGCCCTGGCTCCTGACCTCTTGGGCTTCGAACGCGAGCTAGAATGGCTGGAGGGGCTGGCTAAATACGCCGAGATCGGATTCTATGAAATCGCGGCGACCCTCCCTCCCGGCCCGGCCGCCTATCGATACGCGGTTCCCATGCTGTTCATCCAGTCCGATTACATACGTTTGGGAAACGGGCTGGGGGCCCAGAGCGGCGATCTGCGGTTCTATCTCAGCGGGATGGCCCAGGCGCGCCTGCTCGACCGCCTCTCCCCCAGCTGGAAGGATAAAGCCCTGCCCGGGCCCGCGTCTCTCGAAGACCTGATCCGCGAGGGCGTTCTCCCCGGCCGCAGGTAATCACGTCAGCCTAGGCGGGCCGAAGGGGATTCGATAATCTCCAAGGTGGGCAACATCGGTCCGTTGCGCTATAATAAGAGTGAAAGGAAGGTCATTAGCGTGCATCCTGTCGCGCAAATCAAGACGTTCTGTCTGCTCCTGGCCGACGAAATCTATCATACTTTTCAATACCTGCGGCACCGGCGCGGGGTCCTGCCCGGAGAGATTTTCCATCAGCTTTTCGCCATGGGCTACCGTTCGGCCCCCCTCGTGTGCCTGATCACGTTCCTGATCGGCATCACCATCTCGCTGACCTCGGCCGCCCAATTGCGGCAATTCGGCGCCGATATCTACCTGGCCGACCTCATCGGCCTGGCCATGATCAAGGAGCTTGTCCCGCTCATGGTCGGGATCATGCTGGCGGGCAAGATCGGCGCCTCGATCACAGCCGAGATCGGTACAATGAAGGTCATGGACGAACTCGACGCCCTGACGACCATGGGGATCGTTCCGGTCAAATTCCTGATGACGCCCCGGCTGATCGCCATCACACTGGCCGTGCCCCTGCTCGTTGCGCTGGCCGATTTCGTCGGCATCGCCGGCGGAGTGCTGGTGGCCAAAATCGCCCTGGGAACGCCGGCTCCGATCTTCCTCCGCGAGGTTATGTCCGTCGTCACCCTCAACGATTTCCTGACCGGGCTTTGGAAAACCCTCGTTTTCGGCTGGGCCGTGGTCATTGCCGCCGGATTCAAGGCCTTCACCATCGAAGCCGGCGCCGAAAGCGTCGGAAAAGCGACGACCGAAGCCGTCGTCCTGTCCATCTCCCTGATCATCGGGCTGGACTGCGTCTTCGCCCTCGTCCTGTATTGAGGAACGCATGGAGATCATTCGCGTCCGCGGCCTCGATGTCGGGTATGGAACCACCGTCATCCTTCGCGGATTGGACTTCGATGTTCTCAAAGGCCGGATCACTGTCATCGTCGGCGAAAGCGGGTCCGGGAAATCGAGTCTGATGAAAACCATGATCGGCCTCCTTCCGCCCCTGCGGGGCGAAGTCAGCCTGGCCGGAGAGCGGATCGACTTCAGTTCCGAGCGCGACCTGCACAAGCTTTACCGGAGGATCGGCGTCCTCTACCAGACCGGCGCCCTGCTCAACTCCCTGACATTGTTCGAAAACATCGCCCTGCCCATCCGCATGCATCATCGGGACTGGCCGCGCGAAAAAACGGCGGGCCGAGTCCGGGACATGCTTGAGCGCGTCGGCCTCCACGAACACGACGACAAGTATCCCTTCGAGCTTTCCGGCGGCATGCGCAAGCGTGCCGCCCTGGCCCGAGCCATGGTCCTCGACCCCGACCTCATTTTTTGCGACGAGCCGTCGTCCGGCCTCGATCCCATCACTTCGTCAGGGCTGGACGAGCTCCTGAACGAACTTCGGACGGCCCATGGCGTCACCTTCGTCGTCGTCACCCATGAGTTGCGTTCGATCGCCCGGATCGCCGACCAGATCCTGGTCATCCGCGACGAAGCGATCCTTTTCGCCGGGGAGTACGCGGACATCCCGGCCTGTCCCGATCCCTATATTCAGGCCTTTTTCCTGAGAAAGGCGGAGCCATGATCACCAAAGAACAAAAAATCCGGCTGTCCATCTTCACGACGGCTTCCCTGGCCATGTTTCTGCTTTTTCTGGCCCTCCTCATCGTACCCAAGCTCAAATCCCGGGGGAATCCTTATTTGCTCAATTTCAAAGGCACTTCGGTCAACGGCCTTCTCGTAGGCGCTCCCGTTAAATATCAGGGGGTTGAGGTGGGTTCGGTGAAGCAGATCGCAGTCCATCCCGACGATCTGGCTTCGATCCGGGTCAAACTCGATATCAGCAAGTATTTTCCGGTCAAGACGGACATGTCGGCCACCATGACGTTCGCCGGCATCACGGGCTCCAAGTTCATCGAGCTGGCCGGGGGGACGAATGAAGCAAAGGGCCTGGCCCCGGGCAGCGAAATCCCGATGGCCCGCGGGCTGGGCGAAAAGGCCGAAGACATCCTGGCCAATATCGACCGCGCCGTGCGCAACATCAACGACGTGCTGGGGCCGGAGAACCAGAAACGCATTTCCGCGTTCCTGGAGAACACCGAACAGAGCGCAGCCATCGTCTCCGGCGTCCTGCAGGCCAAGAAGGAAAACCTGGGCAACGCCATCACCAACATCGAGAAAGCGGCCCTGGATTTCGGGGCCGTCACGGAAAACCTGCGCCGCATTTCGGGCGACTTGGGCGGATTGACGTCCAAGCTCGACGCCAACGCAGGGGAAGCGTTGGACAACCTCAATAAGCGTTTCTCGGACGCCGAAATGGGTAAGGTCCTGCGCAACCTCGAGGCGTTCATCGAGACCGCTTCTTCCAGCCTGCAAAAGATCGAGGACGTCCTCCTCGTCCAGCAGACCGGCCTGCGGACGACCGTGGACAGCCTGGGTGAGGCCATCGACAACCTGTCCAAATTTTCGAGGAATCTCATGGAGGATCCGACCCTGTTTCTCCGGAGCCGGAAGGTAAAGAAATGATGAAAAAAATCGCCGTTCTCGCCGCCGTCACCGTTGTCTGCTGGGGTTGTTTTTCGTCCTCGCCGGGCAAGACCTATCTCCAGATCCACCTGGAGGAGGGGACGGCGCCGGCCGCCCGGTTCGAGAAATCCCTTCTCATCGACCGTATCATCGTCGACGACCTGTACGACGATTTTCGGATTCTGTACCGGCTTTCGCCCTACGAAATCAATTACTATACCCTCAGTTTCTGGGCGGAGAAACCGTCCAAGATGATCCACGACTCTCTGGACCATTATTTCGCCGCCCGGAATATCTTCCGTAAAGTCACCTTGAATCCGGTCGGGGCCGAGGCCGACTGGGTTCTGCGGTGCACGCTTCACCGGATCGAGGAAATCGACGCCGAAGCGGCCTGGGCCGCCCGTCTGGCCATGGACATCGAGATCGCCGAGGTCAAGACCGGGGCCGTCCTGGCTGCTCGGCATTTCGATCGCCAGGAACCGCTGACGAAGAAAAATGTGGCCGAGATGCCCGTGGTGCTGTCCCGCATCCTGGCCGAGGAATTGGCCGCGCTATTCGCCGAACTCAAGGGAAAGTAGCGAGGCCTCCCCAAAACAAGTATTGCACCGGGAAATCACAAGGGGCCGGTCCCTGGCTATTTTTCTTCGAGCCGGTGGAGGATCTTGAGAATCAACTCGTTCTGGTTCTCCAGGTGCTGAAGGATGGTCTCGATCTCCCGTTCCGCCCGGGTATTGACTTCATAGTCGGCCTCGGCCCGCATCTCGGTGTGCCGGCCTTGCAGGTTCTGCCCGATCATGATCAAGGGCATGAGGAAGATCTGGATCATGTTGGAGATGAAGAGCCAGAAGACGAAGGCCGGGTAGGGATCGAAACGCAGGTGCCGCGGGCCGAGAGTGTTCCAGGTGAGCCACAGGATCGTCCAGGACAGGATGATCAGGAAGAATCCCATGCTGCCGATATGCTTCGTGATCCAGGCGGCGAAGCGTTCCAGCCGGGTCAGCTTCTCCGAATGCGCTTCGTTGACGTTGCGCAAGGGTTTGCGCAATTTCCTGATGGCGTCCAGGCTGAGAGGATTGTGTTGGCCGTTCATTGGATTATTCTAGCACATCAGCGCTCGCCGAGTGCTTCGCCGGCCTGCCCGGCGTATAGGTCGCCGTTGTCTACGATGTCGACGAGAGGGCCATCGTCAAAGATATTTTGATTTATAGTCTACTTTATAGTAGACTACTCGTGAGTAGACTGTAAGTTGAGAGGGGCTAATGGAATTCATCGATCGGGAAAAGGAACTGGCGGCTCTGGAGAAGGCTTGGCGGGGGAAGGAAGCTCAACTCCTGGTTATCTACGGTAAGCGGCGGGTCGGAAAAACGGAGCTCATCAAACATTTCATGAAGGATAAGCCCCATGTCTACTTCCTCGGCCAGCGGGTCAACGGTATCGACAACCGCCGCTGGCTGGCCGATCTGGCGGCCGATCACTTCAAAGATGATTTCTTGAAGACGGCGGGATTCCCAGACTGGCGCGCTTTCTTCCAATACGGCCGGGATCGGATCAAAACGAGAACCGTCCTGGCCATCGACGAATTCCCCTACCTGACTGAAGCCGAGAAGGGACTGCCATCGATCTTCCAGACCGGATGGGACGAATATCTCCGGAAAACGCCCGTTTTCCTGATCCTTTGCGGATCGAGCATCGCCATGATGGAGAGCGAAGTCCTGGCCGAAAAGTCGCCGCTTTTCGGCAGGAGGACGGGACAGATCCAGCTCAAGCCGTTCCGCTTCGCCGAGGCCCGAAAATTCTATCCCCGGGCCTCCTTCGACAGGTGCCTCGAGCTTTATGCCTTGGCCGGCGGCAATCCCAGCTATTTGAAGAGGATGGATCCGGCTTGTTCCGCTATCGATAACATCATCTCCCAAATTCTCCCGCCCGAAGCTTTCCTCGCCCGCGAAGTCGAGTTCCTGCTTAGGGAAGAGTTGCGGGAACCGCGGAATTACTTCGCCATCCTGAAAGCGATCTCTTTCGGCAAGAGCAAGATCGGCGAAATCGTCAACGACACCGGCCTCGACAAAGGGATTTTGCATCGGTATCTATTCACGCTCGACGACTTGCAGGTGATCCATAAAGAAGTCCCGGTTACCGAGCGCCTGCCTCTCAAATCCCGCAAGGGCCTCTACCGCATCCAGGATCAATTCATCAAGTTCTGGTTCCGCCATATCCTCCCGAATCGGACGGTGATCGAAGAAGGCCGGTTCGAGCGGCTTCTCCCGAGGCTCGAAGCCGATTTTCCCGCGCTCGTGGCAGAAAACTACGAGAAACTCTCCCTCGACATTGTCCAATCGCACGAAGACCTCTTCTTTCCGATGGAAGCCGGCCGATGGTGGAATAGAGACGAGGAGATCGACTTGGTAGCGATCAACGAGGAACGCCGGGAAATCCTTTTCGGTGAGGCCAAGTGGAGCGCTCGTCCCGTCGGAATTGACGTTTATAGGGACCTAAAGCGGAAAGCGCCCCTTGTCGATTGGCACAACGGCGAAAGGACGGAGCGATTCTGCCTTTTCTCCCGGAGCGGCTTCACAAAAGACATGCTCGAGTTCGCCCGCAAGGAGCGGGTCATATTATTCCAACGAGATCAGTTGGTCGAAACCTAACATTTTTAGCGTTTTCATGGCGTGCCCTCGACCAGTTTGATTTCGTCTTGTGTCAGGCCGTAAAGCTCATAGACGAGCTCGTCGATCTGCTGATCTGTTGCGGTGACGGCGTTCTGCAGGGTCTTCCGCTCCGCATCCGACTTGGCTGCTCGCAGCTTCGGATTTAGGGCAATGAGCTTCTTGGCAAATTGCGCCAGCATTGCCATCTGCTCTTTTGCAGGGGAAGGGACTGGTAAAGCCATAACATCTGCGATGGTAACTTGGGGAAAATCATCTTTCGTTGCTTGGGCAACCTGGCTCAAATATAAACGAGAGAGGAGCCGGCTATTCAGGATTGCCAGCATGGCAAATAAAAGCTGCGCCTTCTCTTGGCCGAACGGTTTCACCAAAAGGGAATATAAATTTTTATTCGTAATGAATGTTTCCTCGGCATAGGTCGCCATTAACCTCTGCTGCCGGTTTACAAGCCGTCTCATGAGGATTCGCGTGCCTTCGAACCACCTGAACTCTTTCGGCCACTCGCGCATTTTCGGGCCATATTCTACCCATCTGTCAGCTACGAGATTCAGCTCGTAGCGGTAAACATCGCCCTCAAAATACCGATGGTAATTCTTCCCGGCTTTGGCATTCCGCAGAAGTGTCGTGTCAAAAAGGACACCACGCTTCATTTCAACAAAGTCGCTGAGCTTAGTTGTCGTTTTGCTAAGGAGCGATTGGACAAGGCTTGCTAGTCCAGCAGACAAGACAAACTTTAGGTCGGGAGACTGTTTCCAAACCGATAAAGGAACAGCTTGATAGTGGCCGGCCGCCACCGTAATTCTCTCCAGCTTCTCCTTCTTGCCATAAGAAAAGCAACGAACGGCTTGGTTACCTTCGGCAACGGCTTTACAGACTACGAAAGTTGCCGTGTCAATATATGCATCTGCAAACACATCGAATGGCAACGAGATGATCTCCTCGAGTCGCCAATCGAGCAAATACTCTCTTAGGTCTCGGTAAGCTGGGCCGCCAAGCCAAGCAGCCGGTACTATAAATGAAAGCCTTCCCTCATTGCGCAGTAATTGGATGCCCTTCTCGATAAATGCCACATAAACGTCACGGACTCCTTTGAATACTCGAAACGAATTCTGAGCGTATCGTTCGCTTGCCGCATCAAGGAGTCGGCCATAGGGCGGATTTCCGATAACCGCATCGAATCCGCCCGCCTTCATGATGGCCAGGAATTGCACGGGCCAGTCGAAAGCGTGAACGCGCACGAGATCGTCGGGGACGATCGAAAAGTCCGAAGCGATGAGCGAGTTGCCGCATTTGATGTTGTCTTCGAGCGGCGGCAAAAGAGCTTCATCGCTGCCGAAGAGCTCCCTCTCCCGGGCCAGCGTAGCCCGGTCTTCGCCTTCAAGCATCTTGAGGTAGAGGGAAAGCTGTGTGACTTCCACGGCCTGTGGATCGATGTCTACGCCGTGGATGGTTTCGCACAATATGTGGCGCTTGGCCTTGACGGTGAGGTGAACGGCGTTTTCCTCCACCCAATACCAATCCTTCTTCTTTTTGTCCCGATGGTCGGTCAGCCATTGCTGACAATGCTCACTGACGACCTCAAAAGCGTGGATGAGGAAGCTGCCCGATCCACAGGCGGGATCAAGGATTCGAAGTTGGAGCGCCTCCTCCAGCGTCCGGCCGGCGAGCAGCTTGCCGACAGTATGAGCCACGATATATTCAACGATATAGCGCGGCGTGTAATAGACGCCCCCGGCTTTGCGGACCTCGGGCTTTTCCTCGATGGTCACGCCGCGCCCAAGCGGGCGTACGATCTTGCCGAGGAAGCGTTCGTAAATGATGCCGAGAATTTCGACCGGGATGTAGTTGAAAAGATAGGCAGATTCCTCGTCGCCGATTTCGTCGAGAAAATGCGCCAACCACTCCTCTCCGACAACGAGGTCCTCACTGAAATGAGGTTTGAAAAGGTTGCCGTTGAAGAACGGGATTTGGGATGCGGGGCGATGGTCCAGGGCGCGGAAATGGGCGACAACCTCGCGCCAAAGAGAGACGCGCGGCGCGCTTTTAGGCTGAGTATTATCGGCCCCATCGTCCTCACGGACCAAAAATTTGGAGGGACGAACACGGCGAGGAACGGCATCCTCCGCGTTGGCTCGCCAAAATTTTAAAATCGAGGCCAATGGGCGGCCGGTGTCTATGTCCCGATCTTCGCAAATGCGTAGGAAGAGCAGGCGGTCAAGGATGCGTTGGACGGCTTCATTAAGTCGAGTGCCTTCGAGAAGATCGGCGCGGTTGTTTTGGCGAATGAGGTCGGAAGCCAATTCGCGGCGGGCTTCATCGAGGAAGTTCAGGAAATCCGCATCTATGGTCCGCGTCCGATCAGGCTTGAAGAGCCACTGTTGGCGCGCTCTTCCCTTGGCCACAGGTTTGCGAGGGAGCTTCTCGACCAGCTTTTCAATGCTCCCCTCAGCGACTGAGGAGCGGGCGAGAAGGTCCCAGATTTCCTGAGCGACCAGCGGGAATTCTTGGAATTGCCATTTCCTCCACAAGCCAATTTGCTCTTCTTCCGGATGCGGCTTGCTTCCGACCACATAAATCCGCATTTCCTCGAAGTCCGTGAGGACGGCCAGTACGAGCCCTTTGTTCCAGGCGTAACGCTTAGCCTGAAAGGCATAACGCGAATCAAGATTCTCGATCGGCTTCTTGGCTTCGCAAATGAAACGATCCTGTCTGTCGGTGCGGAAAAGATAATCAGCGCGCTTCTTTCGTCCGGCTATCTCCGTCCGGCTTTCGATCTCGACTTCGCGGTGTTGTGGAATGAGGCCGGCCTTATTCTCAACATCCCAACCCAAGGCCCGGAAGAGAGGATCTAGGAATTCCTGGCGAAGACTGGCTTCGTCGTAGACGCCACTCTTGTATTGACTAAGGTTGCGACTGAATTGCCCGACCAGACGGTTAAGTTCCGACAGGAAGCTTTCCGGCGATGCCCCGGCATGTCGTTCCATTTTAGATCGCATGGCTTACGTTCTCTCTCTGCGAACACTATTATGCGTCACTTTTGCTGGCCTATTGCGATGGCTCGGAATCGGATTCAATCTCCCTCCATCGCGTAAAGAGAATATTCCCAGCTGCGGATCGAAGTCAACAACACGAAGAGGCCCGAAGGAGGCCCTCCGGCCGTATCATCGCCGCAGCCGTCCCTATCGTCCGCCCGCCGGCAGCCACTGCTCCAGGAATCCGTAGCGCAGTGTGTCGAGGTGGATGCCGCTGATCCCGTGCCGCCGGTTCGGATACTCCATGAAGCTGAACTGCTTGTTGAGGTCGATGAGCTTGTTGAGGAGGCGCTGTGTCCCCTGAAAATGGACGTTGTCGTCGCCCGTGCCATGGATGATCAGCAGCTTCCCCTCGAGCCCCGCGGCGTATGTAATGGGCGAACCCGCCTTGTAGCCCTCGGGATTGTCCTGCGGCAGGCCCATGTATCGTTCCTGATAAATCGAGTCGTAGAGCGTCTGATCGGGAACCGGCGCGCCCGCGACCCCCACTTTGTAGAGCTCGGGCGAACGGAACATCAGGTTGAGGGTCATCGAGCCGCCGCCGCTCCAGCCGTAGACACCGACGCGCGTCAGGTCGACGTACGGATGCGAGGCCGCCAGCGCCCTAAGCGCCGCGGCCTGCTCTTTCGAGGCCAGGACGCCGACCGAGCCGTAGATCACCTTGCGCCAGTCGCGCCCCTTCGGGGCAGGCGTCCCGCGGTTGTCGAAGCTCGCGAGGAGATATCCGTCATCGGCTAGGGCTGTCATCAGCATCCGCCCGGTCCCGCCCCAACTGTCGTTGACCGTGGTCGAGGCCGGCTCGCCGTAGACGTTGACGATGACCGGGTACTTCTGCGCCGGATCGAACTTCGCCGGCCGGATGAGCCAGCCGTCGATCTTCACCCCGTCGCCGAGGTCGACTTGGAAGAGCTCGGTCCGGCCGGCCAGGATCCGTACCACCTTGGCCTTCAGGGCCGCGTTATCCTGGAAGACGCGCGCGACCTTGTGCTCCGGGAGGCGGATAAGATCCGACTGCCCCGGCGAATCGAACTTCGAATAATTGTGGAAGGCCCACCGGCCGTCAGGGGATATGTTGTAGGTGTGGGTGCCGGAGGCGTCGGCCGGCGTGAGGCGCTCGGGCTTGCCCTTGCCGTCGAGGCGGGAGCGATAGAGATACCGCTGGACGGCGCTCTCGGGAGAAGCGATGTAATACAACCAGCCGCCCGCTTCGTCCACGGCCGAAATCGAGACGAGGTCGAATGCCCCGGTCGTGATCAGGCGCGCGTCGCCCTCACGGGAGACCGCGTAGGCATGGCGCCAGCCGTCGCGTTCGCTCGTGAAAAGGAGGCGTCCCCCCTTCTCCAGCCAGACAAAGGCGTTGTTGTAGTCGACCCAGGCCTTGTCCTCGTCACGGAACATCGCCCGCGCCTCGCCAGTCTCGACGTTCGCTAGGAACACGGTGTTGGTGTTCTGAAGCCGGTTCAGGTGCTGGAACACGACCTCCTTCGAATTCGCCGCCCAATCCATGCGGGGAATGTAGATGTTGCGCGGCTCCCCCGGCGCTTTGATCCAGACGGTCGGGCCGCCCCCCGCGGCGACGACGCCGACCCGGACCGCGGCATTCGTCTGGCCCGCCTTCGGATAAGGGTACTTCGTGATGACCGGATAAAGGGTGTCCGTGTAATTGATGAGGGCGAATTCGGGGACGCCGCTCTGGTCGAACTGGAAGTAGGCGATCGATCGGCCGTCCGGGCTCCACTGGAAGCCGTCGCGCAGACCGAATTCCTCCTCATACACCCAGTCGGACGTCCCGTTGATGATCATGGCCGAGCCGTCCGACGTGAGCGCCGTAACCGCGCCGCTCCGGACGTCCTCGAGGTAGATATTGTTCTCCCGGACGTAGGCTGCGCGGGTGCCGTCGGGCGAGAGCTTGGCGTAGAGGAGGCCGGCGCCCGCATTCCCGCCGAGCTTACGCCAGGAATTGTCGGACTTGTCGAGGACCCAATAGTCGTTCATGGTCTTGCGGATCATGGTCGGCCGCGGGTTCGTCGAAAAGAGCATGACCTTTCCGTCGGCGGTCGAAGCCGGCTCGCCGAAGGAAAGCGGTTTGCCGATCTGGGGCGGCGTCAGCTGGGCGGCCGTCATCAGAACGGTGCGTTTGCCGGTCGCCGTTTCGTAGCGGACGATCTCGCTCCCGCCGTCCGGAGACCGCTCCATGGCCACATAGCCTTGGCCGCCATCGACCCACCGTCC
>JADGNV010000079.1 GCA_017883285.1 Candidatus Aminicenantota bacterium | reverse complement strand
TACTAAGCCGGGCGGAATATAGTTGACCCCGGATGTCTTTGCCGCCCGGCTAGTACTCGGGGAGCAGTAAGGATTATGTAACATATTTACTGCTCCCCGTAGTAACTCCGCTTGGACCCGCTCCCCCGATTTGTGTACAATAAATCCATGCCTTCCGATACGCAGGTCATCTTCTCCATGTCGCGGGTCAGCCGGACCTTCCCGCCGAACCGGCAGGTCTTGAAAGACATCAGCCTCGGTTTCTATTATGGAGCCAAGATCGGTGTCCTCGGCCTGAACGGTTCGGGCAAGTCGACGCTCCTGCGCATCATCGCCGGCCGCGATACCGGCTTCAGCGGCGATCTGGCCATGAGCAAGGGTTACAGCGTCGGACTCCTCGATCAGGACCCCCCGCTCGATGCATCCAAGACCGTCCTGGAGATCGTGCGCGAGGGTGTTCAGCCCATCGTCGACCTTCTGGCCCGCTACGATGCGGTCAACGACAAGTTCGCCGCGCCCGACGCCGACATGGATGCTCTCGTCGCCGCGCAGGCCAAGTTGCTTGAGGAGATCGAGAAACACGACGCCTGGAACCTCGACAACCACCTGGAGATCGCCATGGAGGCCCTGCGTTGCCCGCCGCCGGCGACACCCGTCTCCACCCTCTCCGGCGGCGAGCGCCGCCGTGTCGCCCTGACCCGGCTCCTGCTCATGGAGCCGGACATTCTCCTCCTGGACGAGCCGACCAACCACCTGGACGCCGAGTCCGTGGCCTGGCTGGAGCGCCATCTCCAGGAATACAAAGGCACGGTCATCGCCGTGACCCACGACCGCTATTTTCTGGACAACGTGGCCGGCTGGATCCTGGAGCTCGACCGCGGCCAGGGCATTCCCTGGAAAGGGAACTATTCGTCCTGGCTGGAACAGAAGGGCGCCCGGCTGGCCGTCGAAGAGAAGACCGAGTCGCGCCGCCAGCGCACGCTGGCCCGTGAGCTGGAGTGGATCCGCATGTCGCCCAAGGCCCGTCAGGCCAAGGGCAAAGCCCGGGTCAACGCTTACGAGGATCTGCTCGGCCGCGATTTCGAGCGTTTCCGCGACGAGCAGGAAATCCCCATCCCTCCGGGCCCGCGGCTGGGCGATATCGTCGTCGATTTCGAGGGCGTGTCCAAGGGCTACGGCGATCGTCTGCTGATCGACGACCTGTCTGTCCGGTTCCCGCCCGGCTCGATCGTCGGCATCATCGGGCCCAACGGGGCGGGCAAGACGACCCTGCTCCGAATGATCATCGGCCGGGAGGCGCCCGACCGCGGGATGATCCGCATCGGCGAGACGGTCAAGACGGCTTATGCCGACCAGTCGCGCGAGCTCGATCCGGCCAAGACGGTGTTCGAGGAGATCTCGGGCGGCGAGGAACTCATGACCATCGGCGGGCGGACCATGAACGCCCGGGCCTATTGCGCCTCGTTCGGATTCGGCGGCACGGATCAGCAGAAGAAATGCGCGACGCTGTCGGGAGGCGAGCGAAATCGGGTCCATCTGGCCAAGGCCGTTTCCGAAGGAGGCAACGTCCTTCTCCTGGACGAACCGACCAACGACCTGGATGTCAACACCCTGCGCGCCCTGGAAGACGCTTTGACCAGCTTCGCCGGCTGCGCCGTCGTCGTCAGCCACGACCGCTGGTTCCTCGACCGCGTGGCGACGCACACCCTGGCTTTCGAGGAAGACGGCGGCCTGCGCTTCATCTACGGAAATTACTCGGAATATCGGGACGATTTGCGAAAGCGCCTGGGCGCCGCCGCCGACCAGCCCCATCGGCTCAAATACAAAAGCTTGAAACGGTGAGGACGGATGTTTCTTCGATCGTCCGTCGCCGAGATTCAGGGCCGACTCGGGAACGCTGCTCGGGGATTAAAGGAGGGGGCTTTGAAATCCCGCGTTGATTCCCGCCAACCCCCGGTTGACTCGGAGTGATGAAGAGCATAGCCTTGTCCCCAGCATGGGACAAGGCGCCGATACGGGGGAATAAACTTTTTTTTCGCGACTCCGAGGAGGCCTTTCTCTTGTTGCGACACTTGAAAGGAGGGACTATTTATGACCGACGAATCGAAACCCGTCATCGATTTCGGGACCAAGCCGGCGACCCGGGGGGACATGCTGATCTCCCGCTTCGGAATCGCCCTGCTGATCGCGTTCATTTTCCCCATCATCGGCTAAGAGATCCTGTTCATCAACATCTCCGGGCTCTGGGAGCGCGGAGTCCCCTTCATCGCCCGGATCGAGTTCCTCTATCCTCTCCTGGCCGGCGCTGCCTTGATTTCCCTGGCCAAAAAAGGGCGTTCGCTGGGACGCGCGGCGGGTTTGTTAGCCATCGGCATCTTCCCTTTCCTGCTCTTGTTCGTGGATAGCGAAGTTCGAGCGGGCCTTTCGAAGATCACCCAAAGCTTGCCGGGCTCGGGGACGACGGGCCTGAACCTCATACTTTCCTCCCTCGCCGTATTCGCCATTCTGGCCGGCGCCCATGCGTCTCGCGTCCGCCCGGAGCAGGAAGTCGGCGCGCATGTCGCGGTCGCGGGTGCGGGCCTTTATTTCATCACCCTCTTCATTCCCGTCGGCAGCCAATTCCCCTTCCTTGCGCCTTTCAAAATGATGACCGCCCATGACCCGACCAAGTACGGAGTCATGTTCCTTTCGGGCTTCGTCGCTTTGACCTGCATGGCGCTGGTCATCCTGGCGGCCATTCGATGCTTCCGGCTTCTCGGTGCCGCGTCGGATCGGGACAAGACGGGAAATGCCGTCATCAAGCTGTGGTTTTCCCAGCTCTACGTCTACGGGGCTTTTCTCGCGTATATCCTGATCATCAACGTCGGACAAGCGCGCGGAAAATCGGGCATGCTGCTCCTGACTTTTCTGACAACGCTCGTAAAGTTCGTCCTCTGGTTACTCGGGCTATATTTGTTGATTCCCCTGGGGATCGCCGAATTTATCATCGCCGGGGCACGCCCTGCGGCGATCCCGATATCGTCGCCCGCGGCGGAGGAAGCTCAACCTGAACCCGCGGTCGAATCGACGTCCGGAGAAAAATAGGGCGAAAAGACTCCGAATTACTTGAGCTGCTCCTGCTTTTTGAACTCACGGTAAGGGGAGAGGAACTCCAGGATCTCGCGGTCCTTGGCCGGCAGCTTGTCCTGAACCATGTGGGCCAGGATCTCGCCCAGCCCCGGGCCGAGCATGAAGCCCTGCCCGCACATGCCCACCGCCAGCAGGAGTCCGCGCACTTCGCGGGCCCAGCCGACGAGCGGGAATCCGTCGGGCGTCATCGGGTAGAGGCCGCGCCAGGTGCGGCGGACACGCAGATGGCGCAGGCGGGGCATGAGGTCGACCATGCGCCGGGCGACCATGGGCAGGAACGAGCTGGTCTCGCGCCGGTCCGTGCCCCAGATGCTGGGATTGGGCGTGATGCAGAAGATGATCTGACCGGTGGCGTGCTGAAAAAAGTAATAGTTGGCCGATCCCGGCAGGGGGCGGATGTCGACGACCATGGGATTGAGGAAGTGGGCGACGGGCTCGGTCACCGCGCCTTCATGCGAATCGGGGTTGACCGAAAGGGTGATTCCGGCCAAGCGGCCAATCTCGGCGGCCCAGCCGCCGGCGGCGTTGACGACGACGTCGGCGCCGTAATCGCCTTGGCCGGTCGAGACGCCGCGCACAGTACCGCCCTCGATGATCAATCCCTTGACCGGTTCGTTGAACCGGAACTCGGCCCCCGCTCGCTTGGCGTGAACATAGAAAGCGTGGGCCGCCAAGAGGGGCGAAGCATGGCCGTCTTCCGGCGAAAACGTCCCGCCGAGGAGGCCGTCGGGATTGAGGTCGGGGACGATCTCGAGGATCCGATCCCGGTCCAGCCAGTCGATATTCAGGCCGAAAGCTTTCTGCGTGACGAGGAGCTCTTGGAGCGAATTTTTATCGCCTTCGGTGTAGGCGACGAAGGAATATCCGCCCTGGCGCCATTCGAGGTCTTCACCGCGCAGTTCTTTCCAGGTGGAGACGATTTCCAGGCTGCGCAGGCCGATGCGGATCTTGGCCGGATCGGAGAACGTCGCCCGCAGGCCGCCGATGGCATGCTTGTTCGAGCCCTGCCCGACGCTGGCGTTTCCGTCGAGGACCAGGACCTTGAGCCCGGCCTCGGCCATGGACAGGGCGGCGGGCGCGCCGACGCTGCCCGCGCCGACGACAATGACGTCAAAGTTAAGCTTACGGACGGCCATGGTCGCCCTTCTCCTCCGCCTCGACGCCGGCGAAGGCGCCGAGGGAGACTTCCATGAACAGCGGCCGCTTGGGCTGGTCGACGATGTCTTTCTCCGAAACCCCCTCTTCCCGGAAAATGCGGTGGATGAGGGCC
>JADGNV010000008.1 GCA_017883285.1 Candidatus Aminicenantota bacterium | reverse complement strand
CCCCGGCGGGTGTATTACCTGGGCAAGTGGATCCGCCACTCGGGCTGGTATCCCGACCGCAAGATCCGCCTGTTCCGCAAGGACCGGGCGCGTTGGGAAGGGGAATTCGTCCACGAGAAGCTCGCCGTCGCGGGCGAGGTCCGGCGGTTGCGGGGCGATATCCATCACCTCACGTACCGGAGCATCGCCGAACACCTGGCCCGGATCAACCAGTTCTCCGACCTCGGCGCCCAGAAGCTCTACGCCGCCAAGAAGAAGTGCCGCTGGCATCATCTGGTCGTCCTGCCGGCAACCCGGTTCCTGAAATCCTATTTGCTCAAGGGCGGCCTCCTCGATGGCTTCGCCGGACTGGTCATCTCGGTCTTCAACGGCTACGCCATCTTTGTCCGGTACGCCAAGCTCCGCGAGATCTGGAAAAAAGGAGAGCGCATTGAGCCTTTTCCAAATTGACGCCGGCCGGGAGTGGCGCGGAGGCCAGCGTCAATCGTTCTTGCTGGCCAAGGAGCTGCGGACGAGCGGCTGGCCGTTCACGTTCGTCGTCCAACCCGGAAGCCCCCTCCACGAGAAGGCGGAGGCGGAAGGGCTTCCCGTCCTGCCGCTGCTGATTCGGAGCGAGATCCACCTCGGCGCGGCGTTCCGCCTCGCCCGGGCCATGCGCCGCGAAGGCTGCCTCCTGGCCCATTTCCACGACGCCCATGCCGTGTCCGTCGGAGGGATGGCCTGCGACCGGGCCAAGGTCCCGATCCGGGTGATATCCCGCCGCGTGGACTTCCCGCTGAAACGGAACTTCTTCTCCCGGCGCAAATACACCCGCAACGTGGACGCCATCATCGCCATCTCGGAAGGCGTGAAGGACGTCCTGATCAAGGGCGGGATCGCCCCCGACGTCATCGAGATCGTCCCCTCCGGGATCGACTTCGCGCCCTTCGAGAAGGTCGACGGCCGCGATTTCCTGCGCAAGGAGTTCGGCTTCGCGGACGGCGATTTCCTGGTCGGGATCGTGGCCGCTCTCGAGGACCACAAGGGCCACCGCTACCTGCTCGAGGCCGCCCAGATCCTCAAGGACCGCGCTCCCAAGGTCAAGATCGTCATCGTCGGCAAGGGGTCGCTCGAAATGGATCTCGACCAGCAGGCCCGGGCCCTGGGCGTCACCGGCCTCGTCTTCTTCCTGGGGTTCCGCGACGACGTGCCGCGGATCCTGGCCTCGCTCGACCTCTTCGTCCTGTCCTCGCACCTCGAAGGCTTGGGGACCTCGATCATGGACGCCATGGCCAGCCGCCTGCCGGTCGTCGCCACCCAAGCCGGGGGCATTCCGGAGGTCGTCATCCACGAGGAGACGGGCCTCCTCGTCCCTCCCCGGGATCCGGCCGCTCTGGCCCAGGCCATTCTCGAGATTTATCAGGACCGGGGCCTCGCCCGGCGCCTGGGTGAGCGGGGCTACGAGGTCGTGCACGAAAAGTTCTCGGCCGAGGCCATGGCCCGGCGGATCATAGCCGTCTACGAGAAGCTCGCCGCGAAAAAAGGGGTGACGCTCCGTGGCTGAGGTTCGCGTCCGCCTCCTTCGGGGCTGGCGGGATCTCGAAGCGTGCGTCCGGATCCAGCGCGAAGTTTGGGGCCACGCCGACCTCGACATCACCCCGGTCCACAACCTCTGCGTCTCCATCGAGACCGGGGCCATCCTCCTGGGGGCGTTCGTCGGCCGGGAGATGGCCGGCTACGTCTATTCCTTTCCGGCCGTCCGGGACGGAGTATGCTGCCAGCATTCGCACCATCTCGCCGTCCTGCCGGCCTATCGCGGACGCAAGCTCGGCAAGACCCTCAAACGGGCCCAATGGATCGAGGCCCTCCGGCGCGGCACCAAGCTCATCACCTGGACCTACGACCCGATGCAGGCCCGCAACGCCAATCTCAACCTGCACGCCCTCGGCGCCCTCGGACGGGTTTATCTCGACGATTTCTACGGCCGGACGCCGGCCCTCATGCTCGATGCCGGCGTCCCCACCGACCGCCTGCTCCTGGAATGGCGGATCGCGACGCCGCGCGTCCGGGCCCGGATGGCGGGGGACCGCCTTGCGCCCGATCCCGCCCGGATCGTCCGGGCCGTGGAAATGAAGCCGGGCGGGGAATATCCCGCCATCGTCCCGGGGCGCCCCGACCTGGGCCGGACGGAGCCCCGCCTCCTGATCGAGCTTCCCCGGAACATCCGCGACCTCAAAGGCACGCCCGGCCTGATCGGACGCTGGCAGAAGGCCGTCCGGACGGCCTTCAAACATTACTTCGCGGCCGGCTACCGGCTCGACGATTTCATCGCCGGCGAACGGTCGTTCTACGTCTTAAAAAAATCAGCTTCCCGGGGCTGATTTTTATCTTTGGGGAAGGAGTCTTCCATGAGCACTTGGTCGTCATCCGACCGGCACTGGCTGGCCGATAAATTCGGTCCGCGGGCCAACTTCGATCCCACCGAACGCATGCTCTATGGCCACGACATCGCAGCCGTCCCGAGCCTCGTCAAGCCGCTTCTGGGCAACACCAGCCCCGACGCCGTCGTCCAGCCCGTGAGCGAGGAGGAGGTGGCCGCGCTGGCGAAGTGGGCTTCCAAGAAAAAAATCCGGCTTGTCCCCCGTGGGAAAGGGACGTCGGGCTACGGCGGCGTCATCCCGACCCGGGGCGGCATCGTCGTCGATTTCTACCGGATGAAAAACGTCCTGGGCGTGGACCCGGCGGCGGAGACCGTCACGGTCGAGCCCGGAATCACCTGGGAGATGCTCGACAAAGCCCTCGAGCCCCGCGGCCTGACGCTCCGCCTCTATCCCACGAGCTATCCGTCCTCGTCCGTCGGCGGCTGGCTCGCCCAGGGCGGGGCCGGCATCGGCTCATACCAATACGGCTGGTTTGCGGAAAACGTGACCGGGGCGCGCATCGTCCTCCCGAGCGGGGAAATCAAGGACGTTTCCGGCCCGGACCTGGACCTCGTCGCGGACGCCGAAGGCATCACCGGCCTGATCACGAGCGTGACCCTCAAGGTCCGGAAGGCGGAGGACCTCGGCGTGACCGCCTTCGCCTGTCCCGACGCCCGCCAGCTCTCCCAGGCTTTTCAATGTTTCATCGACGAGGACCTTCCCATCTGGTCGGCCGTTTTCATCAATCCCCGGATGGCGGAAATGAAAAACCGGTCGCCCGTGCGCATGCATCTTGGCCATCCGGCCGAGCACAAAGTCATTCTCCCGGCCGCTTACATCGCCGTCCTGGCGTATGCGAAAAAGGATGAAGAACGTATCCTGACGGCTATGCGGCGAAAACTGGAGCATTGCCAGGGAGAAATCCTGAGCCGGGAGATCGCCGAGCACGAGTGGCAGAACCGGTTCAAGCTGATGATCGTCAAGAGGCTCGGCCCGTCGCTCGTCCCGGCCGAGGTCGTCGTTCCGCTGGACAAACTGGGCGAGGTGATGGACGAGATCGAGCAGAAAATCCATCAACCCGTGGTCAAGGAAGGGGTCGTCGTCCGCAAAGGCCGCGGGGGCAGGCCCGAGGCCGTCATCCTCGGCTTCATCCCGAGCGACCAGCGCAAGTTCTCCTACAACTTCGTCTTCGGGCTCGTCTTGACGGTCGTCAAGATCGCCGAGAAACACGGCGGCCGGCCTTACTCCACGGGCATTTATTTCACGCGCCGGGCCAAGACGATCCTGGGCGGGGACAAAGTCGCCCGGCTCAAGGCGCACAAGAAAAAGATCGATCGGGCCAACATCCTGAATCCAGGGAAGGTGATCGCCAAGCCGCTCGTCAGCCGGGCCCTGGGCGTGGGGTCCGCCTTCGAGCCCTTGATCCGGCCGTTCGGAAACATGATCTCCGTCAAACTCGGGCAACAGCCCGGGGGAAGCCCGGTCCGCGGCATCCCCCCGGACGTGGCGCTTTATGCCTACGCCTGCTCCCAGTGCGGCTACTGCGTCGACGAGTGCGACCAGTTCTACGGCCGCGGGTGGGAAAGCCAGTCGCCGCGCGGCAAATGGTACTGGCTGCGCGAATATATGGAAGGGCGGGCCGACTGGGACCAGAAGATGGTCGACACGATCCTCGTCTGCACGACCTGCGAGCTGTGCAACGTCCGCTGCTCGGCTTCGCTGCCCATCGAGCCGAGCTGGATGAAGCTCCGGGGCAAGCTCATCCACGAAGACAAGAAGATGACTTTTCCGCCCTTCGAAATGATGGCCGAGGCCACGCGGGCCGAGGGCAACATCTGGGCGGGCTACCGCAAGGACCGGTCGAAATGGCTCCCCGAGGAGATGAAGTCCAAGCACGGCCCCGGGACAAAGGCCAAGGTCGTCTATTTCGGCGGCTGCACGGTCTCGTACGTCGAGCACGACATCGGCCAGGCGGCCGTGACGCTCCTCGACGCGGCCGGGGTCGAATTCGCGACCTTGGGCAACGTCGAAAACTGCTGCGGGACTCCGATGCTGGTCGCCGGCAAATGGGACGTCTTCGCCGAGACCCTGAAGAAGAACGTGGCGGCGGTCAAGGCCGCCGGCGCGGACACGGTCGTCGCGTCCTGCCCGGCCTGCGACATGATGTGGCGCCATGTCTATCCCGAGTGGGCGGCGAAGCTCGGGATCGAGTTCGGCATCACGGCCCGGCATTACAGCGAGCTCGTCGCCGAGAAGATCAAGGCCGGGACGTTTGTCTTCCCGAAGGCGGTCCCCGGGCGGGTTACCTGGCACGACTCCTGCCACATCGGCCGCGTGTCGGGCGTCTACGAGCCGCCGCGCGATGTGATCAAGGCCATCCCCGGCGTGGAATTCGTCGAGATGGCCCACCACCACGAGGAGGCCCACTGCTGCGGGAGCGTTCTGACCCTCATCAAGGATCCGCTCATCGCCCATGACATCGGCGAAATGCGGCTCGCCGAGGCGCAGGCCGTCAAGGCCGACACCGTGCTCGCCCTCTGCCCCTGCTGCGAGTTCCAGTTCCGGGTAACGAAGGAGAAGAAGGGCACGCCCATCGAGATTCATGACCTGGCGGCATTCGCCTGCCGGGCCCTGGGCAAGACGTTCGCGGACCCGAGCCCCGAGGTGTCGCGCCAGTGGAAGGTCTTCGAAGGCATGATCGCCCTCATGACCCCCCAGGGCTTCGCCAATCTGATGGACACGATATGGCCCGAGCTCCTCAAGGCCATGCCTCTCGGGATGGGCGGCATGATGAAAGGCATCGGCAAGCTGGGGCCGGTCGGCGGCGGAATGCTCGCCCTGATGAAGCCCATGTTCCCGGTGCTCTTCCCGCGGCTCCTGCCCCGGATGATGCCCAAGGTGATGCCGGCCATGCTCGAGCGGGTGGGGGCGATGATCCCTATGCCCGACTACATGAAGGAGCAGATGCCGACGCTCATGCCCAAGGTCATGGACACGCTGATGCCCCAGATGCTGCCCGACGTCGTGCCGCTCGTCGTCCCGAAGATGATCTCGTATCTCCGGGGGCGCCGCGTGGAGGATGCCCGCTCCGGCGACCTTGTAGACCGCTAAATAGAACCGTTCCCTTTTTTCGTAATCCGTAGGTCGGAAGTTCGATTCCTCGCGCTGGCTACATTTTTCCCCCGAAAAATCAACGAGTTGCCTTTCGCACTCTTAGCCTGGTTTTAGCGAGTTTAAGCACTTTTGCGAGGTCTTTTCAATCCTTTGGAGCCAGGCAAAGTCGCGCAAAACATGCGGGGGGAGATGTTAAACGATGAATCGGGAGCATGACTTGACAGTCGCTTTAAATTTCTTATAATGAAAATGGATATCATTACATAGGAGTTCCCACGAGCTTGGCTAAGAAAAAAGACGTCCATCCGGAGCGGAGCCGGATTGGCGATAAGTTCACCCGGTGGACAATCCCCCGGGAGGACATCCTGGATCTGCTCATCAGGACGCAGCAGCACTTGACCGCCAAGGAAATCTATGCCGCCCTCAATCCCCTGAATCCCGATATGGGGTTGACGACCATTTACCGGACCCTCGAGTTGTTGGACAAGTCGGGGCTCATCCGCAAGATTTTTACCGGCGACGGCCAGGCCCGGTTCGAGTACAAAAGGGCCGATCACGCCGATCATCATCATCACCTGATCTGCACGGTCTGCGGGAAAATTCTGAACTACAGGGATTTTGAGAAGGAAGAGCTGGACCTCGTCCGGAAGACCGAGGAGATCCTCGCCCGGAAACACGGGTTCCTGATCCGGGACCACAATATCGAATTCCTCGGGCTGTGCGAGGACTGCCGCCCCGGAGGAAAACGCTCGGCGATCCCCGGCCGATGAGACCGCCCGCCGGCGAAAAAGGAGAGATCATGAGAATCGCCATAGCGACGGACCAGGATTGTGTATCCTCCCATTTTGGATGCGCCCCCGCCTTTACCATCGTCGAACTGGACGAAGGCCGGATGCGGGGAACCTTCACCATTCCGAATCCGGGCTGCCAGCACGCGTTTTGGGCGGATCTATTCAGCCGGAACTCGATCAAGCATGTGATCGCCGGAGGCATGGGGGCCAACGCCCAGGCCGTGATCAGGGGCTGCGGCGTGGACGTCATCCTCGGGGTCCAGGGCCGCCTCGAGGATGTCGTGAAGCGGTTCTTGGACGGTTCTCTGACGGCCGACACGAAGCCGGGAGCTCTCCCGGGCGCCGCCCGGACTCCCGGGGGATGTTCTTGCCCAGAGGCCGAATGAGCGGGTCTCTCCGCCGGCCCGATCTCCTCATCTTCCAAGAAACGAAGGACGAACGATGAATCCCATGATTTTCCTCGACAACGCGGCGACGACGTTCCCTAAGCCCGAATCGGTCTACACCTTCATGGATACCTTCTATCGGAAGGCCGGCGTCAACCCGGGGCGCTCCGGCTACGACATGTGCATGGAGGCGGGCCAGTTGCTGGACGACACGCGTAAGCTCCTGACCCGATTTTTCAATGGGACCGACTCCAACCGGCTCTGCTTCACCTATAACGCCACCGACGCTCTCAATCTCATCATCTTCGGGATCCTCGCGGAAGGCGACCATGCCGTGACGACCACCCTCGAACACAACTCGGTGCTTCGCCCCCTCTATCACTTGTCCGTCTTCGGCGGCGTCGACGTCGATTATGTCCCCTTCGACAGCAAGGGGTTCGTGGATCCCGCCGAGATCCGGAAGCGCATCCGTCCCCAAACGCGGCTGGTCGTCGTCAACCATGCCTCGAACGTGATCGGCACGATCCAGCCGATCCGGGAGATCGGACGCGTCTGCCGGGAACGCGGGATCGTGTTCGTCGTCGATGCCTCCCAAACGGCGGGCCAGCAGCCGATCGACGTCCAGGCCGATTTCGTGGACGTTCTGGTCTTCACCGGCCATAAATCGCTGCTCGGCCCGACCGGCATCGGGGGGCTCTACGTCGGGGACGGGGTCACGATCCGGCAGACGCGGGCTGGCGGGACGGGCGTCCGCTCGGCTAACCGGCTCCATCTGGAAGAATATCCTTATCGGCTGGAGTATGGGACGCCCAACATCCTGGGAGCGGCCGGCTTGAACGCCGGCGTCTCCTGGATCCTCGAGAAGGGGATCTCGTCCATCTCGAAGCACGAACGGGACCTGGCCGCCCTGCTGCGCGACGGGTTGCGCGAGATCGGGGGCGTCGTGATGTACTGTCAGGATGATCCCGCCGGCCATCTCTCGGTCTTGAGCTTCAACGTCGAGGGGATGGAGGCCGCCGACACCGGGACGATCCTGGACGTGGATTATCAAATCGCCTGCCGGACGGGATTGCACTGCGCTCCCTTGGTCCACGACCAGCTGGGAACGACCCGGATTAAGGGCGCCGTCCGCGTCGGGATCGGCCCTTTCAATACCGAAGCGGACATCCGAACCGCTCTCCGGGGGGTTGCCGACATCGCGGCGATGGCCCGGCACTGCCGCGCCGGAAAACCGGCGAGCTCCGTCCCGGCCTGATCGGCCTCCCTCAGCCCGTCGAAGGGAGCAGGGCCTCGGCCGCCAGTTCCAGAACGCTCTTGACATCGACACCGAGCTTGTAGTGTTTGTTGAGCTCGGCCAACTGGTCGAGGCAGTTGTGGCAGGGCGAGGCGACGACTTGGGCCTTGGTGCGCGCGATCTGGTCGGCCTTGATCCGTCCCGCGCTTTTGCGGCGGGACGCGTACTCGGTCATGGACAGCTGTCCGCCCCCGCCCCCGCAACAGTAGTTGTCTTTGCGGTTGGGAGTCATTTCGACGAACCTGCGAACGGAGCGTTTCAAAATATCGCGCTGTTCCTCGATGACCCCCCCCATCCGGACGAGTTGGCAGGGATCGTGGAGCGTGACGGTCTTCGGGTTGCGGTCGGGATCGAGGCGGATCCGGCCTTCCCGGAGGTCTTCGGCCACAATCTCCAAAACGCTCTTGACCTCGCGGCCGAGCTTCTCGGCCAGCCAGGACGCGGCTTCCCAGCGGTTCGATGCGAACCCGTGGCCGCACTCTGAGAGGACGAGAGTTTTCACATTCAAGGCGTCCAT
>JADGNV010000078.1 GCA_017883285.1 Candidatus Aminicenantota bacterium | reverse complement strand
CGTGTCCTGGCCTGAGGCGATGTCGAAGACGCGAAGATCGGCCACGAGCTGATAGGCGATCCGGCCGGCATCGAGGCTCGGGGAGCTGGCATCGAAGCCCTTGTGGGACGTGTGCTGCTTGAGACCGGCGCCCTTGAGGTCCATCGACCAGATGTTCATGTTCCCGTCGCGGTCGCTCAGAAAATAGATCCGTCCCTGCCAGATCATGGGGTTCTTGCTCGTGCCGGCGTAGTCGGCCGTCAGGGGCGAGGCCTCGTCGGCGCCGAGCGTGTAAGACCAGAGGTTCTGGGCCGTGCCGCCCTTGTATCGTTTGGTGTAGCTGCCTTGGAAAGGAAGCCGAGTGAAGTAGAGCGTTTTGCCCGAGCCGTCGAAGGCGCCGTCGGCAGCCTGGCCGAGCGGCAGCAGGGTCTCGGCGTTCGTCGTCACGTCGAGGACGACGAGCTGAGCGTTGGGCAGCGTCGAGTATTCCCGGGTGGCAAAGAGGATCTTCCCGTCCGGCGTCCAACCGACGACCGTGGCGCCTTGGCCGGAGAAGGTCCGCCGCGAGGGCAGCCCGCCCGCGATCGGCATCGTATAGACTTCGGTCGGGCCTTCGTATTGGGCGGAGAAAGCCAGGGTCAGGCCGTCCGGCGAGATGGCCGGGTTGGTTTCCATCCCCTCATGGGAGGTTAGGCGGCGGGCCGTCCCGCCGCTGACGTCAACAGTCCACAGGTCGCCCTCGGAGGTGAAGACGATCGTGCCACCGTGAATGGCCGGGAAACGATAGTAGCCGTTCCGGCCGGCGGCGGCGCCGGCTTGGACGAGAACCAACAGACAGAGCAACGCGGAAGCGAGGGCGAGGGGGAGGGCTTTTTTCACGTTGGGCTCCTTTCCGGAGAAACTGCGCAAGATGGTAATCTATTCCAAGTTCGATACGCAAGGGGAACGATTTTGGATGCCGGGCATGCCCGAAAGTCGTATCATGAGGCCTGGGGCGCATGGGGAAAAAAGAAATTTCTCCGGGAATTAGACAAATCGCATGAGCCGAGAGGTCTATATAGTCGGGACCGAAAAAGGCGATCGTTGAACCTCGACGAGCTGTACGAACGCCATGGAGAAAGCCTTTACCGTTATCTTCTCTTCAAGCTCGGCTCGGCCGAGGATGCCGAGGATGTCCTCCAGGAAGCCTTCTGCCGGTTCGCTCGGTACGACCTGCGCTGGAAGCTCGTCAGGGACCCGCAGGCTTTCGTCTTCAGGCTCGCCCGGAACGAGGCCAACCGGTTCCTCCGGAGAAAGCTCGGCCGCAGAGAAGGGGAGAGGATGATCGCGGCCGGCGGGATCGGTACGTTCGCGGCCGCCTTTGCCGCGCCCGAAGAGCCGGCCCTGATCTTCCTCCTCCGGCTCGCGAGCGATCTGCCGGCGGACCAGAAAGAGGTCGTCTACTTGAAGGTCTTCGACGGTCTGACCTTCAAGGAGATCGCTTCGGTCTGCGGGATATCCGCCAACACCGCGGCCAGCCGCTACCGATACGGGATCGAGAAGCTCCGCGAGGCCGTGGGAGTCAAGCCGTGACGCTCGAAGACCGGGGTGATCGCGGACGGGACGGTTTCGAGGCCGGCGCGGCCGGCGTCGATAGGGAGCTCGGGCGCCTCGTTCCGGCGGCCACCCCGCCCGGACTCCGGCAGAGGGTTCTGAGCCGGGCGGAATTCGCGCGCCGGAGCGTCATGCTGTCTCCGAAGATGCGGGTCGTCGCCACCGCCTCCTCACTGCTGATCGCCGCCGTCCTCCTGATCGGTCCTTTCGTCGGCCGGCACGAGGCGGCCCGCCTAACGGCCCTGCTCGATGGAAGGAACGCAGCCGCGCCGGCGACGGAATCGGCCCCGGAGCTGGCGGAGGCTTTTTCCGTCAACGCTAGCGAGGTCGGGAGCTTGGCCCGGTTGCGTGCGGCCGCGGAGTCGGCGAGGTCCGAAGACACGGTCCGCGGTGCCATGGAAGCCCGCAAGAGGCTGAAGGGATGGTTCAGCGATGAAACTTCGGAAGATCCTGACTAGGATCGGCATCGTTCTCCTGGCCGCCGTGGCGGTCGTCCTTGTCGTCCGCGCCGTCCTCAACTTCACCGAAGGACGGGCCCTCGCCCGGGCCCTCGCCGAACTCAAGGCCAAAGGGATCCCTCTGACGGCTCAAGATTTGACTCCTCCCTGCCTCGATGAAGATAATGGAGCACGTCTTTGGAGAGCCTTTGAAAACACCGCGACGATCCCGGGAAGGCAGACGCGTGTCCCCGGCCGTCTGACCCCCAGAAACAAGGCGGTTCGTGGGCTTATCTCTCGGGCCTGGACCGATTTCTCCGTGGGCAAGCCGTTGGCCCCAGACGTCAGAGCCGCGCTAAAGGACGAGATCATCAAGAATGAAAAGCCCTTCGAGCTTGTGGCCGAGATGGGGGAAAAGCCGTGCTTTCTCTATCGGGATCCCTCGCAGTCCCTCCTGGAGAGCCTGCCGCCGGACCCGGTCCAGATGATCCAGGCGACGGAGCTCCTGTTCTTCTCGG
>JADGNV010000077.1 GCA_017883285.1 Candidatus Aminicenantota bacterium | reverse complement strand
TGTGTCGATCAGGCTGGCCCCGGCGCAGGCTCCGCCGGAAGCCGCGCCGCCCAAGCCGGCCTCTTCGGGAGCCATCCAGCAACGCACTCCGCCGCCAGCGCGCATCACCGATTTCCGGGCCCAGCCGGCAACCATTCAACCCGGCCAGGCAGCGACCCTGGTCTGGGCGACCGAGAATCCCAGTGGCGTTCAGATCGATCCCGAGCCCGGCCGCGTGGGCAAAGATATCGCCGAAATGGCGGTACGCGCCGAGGGCGTCGTGGTCGGTAAACGAGACACGCTTCAGCCCGGCTTCTTCGGCCGCGGCCAGCATCTCTTGCGGCGTGTTCTCGCCGTCCGAGACCAGGGTATGCAGGTGAAGATCGGAGGTTTTTGCCATAGGGGGCATTTTACCATATCAATATCCGTAGGGGCAGATCTGCATGTCTGCCCTGAATATCATCGAGATCCGTAGGGGCGCGGTTATCGCACCCACAAGGATTTTTTATTTCAGCAGGCCCGAAATCCTTCCCCCCCGCTTGATCATGCGCTCGAGCGCGAGGATGTTCATCATCAGATGCCGGGGATGGTGGTAGTTCTCGACCCGGCTGGCGTGTTCGCGGAAGGTCATCTTCCGGTCTCCCGCCTCCATCCAGAGGGAAAACCCGTATTTCTTCAGCGGATAGGTACTCATGACGTAATCGTACATTTTCTCGAAGATCGACGCCGCCCACGGAGCGTCGAGATGCTCCACGATCATGAGGGCTCCGATCAGAACTTCCCCCTGCGCCCAGAGGACTTTGTCGACCTTCCACAGATTCTTGTCGACATGCTCCAGGCAGCGGAAGACGCCGCCGTAGACGTCGTCCCAGGCGACATCCACGTGCCTCCGGAACTGTCCGGCCGCCCTCTCGAAGAGTTTTTTGTCCTTCATGCGCGCGGCCGCCGCCAGGACCATCCACAGCGTCTCGAGCACATGGCCGGTATAGACGAACTGGGAGAAGGCGTTCGTCGGCCTCGACATGTCGTGGTTGAGCACTTCGTTGATCAGGCCGTAATCGGGGTTGTAGTGCTTGTCCAGAATCGCCTCCATGCATCTCGCCGCCAGCTTCTCCAGATCGGGGTCCGGATGGATCTCGAGCATCTGGGTGGAGATCCAGACCAGCACCATCCAGTAGCCGAGCACCCGCTCGCCCGGCATCGGCGCCACGTCCGGGCCGTACGTCACATGGTCGGGGTAATCGGGCCGGTCATAGTCGCGGACGCACCGGATCACGATATCCCTGGCCATGTCCCAGTACTTCTTGTCGTCGACCGCCTTCGAATATACGGCAAGCCCCTCGGCCATGAACAGGTACCCGGCGAAGTCGGAGGGAACCTCCAGCGGTTTCCCCTCGCGCGTGAATCCCGCGGGCCAGGGCCATTCGGCCGGAAGGTTCTTCAGCGTGAAGTTTACCGACTTGGCCGCCACGTCCAGGTATTTCTGCTCCCGGGCCAGGTTGTTGTAGAGGAACGAGTAGACCCAGGTGCCCCGCCCCTCGTACCAGATCCGCTTGTCGGTGCTGATATTCGTCCCGTCCCGGTCGGTGGTGCACATGAACCCGCCCAGTTCGTGGTCGATGACATGCCTTTCCATGAACGGCAGAAAATCGTCGAACAGGTCGTAGCGGTACCGCTGGAGCAGCGACTCGAGGGAATGATCTCCGATTTTCCCGCCTCCGCCTTTCGTTGCCGACCGTCCCGCGGGAAAGCCCTTGATTCCGGAGGCCAGCGCGGTCGTGCCCGCCACGGTTCCCAGGAAGTTTCTTCGTTTCATTTTTTCCTATTCGGCCGGATTCGATTCCCGGATCGCCTTTTCCACCGCCGCCAGCAGATTACCGTAGGCGGGGGATGCCAGGTGGGTGACGCCGACCTCGTAGCCGCCCTTGTCATAAAACTCAGCCGGAACCACATAGCCCACCGAGGAATCGAAGCAATTGGAGACGTTCAGCAGCCGCGCGTCCTTTAAAAAAGCGCGCAGATCGTTGCCGAGTTGCAGGAAAATCTCGCCGGGCAGGAAGCTGAACCAGGTCTCTCCCAGCCGCAGGACGGCGGGCCTCGCCGTGAGCGCGTCCTTGCGGCCGCGCAGCAGCGCATTGTACCGTATGATCATCCGGCGCAGCGCGCCCGGTTCGGTCTTTCCGGACGCCTTCCATTAGCGGTAGGAGCGCACGGCTTCATCCAGGGACGTTCGATACGCCTCCCGTTTCTCTTCTCTCTCGATCAACGGCAGCAAGGCTGACTCGTATTGCAGGGACAGAGAGCCGGGCGTGCTCCAGCCGGAGGCTGATTGCACCCCCGCCAAAATCGCGTCGGCATACCGTCCGCCCATCAACCGCACGTCGCGCTTGCGATCCTCCGGTTTCAGCGAATCGCTGGTGACGTATTTTCCCGGGTTGATGTCTCCGCAAAAACCGGTCAGATGGATCAGCCTCAGGTTCCCGGCCTTCTGCTCCGCCAGGCTCATCCCGACCCCCGGGAAATCGCCGGTGGCATACGGGCCTTCATCGCCCCCGGCAGACGACGGATGACAGTTGTAGTTACAGATGCCGATCATCCGCCCGCTTTCCTTTTCCCGGAAAAGGACCAGCCGGACCAGGGGATCGATTGTCCCCTCGGGCTTCAAGCGCATATCTTCGCCGGGTCTCGACGAACGGAAGACGACGTTCCCCTTCTCATCCACCGGTACCCGGCGGTTGGAGGCGATATCGCTGACTCTGGCCGAGGCGTAGGCCATGTCACAGGGAGCGGCGTCCCGGAGCGCCGCCCGCGCCGTTTCGACAAAGGCGGCGGCGAGTTGCGCCTTGAACCGGGTGGAGACGAAGCGCTCGGAAAGGCCGTAGGGCTCGAGAATCCGGGCGAGCTGCCAGCGCGAATTGGCCGTTTGATGGGTATGGGTGACGTGCAGGATGATCCGATCGCGGGGAATCGCGGTTGCGCGGGAAATGGCATCGACGAATTCGGCCACGTCGTCGGCGAAAAGGTGGATGATATCGGCGGCGGAGATCAGGACGCCGCTCCCTCCCCTTTCGATCCAAACCGTGCGGACGAAAAGGTCGTCGAAAACCTCTTTCAGCTCGTCATCCAGTCCCAGAGCGCAGGGGGTCCCCAGAGGCGGGGTAATGCAGGCGCGGCCGTACCCGACCTTCAGCGGCCCATGACCGTCATCCCTCCTCGCCGAAATCGTCCCCGCCAGGAAGAGGGCGGCAACGGCCAACAGCAGCAACAATCCGAATCCGGGCTTTATAAATGAAACCGTTGTCATCTTCATTCTGTTTCTCCTTGGCATACCATATCCAGCGGTTCGGTCCGAAAATAACGGCAGGGCCATCCGCATATTTATAGGAACGAGGGCTCATTGTCAAACATTCAACAGACGGGCTCTGGACATTCGAAATTCGGGCGAAAACGCGGGTTTGGGCAAATACGCAGATTTTGGGCGGACACATAGGTCCGACCCTACGGATCAATTTCCCCCT
>JADGNV010000076.1 GCA_017883285.1 Candidatus Aminicenantota bacterium | reverse complement strand
CGTCGTCCTGGAGATAGATGTAGGTCGGCGCGTCGGCCCGGCCTTCGACGATCAGGACGTCGTAGCCGCAGCGGCGGAGATGCTCGGTAATGCGGGTCCCCAGGTTGCCGTCGCCGTAGCCTCCGGTCAGGGGCGATTTCGCGGCGACGACCGTCTTGCCGGTATTGGGCGCGGGGATGCCGGCGAGGGGGCCGACGGCGACGACGAACTTGTTGTCCGGGCCGAGCGGATCGATGCCGGGCTTGAGCTCGTCATAGAGGATCTTGACCGCGAAGCCGCGGCCGCCGACCCACGTGCGGGCGAATTCCTCGGAATACGTTTCCTTCTTGACGGTTTTCGTCGTCAGGTTGATGCGGAGAATATTGCCGGTCCAGCCGTACACGATGAGGCCTCCTCGAATCGACGATGATGACGGTATGTTGGCTTTCTAGGAATACCATACGGCCTTTTGTTAGTCAATCGAGGAGGGCGGGAGGAGGGGAGCCAGGGCGCGCACCCTCGCGGGAAGGGGGCGCAGCGTGTTTCGGAAAAACTCAGCCGGCTTTGGCCTTTTTGGGTTCCGAGGCGCTCTTGCGGTCGGCGATGTCCAGGATGTCCTGGAGCGTGTGCTTCTCGAAGTAGTCATGGATCAGGTCCGAGGCGCCCTTCCAGATCTCATAGAGGCCGCAATCGCCGGTCCGCTCACAGAAGGCGGCGTCGTCCACGCATTCCACCAGACCGCACGATCCCTCGAGGGCCTCCAGGATCCCGCACAGCTTGATCTCCGAGGGTTTCCGGGCCAGGATGTGCCCGCCCCTGGAGCCCCGGGTGCTCTTGATCAGGCCGTGGATTTGGAGGGGGATCGTCATCTGCTGGAGATACTGCATCGAGAGGCCTTCCTCCTCCGCGATCTCCTTGATGGGGACGGCGGTCTGTCTTTCCCGGTATTTGCGGGCCAGGTTGACCATCAGACGCATCCCGTAGTGGCCTTTGGTGGTGACCTTTCTCATGACCTCTTCCTTTTCGAAGGCTCCGGAGTCGTTCCGGTATGGGCCTATCTTATCCGAGTCGCTCCCGAATTTCAAATATATTCTATGGATTTTGTCGGGATTCGCCCGGACCGGCGGGGCGGGTTGAACAGCTCCCCGGAACATGGTATACCCTCTGGCGCGGGGGCGGGCCGGCCCGCCCCCCGAGAAGGACGTCCCGACATGATGCCGATCCCTCCCAACCCGGTCGCCGCGACCGTGCTGGGGCTTGCCGCGATCGCGGCCCTGGCCCTCGTCCTGCCGTTCCTGTCGAAGACGATCGAGGAGAACCTCGAGCCGTTCTTCCTGGTCCTGGGGGCGGCCGCCGTTACGGTGTCCGGCCTCTGGCGCCCGTCCCTGATCGTCGAGGCCCTCAAGGCCCCGGTCATGATCGGAGCGCTGCCCGTGGGGATCTTCCAGGTCGTGCTGGTCGTCGGACTCCTCATCCACTATTTCAACCGGCCGTTCTGCCGGGCCGTCCTGTCGTTCGTCCACAGGCTCGGCCCCCGGATGTTCGTCTTCTCCCTGATCGCCGTCTTCGGGCTTCTGTCCAGCGTGATGTCCGTGATTCTGGCCGCCTGCCTCCTGTCCGAAATCGTCGCCGGGCTTCCCATGGCCAAGGCCGACAAGGTCCGTCTGATCGTGGTTGCCTGCTTTGCCGCGGGCCTCGGCGCCTGCCTGACCCCGCTGGGCGAGCCGTTGTCGACGATCCTCGTCGCCAAGCTGGCCGGGGCTCCTTACCATGCCGGCTTTTTCTTCCCCTTCCGCCATTTCGGCCTCTATCTCGTTCCCGGCGTATTCGCCTTCGCCCTGGCCGCGGCGGTCAAGCTCGGCCCGAGAATTTCGATGAACCGCGATGAGCACGTGGTGGAATACCCCGAGAGCCTCATGGCGGTCGTCTTTCGGTCGGTCAAGGTGTTCGCTTTCATCGCCGGACTCGTACTTCTGGGGGAGGGCTTCCGGCCCCTGATCGTCTGGTATTTCACCCGGATTTCCCCCGGGGCGCTCTATTGGCTCAATATGGTCTCGGCGGTCCTGGACAACGCCACCCTCACCGCGATCGAGGTCGGGCCGGCGATGACCCTGCCCCAGATCACGGGGATCGTCATGGGGCTGTCGATCGCCGGCGGCATGCTCATCCCAGGCAACATTCCCAACATCGTGGCGGCCGGCCGGATGAAGATCGGCATGAAAGCTTGGGCCCGCGTCGGCATCCCCATCGGCCTGGCGGCCATGGCCGTTTATTTCATCGTGCTTTATATCCTTTAAGGACCCCTTCGCCTTGCCTTGACAGGACGATTTTTGCTAAAATGTCGCTTTCCAAGAGGATTTAGGTTACCTGAGAAAGCGTCTTTCCCGCCTCGGATACATCCCGATGAAGACGATTCGAGAAGTGCAGACGGAGTGGGAGCCATGAGAAAGGCAAGACATGAGCGATGACCATTCGCTGGGCGGCAAGATCCGGCAGACTCTGATCGGCAAGCCGCGGAACATCAAAGACCCCACTCTGTTCCATAAGCTGGCCCTGATCCCGATCCTGGCCTGGATCGGCCTGGGCGCGGACGGCCTGTCTTCGGCCTCGTACGGCCCGGAAGAGGCGTTCAAGACCCTCGGCCAGCATACTTACCTGGCCGTTTTCCTGGCCGTGGCCACGGCCCTGACCGTCTTCATCATTTCCTATGCCTATTCGCGGATCATCGAGTATTTCCCCTCGGGCGGCGGCGGCTACATCGTCGCTACCAAAACCCTGGGGGAGAAAGCGGGCGTCGTGTCCGGGGCGGCTCTCCTCGTGGACTATGTGCTGACGATCACGGTTTCGATCGTCGCCTGCGGCGACGCCGTCTTCAGCTTCCTTCCTCTTTCGTTCCAGCAGTTCAAGATCCCGTTTGAAATTTTCGCCATCATCTTCCTGGTGATCCTCAACCTCCGCGGCATCCGGGAATCGGTCACCTTCCTGGCCCCCATCTTCATCGTTTTCGTCCTGACCCACATCGTCCTGATCGGCTACGGGATCATCTCCCATATTCCCCAGATCGGTCCCGTGGTCCAGTCCGTCCAGACCGGATTCAAGGGCGGCCTGGTCACCCTGGGGGCGGGAGGCATGCTGCTCCTGTTCCTCCGGGCGTTCTCCATGGGCGGCGGGACGTTCACCGGGATCGAGGCCGTATCGAACGGCCTGCAGATCATGCGCGAGCCGCGGGTCCACAACGGCAAGCGGACGATGATCTACCTCTCCGTGTCCTTAGCCGTCACAGCGGGCGGCATCCTCATCTGTTACCTTCTCTTCAACGTCCGGCCGATCGAGGGCCGGACGCTGAACGCCGTCCTGGCCGGCGACCTCTTCGGGAAATGGAGCTTCGGCCCTATCCTGGCCGCGATCACCATCTTTTCCGAAGGCGCGCTCCTGCTGGTCGCGGCCCAGACGGGATTCGTGGACGGTCCCCGGGTCATGGCCAATATGGCCGTCGACTACTGGTTTCCCCACCGGTTCGCTTCGCTCTCCGCCCGGTTCACGATCCAAAACGGAGTGATGATGATGGGCGGGGCGGCGATCCTGCTCATCCTCTATTCCCGCGGCGCGATTATGACGCTCGTGGTCATGTACTCGATCAACGTCTTCCTGACTTTTTCCCTGTCCGAATTCGGCATGTCGCGGTTCTTCATCAAGAACCGGAAGACGGAGTCCCATTGGAAGAAGCACCTGCCCGTCCACCTCACGGGGTTGTTCGTCTGCTTCACCGTCCTGATCATCACCACGATCGAGAAGTTTCCCGTCGGCGGGTGGCTGACCCTGGTCATCACTTCGATCGTCATCGCCCTCTGCTACCTGACCAAGGCCCACTACAACAAGGTCCGGGGCGGGGTCCGGGAGCTCGACGAACTGCTCCTCACCATCCCGACCAAGGGCCCGGTCAACACCAATCCCCTGAATCCCAAGGAGATGACCGCCATTCAACTGGTCACCGGCTACAACGGATTCGGGATCCACACCTTCCTTTCGATCATCCGCAGTTTCCGCGGATTGTACAAGAACTTCATCTTCGTTTCCGTGGCCGAGGTCGACGTGGGCTCGTTCCACGGCTCGGACGCGGTGTCCTGCCTCGAAAGCGCGACCTGCGACGCCCTTCGGAAGTACGTGGAGCTCGCCCGCAAGCTCGGCTATCCGGCGGAATTCCAATACGACCTCGGGACGGACGTCGTCGAGACGGCGAGCCGGATGATCGAGGGAATCATCGTCAAGTATCCCAACTCCACGGTCTTCGCCGGCCAGTCTGTCTTCAGGCAGCCGAGCTTCATCCACCGCATCCTTCACAACGAGACCGCGTTCGCCATCCAGCAGGAGTTGCGCTGGAAGGGGATCACGACCGTGATCCTGCCGGTCCGGATCAACATCTGAGCCCCCGGGAGGCCGGGTCTTCCCGGCGCCCGTTGGAAGGGGTCTTCCCCTCCAAATTGACTTCAAAGGAGATATCCGTTATAAAAGAATCGATTCCGGCAGGACGCCATGCTTGACCCCATCGAACGGATTGACATCGAAGCGAAGCACATCGCCGTGGAGGGCGTGTTCAAGTCCGGCAAGACCAAGCTCGCCGGCCTGCTCTCCCAGAAGCTCGGGGGGAAGGTCGTCCTGGACAAGGGCGAGAACCCCTACCTCAAGGAGTTCTACGACGAGAAGGACGGGGCCGCCTTCCTCGCCCAGCTCGTCTTTCTCGTAAACCGCTACCACCAGCAGGCCCGGCTCGTCCAGCGGGACCTGTTCGAGGAGCGGATCCTCTGCGACTACATCTTCGAGAAGGACAAGGTCTACGCCTTCCAGACCCTGTCCGACGACGAGCTTGTAGTCTACGAGAAGATCTACGGCGTCTTCGTCGAGCGCGTTCCCAAGCCCGACCTTGTGATCTTCCTCCAGATCGGCCTGCCGACCCTGATGAAGCGGATCTCCAAGGACGGGACCCCGCTCGAGCGGAACATCTCGGAAAAGTACCTTCAGGACCTGATCGAGGCCTTCGATTACTTCTTCTTCAACTACCAGGCGTCGCCCCTGCTCGTGATCAAGTCCGACGACCTGGACCTCGCGAGCGAGGCCGACCTGGACGACGTGCTCGACCAGCTCCGGCACCTGAAGAAGACGTCCCTGTTCTACGTCCCGCCGAGCTTCTCCGGGCGGGAGGGCCGAAGGAAATAGCCGGCGAGGGGCCACCCCCCCGGACATTGGACTTTACCCCAATCCCGTAGGCAAGGCGGGATGGGGAGAAAGGAATGCGACATGGCCGAAAACAAAAACCTCCGAGTGACCGTCCCGATGCTCCGCGCCAAAAAGGAGGCGGGAGAGAAGATCGTGGCCTTGACGGCCTACGACTTTCCCGTCGCCCGGATCCTGGACGACGCGGGCATCGACCTCATCCTGGTCGGCGATTCCCTGGGCATGGTCGTCCTCGGGTACGAGACCACGATCCCGGTGACCATGGACGAGATGATCCACCACACCAAGCCCGTCGTCCGGGCGGCGCGCCGGGCGCTCGTCGTGGGGGACATGCCCTATTTCTCGTTCCACCTCTCCGAGGAGGCGACGCTGGCCAACGCGTCCCGCTTCATCAAGGAGGCCGGGGCCCGGGGGGTGAAGGTCGAGGGGGCCTCGCCCCGGCGCCTGCGGATGATCGAGAGCCTGATCGAGGCCGAGATCCCGGTCATGGGCCACGTCGGCCTGACGCCCCAGTCGATCCACCACCTCGGCCGGTTCAAAGTCCAGGGCGTCGAGCTCGCGGAGGCGAAGAAGATCATCCGGGACGCCGAGAACCTGGAAAAGGCGGGCGTTTTCGCCGTCGTGCTGGAGTGCATGCCCCAGGAAGTCGCCCGGATCGTGACGGAACGGCTGGCTGTTCCAACGATCGGCATCGGGGCCGGCCCCCATTGCGACGGCCAGATCCTGGTCTTCCACGACATGGTCGGCTGCGAGGGCGGCTACCTGCCCAAATTCGTCAAGAAATACGCCGACCTCGAGGCGACGTTCCATAAGGCGGTCGGCGCCTACAAAGACGACGTCCGGTCGGGCGCCTTCCCGGGCGAAGAGCATTCCTATCATCTGAAACCCGAAGTGGCCCGGGCCCTGCGGTCCGGGAAGCGGGGCCGGTGAAGGCCGCACGGCGGGCGGCCGGCCGGGAATACTCGTCATGAAGATCCTCGCTACGATCGCCGAAATGAAGGCCGCCGTCCGGGCGGCACGCTCTCAGGGCCAGACCGTCGGGTTCGTCCCCACGATGGGGTTCCTCCACGAGGGGCATCTGAGCCTGGTGCGCGCCTCGAAATCCACGTTCGGCCTGACCGTCGTCAGCGTTTTCGTCAATCCGACCCAATTCGGCCCCCAAGAAGACTTCAAGACCTATCCCCGGGACCTCGCCCGCGATGCCGCGATGCTCGAAAAGGAAGGCGTCGACATCTTGTTCAACCCGGAAGCCGGGGCGATGTATCCCCCGGGATACGGGACCTATGTCGAAGTCCAGGGGTTGCAGGACCGCCTGTGCGGCGCCTCGCGGCCGGGCCATTTCCGGGGTGTCTGCACCGTGGTCCTGAAGCTTTTCGAGATCATCCGGCCGGACGTTGCTTACTTCGGCCGCAAGGACGCCCACCAGGCGATCGTTCTGACCCGCATGGTCCGGGATCTGAACCTGGACGTCCGGATCGACGTCCGGCCCATCGTCCGGGAGGCGGACGGCCTGGCCATGAGCTCCCGCAATACCTACCTGAACCCGGCCGAACGCCAAGCCGCCCTCGTGCTGATTCGCAGTCTCCGGGCCGCGGGGACGTGGATCGCGGCGGGCGAGCGCCGGGCGGCGGCCGTCGTGGCCGGAATACGGGAGATGATCGGCCGCGAGCCGCTGGCCCGGATCGATTATGTGGAGGCCGTCGGCGCGGCCGACCTTGGGCCGGTGGAGACGATCGAGGACGGGACGCTTATCGCCCTGGCCGTCTTCATCGGCAAAACGCGCCTGATCGACAACGCCGTCGTCGGACCCGAAGGAAAAATCTGGTGACCGATTTCATTCCGTCGCCCGGGCGGCCATTTCCAGCAGGGCGGCGTCTTCCAGGACCTTCTTCAGATCGTTCATGAACCGCGCGGCCTCCGCGCCGTCGATCACCCGGTGGTCGAAGGACAGGCAGAGGGGCAGCGTCTTCTTGATGAAGGCCGCGCCTCCGACTGCCCGGACCCGGTCGGCGATCTTCATCGTGGCCAGGATGGCCACCTCGGGGTAGTTTATGATCGGCGTCGCGGCTTCGCCCCCGATCATCCCGATGTTCGTGATGGAGAACGTCCCGCCTTTGAGGTCGCCCATGTCCAGCGTGCGTGCCCGGGCTGCCTCGGCCAGCGACTTGATCTCTCCGGCGATGTCGAACACCGTCTTCTGCTCGGCCATCTTGACCACGGGGACGATCAGCCCGTCGGGGACGTCGACCGCGATCCCGACGTTGTAATATTTCTTGACGATGATCTCCTGCTCCTCGTCGTCGAGCGTCGCGTTCAGGGTCGGGTGGAGCTTGAGGGCGGCCACCAGGGCCTTGACGATGAACGGCAGGTACGTGAGCTTGACGCCGAAACCGGCGGCTTCGGGCGCCAGCTTATCCTTGAGCCCTCCCAGTGCGGCGGCGTCGGCTTCGTCGATGTGCGTGACGTGCGCCGCCGTGGAGACCGATTCGCGCATCTTCTTGGCCGTCACCCGGCGGATGCCCCGGAGCGGAATGCGCTCCAGCGTCCCGTAGAAATCGTATTTGGACTTGATCTTGGGCCCGGGCTTCGGTGCCGTGGCCCGATCTTTCGCCGCTCGGACGTCGTCCTCGGTGATGCGGCCCTGGGGGCCGGTGCCCGGGACGGCGTTCAGGTCGAGGCCGAGGTCCTGGGCCAACTTGCGGACCTTGGGCGTCGCCTGAACGTCCGATCTGGTCGACTCGGTCGTCAAAGACGCCCTGGTCAACCCGGTTGTCGCGGACGACCCCGGAGCCGGCGGCGGCGCGGTTTCGACGGCGTTAGGGGACTCTCCCTTTTCGCCGATCGTGATCAACGCCGCCCCGACCTTGACCACGTCCTTTTCCTTGAAATGGAGCTTGAGAACAGTCCCGGCGAACGGGGAGGGCATTTCGACGATCGCCTTGTCGGTCTCGATTTCGGCGACGGACTGGTCGGCCTTGACCTCGTCGCCCTCCTTCACGAGCCAACGGACGATCTCGCCCTCGGTGATCCCTTCGCCCACGTCGGGAAAACGGAAAATCTTGGCCATGTCAGAACTCCATTGTCTTGAGGATCCCGGCGAGCACGCGACCGGGGTTGACGTAATAGTAATCCTCCGTCTTGGGAAGCGGGATGGGGATATCCTGCCCCGTCACGCGCAACACGGGGGCCTGGAGGTTGAGCAGCGCGTTCTCGGCGATGAGGGCGGAGATTTCGGCCCCGAGCCCGCACGTCTTCGGCGCCTCGTGGACGACCACGGCCCGGCCCGTCTTCCGGACCGACGCCAGGATGGCTTCGCGGTCCAGCGGCGCGAGCGTCCGGAGGTCGAGGATCTCGGCGGCCACGCCGCGGCCCGCGGCCGCCTCGGCCGCTTGTTCCATGACCGGGACCATGGCCCCCCAGCCGATGAGCGTCAGGTCCGCTCCTTCCCGGACGATCCGGGCTTCGCGCAGCGGAATTTCATAGGGCTCGTCGGGGACCTCCTGCTTTTCGGCGCGATAGAGCCGCGATGGCTCGAGGAAGATCACCGGCTCCTCGCTCCGCAGGGAGGCGATGAGCAGCCCCTTGGCGTCATGGGGGGTCGAGGGGACGACCACGGTCAGCCCGGGGAGCTGGCAGAACAGGGCCTCCGTGCTTTCGCTGTGGTGCTCGAGCGCGCGGACGCCCGCCCCGTAAGGGGTGCGGATGACGAGCGGCATGGGGAAACGGCCCCGCGTCCGGTTCCGGAGGCGGGCCACGTGGGAGAGGATCTGGTTGAAGGCGGGATAGATGAAGCCCAGAAACTGGATTTCGACGATCGGGAGGAGGCCGAAGGCGGCCATGCCGATCGCCACGCCCACGATTCCGGATTCGGCCAGCGGGGTGTCCATGACCCGGTCGGCGCCGAATTTCTGGATCAGGCCGTCCGTGACCCGGAACACGCCGCCGTCGAGGCCGACGTCCTCGCCGAGGAGGACGAACCGCTCGTCGCGCGCCATCTCCTGGGCGAGCGCCTGGTTCAAAGCCTGGACCATCGTGATTTTCATCGTCCGGCCTCTCCGGTCAGGCTCCGCTTCAGCTCCGCGAGCTGCTCCTCCAGGGCGGGCGGCACGACCTTATAGGTGAAGGCGAAGATGTCGTCGGGCGTGGCCGGGGGGCGGCTTTCGGCCTCGGCCACGGCCTTTTCGACGGTCTCTGTGGCCGCGTCCTGCACGGCTTTTTCGAAGGTTTCAGCCCACCATCCCTTGTCCCGGAGATAGATCTGGAACCTTCGGAGCGGGTCGCGCGGCTCCCAGACCTTGAGATCGTCCTCGGGACGATAGCGGGTCGCGTCGTCCGAGGTCGTGTGGTGGCCCATCCGATACGTGACGGCTTCGATGAGCGTCGGTCCCTCGCCGGCCCGGGCCCGGGCGAGCGCCTGGCTCACGGCCGCATAAACGGCCAGGATGTCGTTGCCGTCCACCTGCACCCCCGGGAAGCCGTAGGCCGACGCCTTCTGGGCGATCGTTTCGGACGCTGTCTGGCGCGAGCGCGGGGTCGAGATCGCCCACTGGTTGTTGTAGCAGACGAAGACGTTGGGCGTATGGAACACGCCCGCGAAGTTCAATCCCTCGTGGAAATCTCCCTCGGACGTCGCGCCGTCTCCGAAAGTGCAGACAACGGCGTTCTTTCGTTTCAGGCGCTGCGCAGCCATGGCCGCTCCGACTGATTGGGGGATCTGGGAGGCGACGGGGATGGCTAACGAGAAGATGTTGAGGCCGTCGGGCGTCCTCAGCCCGGCCTCGTTGCCCATCCAGTAGTGGTAATAGGACGCCAGGGGATAGCCCAGGGTGAGATAGGTCCCCAGGTCGCGGAAGTAGGGGAAGACATAATCCTCCGGCCGGAGCGGGAAGGCCGTCCCGATCTGGCAGGCCTCATGGCCCAGGCTGGAGGCGTAGGTGCCCATTCGGCCCTGGCGCTGGAGCTTGAGAGCCTTTCCGTCGGCGGTCCGGGTCAGGACCATGAGCCCGTAAATCCTGCGGAGATCCTCCTCCCCGAGCGCGGGCTCGGTCCCGGGGCGGACTTTTCCCTCTTCGTCCAGGATCTGGAGCATGAAGGTCTCCCGCGTCAGCTCGCGGCCCATTCCTTAAGCTTGTCGTAGGGGACTTCGCCGCAGATGATGTTGTTCGTGGCGGGGTTGATGAAGGTCGGGACGCGGAGCTGGCCGCCGCACTTTTCGGCGATGACGGGCCGGTAGGACCGCATCAGGTCGGCGTTCTTCTCGTCGTGCCAGACCTCGAGCTTCTCGATGGCGAAACCCTCCTGGATCAGCCGGTCCACGTGGGGCATCATCGCCCGGCAGTGGGGGCATTCGCGGCCATGGAACATGATGTGGTTAGCCATAGGTCACCTCTTGATGAACAGCCCGCACCAGCATTCTCCCTTCTCCTGGCCCTTGTAGGTCTCGTGGATCAGGAAGTTGCAGGGGCAGACGATTTTCAGATCCTCTTCGAAATCCTTGCTCCGGAGGCGGCAGGGGCAATAGCGCAGGCCGTGGTTCCGCTCGTTGGCGTCCATCCCTTCCAGAAGCAGGGAAACCCGCTCGGCGTCGGGGTTGACCATGAACTCGTTGGGCCCGGCGAACGCCTCGATGGCCGCCCGGAACTCCTCTTTGCTGAAACCCGGCTCCGGGGCCGGGACCGTGAGGATGGCTTTCGCTTCCCGCTCCGGGATCTCGACATACGCGGCCTTGACCTTGCAGGTGGGGCAGATCTCGGGCGGCTTGAGGCCGTAGTGGAGGTCGTTGCAGACGAAGCATCGCCAGAACTTCTTTTTCATCGTTCGACTCCCTCGCGGTCCAGGGTCTATTTAATCCCAGACCGGACCGTGTTTTCAAGTCCCGGGTTCAGTTGTTGGCCGCCCCGGTATTGATCCAGTTCTTGATGTTCTGGATCTGGTTGCCGGTCAGCGATCCGCTGGGCGGCATTTTGCCGCCGTTCGTCGCCCGGTTTTCGAGGGCCATAACGAGGTAGCTGTTCGTCGCGTCCTCCGGCGCAACCCGGAATTTCGTCGGATCGGCGTTCGCCCGGACATTGACCAGGGCGGCATAGGACCGGCCCGACGTGAGATCGAGGCCGCCCGAAGTCCCGTGGCAGCCTGTGCAGCTCGCGTTGAAGATCGGCTGGATGTCGCTTGCGAACGACGGCGTCGCCTTGACCGTGTCCGAGACCGCCGGCGCCGTGGACAGGCCTTGGCACGCCGCCAGGGCCAGGATGATAATAAGCCCGGCCGTCCCCGCAGCATAAGTGGTCTTCATGAGTTTTTCCTTTCAGGCTTAATTTACATTAATCCTATCGGAACAATAATAGCGCGGCGGGATTCGGATGTCAAGCCGGGCGGAAGGCCCGGCCGCGGGCGAGGCTTATTCCATATGGTAGTTCGGCGCTTCCTTGGTGATGGTCAGGTCATGGACGTGGCTCTCCTTGAGCCCGGCGGGCGAGATCCGGATGAAGCGGGCCCTCTTTTGCAGGTCCTCGATCGTCCGGCAGCCGGCGTAGCCCATGCCCGATTTCAGCCCGCCGACGAGCATTTGGATGATCGGGGCGACGCTGCCCTTGTAGGGCACCATCCCCTCGATGCCTTCCGGCACGAGTTTGGATTCGGGCGCGGCCGCGTCCCGGAAGTAGCGGTCGAGGCTCTTGCCTTCCTTCATCACCTCGAACGAGCCCATGCCCCGGTAGACCTTGTAGGAGCGGCCCTGGTAGAGGACGACCTCGCCCGGCGCCTCGTCCGTGCCGGCCAGCATGTTGCCGAGCATGACCGTGCTCGCCCCGGCGGCGATGGCCTTGGTCACGTCGCCCGAATACTTGATCCCGCCGTCGGCGATGATCGGGATGCCCCGGGCGGCGGCGACGTTGAAGACGTCGGCGATGGCCGTGATCTGGGGGACCCCCGCCCCGCTCACCATCCGAGTGGTGCAGATCGAGCCCGGCCCGACGCCGACCTTGAGGGCGTCGACCCCCAGGTCGATAAGCTCCTCGGCGGCCTCGCCCGTCCCGATGTTGCCGGCGATGAGCTCCTGCTTGGGGAATTCCTTCCGCAGCAGGGCGACGGTATCGAGGACGTTCTGCTGGTGGCCGTGGGCCGTGTCCACGACGAGGACGTCGGCCGCCGCGGCGATGAGCGCCCGGGCCCGCTCGAGGGCATCCTTGCCCACCCCGACCCCGGCCCCGACCCGGAGGCGTCCGAGCTCGTCCTTGGAGGCGCTCGGATATTGGATCCTTTTGAGGATGTCCTTGTAGGTGATCATCCCCTTGAGGTGGAACTTCTCGTCGACGATCAGAATCTTCTCGATCTTGTGCTTGTGGAAGAGCTTCTCGGCCTCGGCGAGCGCCGTCCCGACGGGGACGGTGATCAGGTCCTTGGTCATAGCCTTCTCGATGGGCAGGTTCAGGCGGGTCTCGAAGCGGATGTCCCGGTTGGTCAGGATGCCGACCAGGATATTGGACTCGTCGGTGATGGGCAGGCCGGAGATCCGGTATTTCTGCATGACCTCCTTGGCCTGGAAGATCTTGTCCTGGGGCTTCATGCTGATGGGATCATGGATCATTCCGCTCTCGTGGCGCTTGACCTTGTCCACCTCGTCCGCCTGGGAGGCGATCGGCATGTTGCGGTGGATGATGCCCAGGCCGCCCTGCTGGGCGAGGGCGATGGCCATCATGGACTTGGTGACGGTGTCCATGGCCGCGCTGACGATGGGGATGTTCAGGGCGATGTGGCGGCTGAGTTGCGAGGCGACGACGGCGTCGGCGGGGGTGACGTCGGACTTGGCGGGCAGGATCAGGACGTCGTCGAAGGTGAGTCCGAGCCGGATGGTCTCATCGAGCATGTCGCCTCCTCACTATTTGTGTTTGCGCCGGGACGGGATCGTAGACCGCGCCTGCCGGACCTTCGTCGCCGGTGCGGGCTGCTGCGGCCCGCCATAGGACAGCGGCCGCTCGCGGCGCCGGAGCATCGCCGCCTCCGGCTCGGTCCGCTCCGCGGGGGGCTGGGGCTGGATGAGGAACAGATAGCGGATCGTGTCCTCTTCGATCCGGTCCAGCATCGCCTGGAACATGTCGAAACTTTCCTTCTTATATTCGATCAGCGGGTCGCGCTGGCCGTACCCGCGTAGGCCGATGCCTTCCTTGAGATAGTCCATGCCCAGGAGGTGGTCCTTCCACTGGGTGTCGATGACCTGGAGGAGGATGATGCGCTCGAATTCGCGCATCGCCGCGGGGCCGAGGAGCTTCTCCTTGCCTTCGTAGACCCCGGTCAGGTGGCCGAGGACAGACTCCCGGATCTGGTCGCGCGACATTTCGTCCCACTTGATCCCGAAGCCGTCGGCATTCACTCCGAACTGGGCGCCCAGAGCTTTCCGGAAGGCCTCCATGTCCCAGTCCTCGGGCGTCTTCTCGGCATTGAGAAAGTCATTCAGGGGCCAGTCGAGGAGCTGTTCCACGAGGTCGAGGACGTAGGACTTCATGTCCTTGCCCTCCAGGATTTCGCGGCGCTGCTTGTAGATCGTCTCGCGCTGCTTGTTCATCACGTCGTCGTATTCGAGGAGGTGTTTGCGGATGGAGAAGTTCTGGCCTTCGACCTGCCTCTGGGCGCGCTCGATGGCCTTGCTGACCATGGTGTGCTCGATGGGCACGCCCTCGCCCATGCCGATCCGGGCCATCAGGCCCGACAGCCGGTCGCTGCCGAAGATGCGCATCAGGTCGTCCTCGAGGCTGAGGAAGAACCGCGAGGAGCCCGGGTCGCCCTGACGGCCGGCCCGGCCGCGGAGCTGGTTGTCGATCCGGCGGGCCTCGTGGCGCTCGGTGCCCGTGATGTGGAGCCCGCCGAGAGAGATGACCTTCTCGTGCTCGTCCTTCATGATCTTGGTTGCTTCGGGGAGCGCGGCGGCCACCTGCTCGGGCGTGATCTTGAGCGGGTCGACGCCCTGCTTCTTGAGCTGCTCGCGGGCCATGTAATCGGGGTTGCCGCCGAGGAGGATGTCCACGCCGCGGCCGGCCATGTTGGTGGCGATGGTCACGGCCCCGAGCCGCCCGGCCTGGGCGATGATGCCCGCCTCCTGCTCGTGGTACTTGGCGTTCAGGACGACGTGCTTCAGGCCCTTGCCGCGGAGGAGGTGGCTGAGGTGCTCGGACTTCTCGATCGAGACCGTCCCGACGAGGACGGGGCGGCCGTTCTTGTTGAGCTCGATGATCTCCTCGGCGACGGCTTCCCACTTCTCCCTGGCGGTCCGGTAGATGAGGTCGGGATTTTCGAGGCGGATAAGCGTCTGGTTCGTCGGGATTTCGACGACGTCGAGCTTGTAGATGTGGGCGAACTCGGGGGCCTCGGTCAGGGCCGTGCCCGTCATGCCGGCCAGCTT
>JADGNV010000075.1 GCA_017883285.1 Candidatus Aminicenantota bacterium | reverse complement strand
ATCTTCTCTCGGAAAAGGACATCGCCGCGCGGCTCAGAATGGAACCGGCGTGAGCGGGCGATACGATTTCGGCCTGATTCTGGTCACGGACCGGGCGCTCTCCCGCGGCCGGCCCATCGAGGACGTGGTCGATGCTGCCGTCCGCGGTGGCGTAACCGCCGTCCAACTGCGGGAAAAGGCGTGCCCGACGCGGGAATTCCTCGAGCTCGCCCGGCGCCTTAAAGACCGGCTCGACGCCGCCGGCGTTCCGCTTCTCATCAATGACCGCGCGGATATCGCCTTGGCCGTCGGGGCCGCGGGCGCGCACCTCGGTCAGGACGATCTTCCCTTCCTCGATGCCCGGCGGCTGCTCGGCCCCGGCGCCGCCATCGGCGTGTCGATCGAGACGCCCGCGCAGGCTGCCGAGGCCGAAGGCTGGGACGTTTCTTACCTGGGCGTCAGTCCGGTCTTCGCCACGCCGACGAAAACGGACACGAGAACGCCCTGGGGGCTGGACGGCCTGCGCCGGCTCCGGAAGCTCACCGGCCGTCGACTGGTGGCTATCGGCGGGATCAACGCCGCGAACGCCGCGCGCGTGCTCGAGGCGGGGGCCGACGGGCTGGCCGTGGTCTCGGCCGTTTGCGCGGCGCCCGACCCCGAAGCGGCCGCCCGCGTCCTGCGCGGGATCCTCGACTGCAGCCGGGCGGCGCGGGGGGCGCGATGAGGCTTTCGGACATCGGGGAATTCGGCCTGATCGCCCGGTTCGCGCCGCGCTTTCTCGAGCGCCTGCCGGCCGGGACGGTGGGCATCGGCGACGATTGCGCGGTCCTGCCCTGGACGAAGGACCGGCGGCTCCTGGTCACAACCGATATGCTGGTCGAGGGCGTGCATTTCCTCCGGGCGGCGATCCCGGCCCGCGATCTCGGCTACAAATCCCTGGCCGTGAACCTGAGCGACATCGCGGCCATGGGAGGCCGCCTCACGGCCGCTTTCCTGTCGCTCGGGATCCCGGCTTGCGTCGAAGTGGAGTGGCTGGACGCCTTCTTCCGCGGGATCCGGGATTTGGCGGCCGCCGAAAACGTTCCCCTCCTCGGCGGAGACACGACGAAATCTCCCGGACCGCTCGTGATCAATCTCGCCGTCCTCGGCGCCGCCAGGCGGGGCCGGATCAAATTCCGATCGGGAGCGCGCCCGGGCGATGCCGTCGTCGTGACCGGAAGCCTGGGCGATTCGGCCGCCGGCCTGCGCGTCGTCCTGGAGAAGCGGCCCCGGGGCCGGGACGAGGCCGCTCTCGTCCGCCGGCACAACCGGCCGCGGCCGCACATTCCCGAAGGCGCCTGGTTGGCCGGCCGGAAGGCCGTCACGGCGATGATGGACGTCTCCGACGGAATCGATTCCGATCTGCGAAGGATCATGGAGCGATCGGACTGCGGGGCGGCCGTCAACCTCGACGCCCTTCCCCTCTCCGCGCTCCTCCGGCGGACCGCCCGGCGATACGGCTGGGACGAGCGGGAACTGGCCGCCGCCGGCGGGGAGGACTATTGTCTGCTCGCGACCGTCCGGCGGGACGCGTCGGCGGAGACCGCTGCCGCGTTCGAGCGGGCGTTCGGCCGGCCTCTCGTCCGGATCGGAACGATCACGGCCGCGGGGGACGGGCTGAGATATTTCGCGGGGGGGCGGCCCGCGGCGCTTCGGCGCCGGGGCTTCGACCACTTCACTTCGAAGGTGTGAGGGCTTTCTTCCGCTTTTCGACGGTCTTCCCGTATTCCAGCGGGTGGAGCGTGCGCAACTCGTGGCCCGTGATCCGGCCGTTCAGCCAGACCCTGCTCATCGGGAAGACCTCGGGGTTGAAGTGGACGTTGTACATGTGCCAGATGATGATGGTCAGGAAGGCCAGGATGGCCTCGTAGCCGTGGATGATGATGAAGATGTCGTGGACCCAGAGGGGGAAAAGCTTGAGCGACAGCTCCACGTTCCACATGAAGAACCCGCTGGCGATCATGATCAGCGAGCCCCAGGCCACGCCCAGGTACTCGAACTTCTCGATGAAATTGTAGCGGCCGAACTCCGGCTCGGTCCGGAAGAGCCAGAAGGGGTGCCTTTCGAAAAACGATTTGAGGAGGCCCTTCTTGTAGAGGAACCCGGTCAGGCCGATATTGTGGCCGAACGCCTGGAAGGCGTCCCGGGCGTCCCTCCATTTCGGGATCATCTCCTTGAAGTTGTGGCGGCCCCGGGCGGTGAAGATCGAATACAGAAAGTGCCAGAGGATGTTGGCGATCATCAGGACGGCGGCCGCGCGATGGACGAGGCCCCGGAAGTAGAACGCCTTCTCGAAGGCGAACAGCGACTTGAAGATCTTCAGCTCATAGAAGACGAGCGGCAGGCCGGTCAGGATGAGCGTCGAGAAGGTGACGATGAGGAGGATGTGCTGCAGCCGCTCGGCGAAGTTCATCCGGAGGAAGACTTCGTCGTCGCGGACGAGCTCGGAGGCGGTCAGGTTTTCGTCCATCGGGTTCTCATCCTGTGGAAGAGGTCGGCGGCGATGAAGAGGAGGAAGACCGAGATCAGGCCGGCGATGATGACGATGTAGACGACCTTGATCAGGTGGCCGCTCTTGTTCTCGGTTTTCGTCGAAACGACGTGGATCTTGCCTTTGGCGAAGTTCGTCCCCGCGCCCGGGTGGCACTTGCCGCAGGTTCGGGCCAGGTTGGCCGCGTTGATCGGCGACTTGGGGTCGTTCGAGGTCCGAATGTCGTGGAAGCCGTGGCAGCTCGCGCAGTTCGCCACGCGGGTCTCGCCGAACTTCGAGGCCGTCCCGTGGTAGGAGTCCGAGTAGGACTTGAGGCGGGACGTCAGGAGGCCGTACTGCCGGGCCAGGCGCTCGTCGTCGTGGCAGCGGCTGCAGACGGCCGCGACCTTGGTCGCGTAGACGCGGGAGCCCAGGTCGTCGGGCGAGAGGATTCTGTGCTCGTTGTGGCAGTCCGTGCAGACCGGCACGTCCTTGCTGCCCTTGACGTAGTCCTTGCCGTGCACGCCCTCGAGGTAGTTCTTCTCGATCCCGACGTGGCAGCGGCCGCAGGTCCGGATGATGGCCTTGTGCGAGACGCGGGACTGCGGGTCGCCCATGGCTTTGACGTCGTGGCCGCCGTGGCAGGTGACGCAGGTGGCCGAGAGGCTCAGGCCCGCCTTCTCCAGGGCCCGGTAGTGGGCGCTCTGGGTGTATTGCCGGACGAAGGCATTGCCGTTCTTGATCTTGACCCGCTCGGCGTGGCAGCGCAGGCAGGTGTCGGGGACGTTGATGGCGTACACCGACGAGGCGGCGTCGTCTTTCGTCCGGATGTCGTGCGTGCCGTGGCAGTCGGCGCACGAGACCGTGATCGGGTTCTCCGCCCGGTGGGGTTGGCGGTGGACGCTCGCGTTCAATTGGGCGTTTTCCTTGTCGTGGCAGGCCGCGCAGTCCACGGGCTTGAGCTTGTCGGCGTGGGGGAAGTCCTTGACCTTCTTGAGGTCGGCATGGCAGTCGACGCAGCCGATCTCGGCCTGGCCGTGGACCGAGGCTTTGAACGTCTCCGCGTCGACGAACACGGATCGGCCCTGGGCGTTCTTCTGGTCTTTGTCGCCGTGGCAGGCCAGGCAATCGTCGTTCCCGGCGGCGAAGCCGAGAGCCGCCGCCCCGGCTGCGAGCGCGGCGCCGAGGGCGAGGGCACGGAGGGCGGCGCGGACGGTCATGGCCTTTTTGCGCGGCGCCGCTTCCTCTGGGTCAGCTCGAAGACGAAGCGGATCAGCGTGAGGGCGAGCACGATTGCCAGCGCTCCGAGCAGGATCTGGGTGATGAGATAGGTCGTTCCCGAGCTCTTGATGCCCGTCGGCCGGTGGATCTTGGCCTGGGCGATCTTCTCGGGCATGCCGGGATGGCAATTCGACTGGCCGCAGGTCTTCGGCAGGTTGGCCGCGTGGACCATCGACTGGGGGTCGATGGCCGGCCGGATGTTGTGGACGCCGTGGCAGTCGGTGCAGTTGGCCTCGGCCTTGTCGCCCAGGCCGATGGCGATGCCGTGGAAGCTGGCGATGAAGGTCCGGATCCGGTCTTCCGGCACACCGTATTTCTTCATGATCTCCGGCCGGGCGTGGCAGCCCGAGCAGGTGTCGGGGACGTGCGACTTGGAGGTCGGGGCCGCGGTCTCCTTGGGGGACGCGACCGTGTGCTCACCGTGGCAGTCCACGCAGAGCGGCACGTCGATGTTGCCCTTCAGGGCCTGGCGGCCGTGGATGCTGTCCTTGTACTCGGCGAAGATGATGGGGTGGCACCTGCCGCAGGTCTCGGGGTCGCGGGCCTGCTTGTGGACCTCGCCGACGCCCTGGATGTTGTGGACGCCATGGCAGTCCGTACAGACCGCGGCGAACTCGGCCAGCCCCTTCTCGAACACGGCCCGGCCGTGGACGCTCTTCAGGTATTCCTGGTAGGGGGACTCGGCGTGGATGTTGTACTTGACGATGACGTTCATGTTCTCGTGGCAGCGGGAGCACACGAGGGGGATGTTCTTCCGGCTCACGGCCGAGGCCGGGTCCGCCACGGGCTTGATGTTGTGTCTTCCATGGCAGTCCCAGCAGCGGGCGACGTCCAACTCCCCGCGCTTGACGCCCTGGCCATGGACGCTGTCGGCATAGGCCGCCGGGCTGAGGCCGGGCTGTTTCGCGTTGGGCTCGCGATGGCAGGCCGCGGTGCAGTCGACGAGGGGCAGGGCCTTGGCGTGGGGCAGGTCCGGGGTCTCGCCGGGCAGGATTTTGTGGCAACCCAGGCAGGTCATCGCCGCGTGAACCGAACCTTCGAGGGTGTTCGCTTTATGGCAACCCAGGCAGGCGCCGTTTCCGGCGGGCGGGGGGGCGGTTTTGGCCGCCTGGCCGGAAGCCGGACCGGCCCCGAGCAGGACGGCGACGGCGAGCGCCGGGATCCAGGCCAAGGCGCGGATCGTTCGGAAGACGCGTTGCAACATGGTGGAATAAGGCTCCGGCGCGGGCCGGAGCCTTCGGATCGGCATCGGTCTCCGGCTTACTTGGCCGGGATGTCGTGCTTGATCTTCGCCCACTGAGCGGCGAAATCGAACGCCTTGCCGTGCGCGTCCTGGTGGCAGGTGAGGCATTTGGCTTTGATCGCGTCGGGGTTGGCGCAGAGGATCAGGCCGGCCTTCACCGCCTCGTCCTTGTTCTTCATGACGTTCAGGCTCTTGTAGGCGCTGCCGGGGCCGTGGCAGACTTCGCAGCTGACGCCCTCGGCCTTGAGGTCGCCGGCCAGGGGGGCGTGGCACTTCAGGCACTTGGGGTCGGTGGTCGGGTCCTTGACGCCGAGGGCCGTGGCGTTGGCCGCGGCGCCGGGCGAGCTCAGGGCGGCGAACGACTTGGCGTGGTTCGTCTTCTCCCAGATGGGATACTGCTGGCCCTGTTTTTCGGTCTTGTGGCAGATCTGGCACTTCTGGCCGCCGACGTAGGTCGGGCCCTGGGCCAGGGCGAGGGCGGCGAACACGCCCACCGCGAGGATGATGGCGAAAATGATACCCTTCTTCATAATGGTCTCCTTAATGTGAGGGATAAACTTATATTGCACTTCGCGTGTCTTGTCAATATTGCGTCCGCCGGCCGGCCTTATTTGTATCCAAACAGCATCGAGTAGATGATCAGCAGGACGAGCGAGATGCCTATGATGAGCAGGGTGAAGCCGAAGATCCGGATGGCCAGCATTTTCTTGGGCGCGATCTCCTTGAACTGCATGACCTTCTTCAGGTGGCCGGCATCTTTCAGGAACCGGTATTCTTCCGGCCGATCCTTCATGTATTCGTCGAGGGGCACAATGCCGGTGAAGATCACGGGGTCGAGGGGGAAGGACTCCGGCCGGAGGTGGGTGTTGAAGAAGTGGATCGTGAAGATGAACCCGACGGCCAGGAGCGCTTCGTCGCTGTGGATGATCATGGCCACGTTGATCAGCCAGCCCGGCAGGATCTTGGTGAAGACCTCGGGGAACCAGAGGACGAGGCCCGTCATCCCGATGACGCCCACGCCCCAGAAGACGGCCATGTAGTCGAATTTCTCCCAGTACGTGAAGCGGCCGTATTCGGGCCGGGGGCCCAGGCCCAGGAACCACTTGACCGACCCCACGAAGTCCCGGATGTCCTTTTTGTTGAACCAGAGGGACCGGGCGCCGAAGATCATCTGCCGCCAGGTGGACTTCGTCCGCATTTTGATCTGGACGAGCGAGACGATGTGGGCGGTGAAGTAGCCGAAGGTGATCCCGGCGCAGACGCGGTGGACGAACCCGGCCGCGGTCACGCCGCCGAACAGTCCGGCCAGGGACTTGGCCCAGGGCATGTTGGCGAACTTCAGGGTCATGCCCGTCAGGGCCAGGCCCATGAAACTCAGGATGACGAAGAGGTGGGTGAGGCGCTGGCCGCCGGTGAAGCGCTGGACGTAGTAGCGCTTGTGGGGGCCCGCCGCCGCCTTTTTCTCCCTGTGGTACTTGAAAGAGCGCGGCATCCAGAGGAGGGTGTGGATGCCGAAGAAGCCGAAGACGCCGATGAGGAGGAAGGTCATCGACCAGAAGGTGAAATAGAGGACGGGGTACTTCGCCTTGTCGTGGTGCGTGGCATGGGTGAGATAGCCCGTGAACCGGCGGTTGGCGTCGGGGTGGCATTTCTGGCAGGTCTCGACCACCCGCTTGAACCCGACGCGCGACTCGGCGTCGTTCACGCCCTTGATATCGTGGGCCCCGTGGCAGTCCGAGCAGCGGGCGGCCTTGAGGTAGCCCAGGGTGTAGGCCTTGCCGTGGATGGTCTCGGTGTAGGTTTTCGCCAGGTCCTTGTGGCACGTGCCGCACTGCTCCGTGACCTCGGCCATGAACTGGTCCTGCTTGATGTCCTTGATCCGGTGGGCGGAATGGCAGTCTTCGCAGTTCGGCAGCTTCTGGTCGCTCTTCGACGTCGGGACGCTGTGAATGCTGGCCGCGTAGTCCTTGTAGATCCCCTGGTGGCAGGTGGCGCACGTGGCGGGCAGGCTCTTGGCGAAGATGGAGGACTGGGGCGATTGGTGATTCAGGATGAAATGGGTGTTGTGGCAGTCCGTGCAGACGGCGACCGGCAGGAGACCCTTCTGGGTCAGACCCTGCCCGTGGACGCTCGCGGAATAGTTCACCAGGACGTTCCCCTGGGGGTTCTGGGACGCGTTCGCGGCGGCGAGCCGGCCGTGGCATTCGCCGCAGAGCTTAGGAATGTTCGTCCGGTAGGTCTTGTCGGCCTCGTTCGTGTGGGCCGTCACCTTGTGCTTGCCGTGGCAGTCGGTGCAGTAGGGCGCGTCGGGTTTTTTCTGGACATAGGCCTGGCCGTGGTCGCTGTCGAAGTACTCCTCTGCGACTTTGGCGTGGCAGCTCGAACAGTCCACCCGGCCGACGGGCTCGCAGGGGCGGGCCCGCTGCGGGTCGACGTCGGAGTGGCACTTGACGCAGGGGATGTCCCGGTGGATGGAGCCCTGGAGGTCCTCCTTGACGACCGTCAGGGGCACGGCCTTGCCGCCCACGGTCTTGTGGACGTCGGGCTTCTCGTGGCACTTCAGGCATTCGCGGTCGGCCGTCCCCATCACCAGGTTCGTCTTGCGCATGATGTGGGAGCGGTGGCAGTCCGAGCAGGCGGGGATGGCGCCCGGCGCCCGCTCCCAGAGCTCGCCGCGGATGACCTTGGTGTGGACCTCCTCGATCCGGGCGTGGCAGGCGGTGCAGGTCTTGGCGATGTTCTGGACGGAGATGGTGGATTCGACGGCGGTGTGGGGGAGGATCCGGTGGTTGTCGTGGCAGTTGTTGCAGGTCGCGGTGACGATCAGCCCCTTCTTGAACAGGGCCACGCCGTGGATGCTCTCGGAGTAATGACTGAGGATGTCCTTCTCCGGGAGGTTGTAGATGCGCGCTACCGGCGCCCCCTCGCGGTGGCAAGTCCCGCAGAGGAACGGGATGTTCATCTTGTAGGTCTTCGACTGGATGTTGCTTTGAGGGAGGATGTCGTGCCGGCCGTGGCATTCCTTGCACGTCGGCGCATAGGGCGCGCCGCGCTTCAGGGCCTTGCCGTGGATGCCGGCAAAGAAATCGGCGTCGGCCTTCTTGTGGCAGGGGCTGCAGTTGACCTCGGCCAGCTTCTCGGGATGGGGAAAGTCCTTGACCGCCGCGTCGCGGTGGCAGTCGATGCACGGCTGGCTCTTGTGGGTCGAACCGGCCAGGGTCTTCGCCTCGACGTAGACCGAAACCTCCCGGCCGCCCCGCTTGGCCTTGAGGTCCTTGTCGGAATGGCAGGTCAGGCAGTCGTCGTTCGTCTGTCCGAAGGCGGCGGCCGCGCCGGCAAAAAGGATCGCCGCTGCCACCGCCAGGCGGATCTTGGTCATTATCTTGATTTTTTGGGTGGTACGTTTCTCGTCGTTCAGAACCCGTAAGCGAAGCGCAATCATAGGCATGAGATTCAATAGATTTGCATGATTCATGCCAAAAGAACTGCGTTGCTTCAACCATATTAATCTATTGAATCTAAACAAAATAATATAATTTGGAAATCAATATGGGGAATTCCTTACAACGGATAGGGTGAATTGACCCTTCGCGTGGGTGACATCACCCACTTTTTATGGATTGGAACTCGCTCCTCCGGAGATCTTGACGCGATTGGGGGCGGCTCCCGCCGCCCCAATCCAATGGAGGGGGGCGCCCGGGCGGGGGGTGGAGGGGCGGTTCGACGCGGCTCCCGCCCCAGTCGCTCTCGCGGCTCACGCCGCCCCAATCCAATGGAAGGGGGCTCCCGGGCGGGGGGCTCCGAAAGTACGCCGATTTTCCCCGGCGAGGAAAATCGGCTCGTTCCCTCGGCTTGCTCCCGCGATCCGCCTGCGACGGATCGCGGCCCATGCCCGCTGCGCCTCGGTATGCCTTTCTCCGCCCCACCGCCCTCGCGCCCCCAATTCATTTAATGAATCGCCGGGAGCTTTTCTGGGGAAGGAAAGGGCGAAAGACAGCAAGGCCGCGCTACCCAACTCAAATAGCACAAGGGACTTCGGCTGATCACTTAGCCGGGCGAGGAGGGGGCGGTTCGAAAACCGATCTTCGGCTAAGCTTCCAAGCGTTTGCGCGGCGCGAGCCCCGGTCGCTCGAAGCGGCGGGGGCCCACGGTTTGGGGGTGAGCCGCGAGAGCGACTGGGGCGGGAGCCGCGCCGAACCGCCCCTCCGAGCCCCCCGCCCGGGAGCCCCCCTCCTTTGCGACTGGGGCGGGAGCCGCGCCCATGCTCGATCGAAGGCAAAAAAAAGGCGGTCCGCCGATGCGGGCCGCCGTGGTAAAACGACGATCCGGACTCAGTCGCCCTTCTGCATGCTCCGGATCTTGAAGAACAGGGCGACGCCGAAAAGGGCCAGGAGGATCGTGGCGATGATCAGGCCCTTGCGGCGGAACTTGGCCTCGTCGAGCGCGGCCCGGCCCGACTTTTCGATGTCGGCCAGCGTCTGGTCGCCCTCGCCGAGCTTCTTCTTGATCTCGGCGAGCGACAGGCCGTGCACGAGGTTCTTGGCCGAGACGAGGACGGTGTTCACGTCCTTGAGCTTGAAGACCGGATCGCTGACCTCGACGCCTTTCTTCTCGGCGATCTCCAGCGTGGCCGCGTTCGCCTCGACCCGCTTTTCGAAGCCGTCGAGGAGGGAGCGGAGCTCGCCGGCTGCGGCGTAGCCCTTGGAGCCCTTGTCGTGGCACTGGAGGCAGACCGACTTGTCGGCCGTGCCGAGCATGGCCGTCGACGGCCGCTCGATCTTGTGGTTGCCGTGGCAGGCCTCGCACTCGGACTGGCCCAGGTCGTCGAAGGCCTTCTTGTGCGGGCTCTTGGCGAAGAGCTCCCCGGTCGAGGGATGGCACTGGCGGCAGACCGAGGCGATGGATTTCACCTCGGGCGGGAAGGCGCCGTGGTTGCCGTGGCAGGAGTTGCAGGTCGGGGCGCTCATGTCCTTCTTGTCGAAGAGGGCCTGGGCGTGGACGCTCTCCTTGTACTTGGACAGCTGGTCGGTCGGGATGCCGTAGGGCTTCATGTAGGCCGCGTCGCCGTGGCAGCGGGCGCAGGTCTGGGGGATGTTCCAGGGGAAGGTCATCGACTTCGGGTACTTCGCCGTCTGGATGCCGTGGACCCCGTGGCAGTCCGTGCAGACCGCCACCTTCGCGTCGCCGGCCTTCAGGCGCTGGCCGTGCTTGCTCGTGGCGTACTGGCTGAGCTGGTCGACGCGGAGATTGGGGTTGAACTGCCGCATGTAGGCCGTGTCGGAATGGCAGCGGGCGCAGAACTCCGGGATCTGGGCCCGCTTCGGGGCGCCCTTGAACGTCTTGTCCTTCGCCTTGTCAGCTTCGGTCTGGGCGGGGTTCCCGCCGTGGCAGTCCTTGCAGGTCAGGCCGAACTGCTGATGGATGTCCTGGGCAAAGACGTCGGCCGGCGCCTTGAGCTCGGCGTCGAGGCCGCGGTGGCACTCGAGGCAGCTGTTCTTCTGGGCCAGAACGGCCCCCGGGAGGAGGCAAAGACCCATAAAAGCCGTGAGGAGGATGATTTTCTTGGTCATGGCGGTATCCTTCTTCATTGTCCGAATTTCGGGACGGCGTAGGTCAGGACCGTGAAGACAACGATATACAGCAAGACGCCGATCCCGAACCAGGTGAACATGGGGCTGCGCTGGTCGCGCGCCGCCTTCCGGTCGAGGTAGGGGGCCAGGAGCCAGATGAGGGCGCCGATCATGAGGCCGAAGATGACCAGTTGCTCACCCTCAATGAAAAGGACGCGGGCGGGGACGATCTTCAGGGTCGTGAACATGAAGGTGAAGTACCACTCGGGTTTGATCCCGAGCGGCGTGGCGGTGAAGGGATCGGCCTTCTTCCCGATCTCCCACGGCAGGAAGACGCAGATGACGCCGATGAGCACCAGGATGAGCGTCCAGCCGAGGGCGTCCTTGTAGATGAAATCGGGGAAGAAGGAGATCTCCTTGTGCTTCTTGTCCTTGATCTTGATCGGGATGCTCATGCCCAGCGTCTGGACGAGAAGGACGTGAATGCCCATGAGGAAAAATGCGGCCATGGGGAGGAGGGCGACGTGGAACCAGAAGAAGCGGGAAAGTGTGGCCTGCGAGACCGTTGGGCCGCCGAGGATCACCGTTTTCAGCCATGGGCCGATGAGCGGCAGCGAGCCGGCGATGTCCGTCCCGACCCGGGTGGCGAAATACGACAGCTCGTTCCAGGGCAGGAGGTAGCCGCTGAAACCGAAGGCCATGAAGATGATGAGGAGGAAGAAGCCCGTGATCCAGGTGAGCTCCCGGGGCTTGCGGTAGGCCTTCAGGAAGAAGGTCGAGAACATGTGGACGAAGAGGATCCCGATCAGGATGTTCGCCGTCCAGCTGTGCACCGAGCGGATGAGCCAGCCGAACTTGACCTGGCTCATGATGAACTGGACGGACTCGTGGGCGGCCTCGATCGAGGGCGTGTAGTACAAGAGGAGCATGATCCCGGTCGCGATCTGGATGCCGGCCAGGAAGAGGCTGATGCCGCCGAAGTAATACCAGAACGAGTACTCGTGCTCCGGGACCTTCTTGTGCTTGGAGAATTCGATGAGGCCCTTGATCTTGAAGCGCTCGTCCACGTAGGCGAAGAGGTTCTGGGCGATTTTTTTCATGTCAACCCTTCTTGGAGACGAAGACGTCCGGGCCCTCGACCTCGACGTCGAAGGCCTCGAGGGGCCGCGGCGGCGGGCCCGAGATCACGTTCCCGGCCAGGTCGAACCGGCCGTTGTGGCAGGGGCAGTAGAGCGTGCCTGTGGACGTCTCGTAGGTCACGGTGCAGGTCAAGTGGGTGCATACCGCCGTGAACGCCAGGAGCTTGCCCTCCTGGGTGTTGATCAGGACGGCCGGCGTCGAGCCGAACTTGAAGATCTTGGCCGAGTTCGGGGCGAGCTCGCCCGTCTTGGCCGCGGCGACCTTCTTCTGGACGGCCTCGGTCTGCTTTGGGGGCAGGATGTAGCGGATCACCGGGTAGAGGAAGGCCGCGAGTGTGGCGGCGAACGATCCGCCGAAAAAGAGGTTGATGAAGCGTCGTCTGTTCATAGTCCTATATTTTCCCCCAGGATTTGAATTTGGCAAGGGTTTTGGTCAATGAGTCGTCGGCGAAGGCGTGGTTGTGGACGCCGAGGCTGCCGTCCTGGTCGAGGGCCTGGAGGAGGGCCTCGGCGGCGGCGAGCTCGGCCTTCTGCGGCTCGGCGAGGGACGTCCGGTTCACGGCCTGGAAGGCGGCCCGGACCTCCTCGCGCTTCTTCCGGAAGCCTTCGCGCCAGTCGGCGAAGGTCTTGTCGAACGATTTGTCGTGGCATTCCACGCAGGGCGCGGACGTCGGGCGGACGATCCTCTTCTGCTGGTCGACGTGGCAGGCCTTGCAGTCGGTCTCGGCCTCGGCCATGACATCCTTGGCGATTTTCGCTTCGCCGAGAGTCCCGCCCTGGTAGATCGTCTTCTGGAGCGCGTGACAGGCCACGCACTCCTTCTGGGGATCCTTATGGTGGCAGGAGGTGCAGAACGACTTGGGGGCGATGATCTCGCCGTGGCGCTTGGCGTTCGAATGGCATTTCTCGCAGGCCAGGTCCTGGGCCGCGACGTGCTTCTTGTGGGGGAAGTTCATCCCGAAAGCCGGGCCCGTGGTCTCGTCGATCCCCTGGTGGCAGTTCAGGCAGGCGTTGGGGGTCTTCTGCTCCTTGAACGAGGTCCGGTCGGGCTTGTAGGCCGAGCCGGCGAGCTTGAGGGCCTCCTCGATCTTGTCGAGCGAGACGTGTAGGAGCTCCTGGGCGTATGAGATGTTGTGGACGCTCTTGCCCCGGTCGACGACGTCGATGTTGAAGGCCGCCTCCTCAAGGAGGGCCCCGGCCGCCTTCTGCTGCGCGGCCGGGCCGGCCTTGACGTCCTGGAGGGCCTGCCGGTAGATCGCGTTGATCGCCTGGAGCTTGAACTTGGTGGATTCCTCCCAGGATTTCAGGATCCGGCGGAAGCCGGTCCCGTGACAGGATTCGCAGGCCCGGTCGCCCGAGATCGAGATCTCGCTTTTGACGAGCCGGCCGCCGCTCTCCTCATGGAACATGTGGCAGCCCTTGCAGCTCAGGCCCTTCTCGAGCATCACGTTGGGCATGATATGGTCGATTCCCTTGCCGCCCTGGCCGGTGTAGAGGATCTTCTGGGACTGGTGGGCGCCGGTGTGGCAGGTCACGCAGTCGGCGATGGTCTCCACGTCCTTGACGATCTTGTGCTGGATGGCCAGGTGGCACTGGGTGCACTCGATCTTGTTCTTGGCGATGTGGGTGTTGTGGATGAGGACGGTGTCGGCGTATTTGTCCAGCCGCTCCTTCTCGAAATGGCACTTGTAGCAGTTCTCCTTGGGGACGGCGCCGTCGCCCACGATCACCTGGCTGTGGCACTTGTCGCACTTGAAATTGTTGGCGTAGACCGCGGTATGGTTGTAGCGGACTGTGTCCGTCGTGAGCTGGTCCTGTTTGTGGCACTTCGTGCAGGCGCTGACCTCGGGCGTGTTCTCGGTCTTCTTGAAGTGGCAGAGGAAACAGCTGCTTTCGGTGACGGTGATGTGCTGGCCCTGGACGATCTGGGAGTGGCAGCTCGTGCAGCGGAGCTGCTTGCCCCGCTTCAGGTCGGCGAAGTGGGCCTTGTGGTCGAAAGCCACCGATTTGAACTTCACAGGGCCTTCGAGCAGCCGCCGGTCGTGGCAGCCCTTTTGGAGGCAGCTCTCGTCCTGGATCTCGGCCCAGGGCTTGGATTTCAAATACAGCTTGGTCCAGTAGCGGCCGACCATGACCAGGCCTTCCATCTTGGCCTTCATGGTGTTCGCGAACCCCGGCGGATAATGGCAGACCTTGCACTCGATCTTCTTGTGGGAGGAGGCCTGCCAGCTCTGATAGAACGGCTTCATGTAATGGCAGACCGAGCAGAACTTGGAAGTCGAAGTCAGTTCGATCGAGGCGACGAAGACGACCAGCAGGATGCCCAGGGCGATCAGGACGGTCTTCAACCGGATCTTCCGCTTCTTCCGGGGAGCGGGAGCGGCCGGCGCGGCGGCGGGATAGGCGGGGAGTTTGGGGCCGGAGACGGGTTGTTCGGAAGCGGGCATGGGGCTGTTGTCCATGAAAGATCGTCCTTCTTATATATTATTTCAGGCGTAGCTGTGAAGACCGGCCAGGAGATAATTCACGCCGAAATACGTGAACAGGGCGGCCAGGAAGCCGAGGATGACGATGATCGCCGACCGTTTGCCCTTCCAACCCATGACGATCCGGGTGTGGAGGTAGAGGGCGAACACGAACCAGGTGATGAGGCTCCAGACTTCCTTGGGATCCCAGCTCCAATAGGTGCCCCAGGCCTTGTAGGCCCAGACCATGCCGAAGACGAGGCCCCCCAGGGTGAAGAGGGGGAAGCCCACGGCGACGCAGCGGTAGCTGACGGAGTCCATCCGCTCTTTCTTCGCCGGGTCGGACGTCGCGAGATACATCAGGCAGGCGATGAAGGCCACGGCGAAGAAGGCTTCGCCGAGCAGGGTCACCGATACGTGGAGCCAGAGCCAGTAGCTCTGGAGCGCGGGCACGAGCGGCGTGGCCTCCTTCGGCATGAGCGGGGAGGAGGCGAGGGCCATGAGGCCGATGACGATGAGCATGAGGTAGGGCCCGATCCGCGGGATCTTGAGCTTGCGGTCGATGATCACGAAGGCCAGGACGAACGCCCAGGACAGGAACGAGATCGACTCGTACATGTTCGTGAACGGGGCGTGCCCGCTCTCGACCGTGCGGACGATGAGCGCCGCCGTGTGAGCGACGAGGCCGGCGATGGCCGCGAGGGAGCCGGTCTTGGCCCAGCTCTCCTTCCGGGTGAACAGGAAGGCCAGGTAGAAGAAGGCGGCGACGATGTACAGGATGAACGTCAGGACGAAAATCGTGGATTCGTTCATTTGCTTTTCCTTAACGCGGAAGTGAGGGTTTCGAATTCGGCGGCGAACGCTTCGCGGTTCTTGGACGCGATCCCGCCGACGACGATGTCGGACCGGCCCTGGGCGTCCTCGATCACGGCCTTGATCTCCCAGGTCGGCCAGTAGAAAGCGAGCGCCAGCCCGAACATCAGCAGCCCGCAGCCGAGCCATATCAGCGGAACGCCGGGGTCCTTGGCCGCCTCGAGGACCGAGAACTGGCCGGCGTCGAAGCTCTTGAGCTCGAAGGCCAAGTCGGTGGTCTTTTCCTTGTCCTTGTCGTTGGCGGCGTGCATCTGGGCGAAGTCGGGATAGTTGGCGAAGATCCAGCCGCTGAAGACCGGGGTCCCGCCCCGCGAGCCTTCGACGAAGGCGGCCGGGTTGTTGGGCTGGTTCGAGCGATTGACCGGCTCGTTGTTCTCGCCGAGGACGAAGTCCGGCAGGAACTTCGTCACCGCGAGCGTCGTTTTGTCCGGGTCGTCGAGGACCGCGCGCTCCCCGACCTTGACCTTGAGCTTCCGGAGGAAGGCCGGGTCGCTCTTCTTCTTGGCCCAGACCTCGACGCCCGGATTGTCCCAGTTGAAGCCGTAGCTAGTCTGGTAGAAGGAGTAGCCCTTGTAGGTCAGGGGATGGTTGACGGTCACGGTCCGGGACAGAACGGGCTTTTTCTGTTCGAGAACGGTCAAATCGCTCTTCCAGGCCTTGACGCTGCCGTCGGGATAGTACTCCGTAGTGAACTTGTCGAGGCGGATCTCGAAGTCCGCCTTCGGGGCGCTCTTCACCTGACCTTCCGCCAGGTTGATGTTGTCGCGGATGCTCGTCGCGCCGCCGATGATTCCCCCGGCCAGGATGACGAGGAGCCCGAGGTGGACCATGTCCGAGCCGAACAGGCCCAGGACCTTCTTGCGGCCGAGGAGATGGACGCGCGGGCCGACGGCGGCCTCCTTCACCCGGTAGCGCGCCCCGGTGAGCAGCCGCTTGACTTCGGCCGCGGCCTCGGCCGGCGGGGCGTTCCGCTTTGCCCGGTCCTTGAGCTTCAGGGCGAGGAGGGCCTTGGGATCGCTCTCGACCCGGGGCGCGACCGCCCGACGGTATTTGGGGCCGAGCCGCTCGAGCGTGCAGATGATGATGTTGACTGCGAACAGGCCGAGCAGGGCGAGGTACCAGATCGAATGGTAGAGGCCGGTCAGCTGGAGCTTCATGAGAAGGCCGGCCAGCTGGCCGTAGCGGGCCCCGTACTCCTCGAGCGTCCGTCCCTGGGGAATGAGCGTGCCCAGGATGGAAGCGACCGCCAGGATGATCAGCAGCACGATGGCCAGTTTGATCGACGAGAAGAATTTGAGGAACCGTTTCATTGCGATCCGTCCTTGCTATGAATTGTGAGGCTGTCGCCCGGCCAACGGGTCCGCCAACGCGCGCCCGCCGTAAAGCCGACAAATAATATAGGAATTCTCGAACAGAAGGCAACTCTTTTTTTTGTCCCTCCCTTTTTCATGTGAAAAGATTCTATATCACCGCCATCGGGATTGTCAAAAAGACGTAGATGGATGGGGGCTTCCGGGCGGGGGGCTCCGAAAGTACGCCGATTTTCCCCGGCGAGGAAAATCGGCTCGTTCCCTCGGCTTGCTCCCGCGATCCGGCATCGCCGGATCGCGGTCCATGCCCGCTGCGCCTCGGTATGCCTTTCTCCGCCCCACCGCCCTTGCGCCCCCCATTTATTTAATGCAACGTTCCGGGTTCTTTACGGCAAGGAAGATCGGGCAACGCGGCGCGAGCCCCGGTCGCTCGAAGCGGCGGGGGCCCACGGTTTGGGGGTGAGCCGCAAGAGCGACTGGGGCGGGAGCCGAGAAAAACAAATCGGGTGTATTCACCCACCAGTCAGGCATTTCACCCATATCTTGTTCCTAGAAGTACCTTCGAAATTCGGGATGAATTGTAATAATTGTATTATATTCAATATGTTAACTGCGCCAAATCGCGCACATTTAGATTGGCACGAATCATGCAAATATAGAAAATCCTATGACTACCAGCAAGCCGCGAATCCTCGTCCTGGATGACGAAAAGCTCATCCGCTGGTCTCTGAAACAGATCCTCTCCCAGGACGGCTACGAGGTCGATACGGCCGCCTCCACCGACGAGGCAGTCGATCTGTGCAGCCTTAAACGGTACGGCCTGATCTTCGCCGATCTCGAGATCTGCGGCGACCAGGGCCGATCCTTTTATAAGAAGCTTCTCTCCCGCCAGGACGGGACGAAGCTCGTCATCGTCACGGCCTTGGCGAAAGACCAGGCCGAGCGGGAGCTGGCCGACCTGGTCCCGTTCGAGATCCTGGAGAAGCCGTTCGACTCCGAGGCCATCAAAGACACGGCCCGCCGGGCGCTCGTTCCGGCCGCGCCCGCGGAGGGACGATGAGATTTGCCGCGAAGGCTCGTCCCTTGACTCGATCCAATCAAAGGAGGTTCATGGTGCCATCGCAAAAACATCAACGGTCGATCATGCTCTCGCTCAAGATCGCGGGATGCCTGATCCTGGTCCTGGGCGTCGCCGGCCTGCTCATGGCCGCGAAGCCGGGGGTTCCGCAAGACAAGAAAGACACGGAAACCTGCGGTCAATGCCACGAGGACGTCGTGAAGGGCTTCCTCGCCAAGCCCCACGCGGCCCTCGGGGATACGAGCTGCACGGCTTGCCACTCGGGCTCCGAGCAGCATCTCAAGGAAGGCGGCGGAGCGACGATCTTCGCCTTCAAGTCCACGGACGCCACCGCCCCGAAGAACAAGACCTGCCTGAAGTGCCATGCCGGCAGCGCGGCGCAGTTCATGTCCGGCCCCCACGGCAAGGCCTCCCTCGACTGCACGAGCTGCCATTCCATCCACGGCGGATCGAAAGCCGGCCTCCTGAAGGGCGGCGAGACCAAGACCTGCAACGCCTGCCATCCGGACGTGGTCGCCAAGTTCTCCTTCAACGAGCGCCATCGCCTCCAGGAAGGCGTCCTCAGCTGCTCGTCCTGCCATGACGTCCACAGCGGCGCCCCGCGCGAGAAGCTCGGCGGATTCAAGCAGCAGGCCTGCCTGAAATGCCACGTCGAGAAGGGCGGCCCCTTCCTCTACGAGCACGGCGCCTCCCGGGTCGAGGGCTGCACGATCTGCCACGAAGTCCACGGCTCTCCGAACCGCCACATGCTGACGATGCAGAGCGTGCCCGACCTGTGCTACAGCTGCCACGTCTTTACCCTGCAGTGGCACACTCAGTTCAACGAGAAGACCACGAACTGCGTCAACTGCCATTCCACGATCCACGGCTCGAACCTGAGCCGGATCTTCATCAAGTAAGGGGAGGACCATGATGCGAAACGCCAAGATCACCATCCCCGTCCTGCTCATCGCCCTCGTCTTCGCCCAGGCGCTGACGCTCGCGGCGCAGGACAAGGACGCCGAGAAGGCCTTGACCGGCAGCTTCTCGTTCGGCTACCGGGCCGTCGACCAGAGCGGCGCGGCCAATATGTACCGGCAGCACGTCAACCTGGACAAGGGCGTACGGCTCTTCAACTTCGACCTGAGCTATGTCGCCTCCGGCGACCTCAAGAAGGTCTTCGACCGGGTCGATGTCCGCGCCGCCAACCTCGGCGGGGACCCGTACGAGTCGTTCGGCCTTTCCGTCCAGAAATTCGGGACCTACAAGTTCCAGTACAACCATCGCAAGTCCACCACCTTTTACGGCGACGCCAACGAAAGCCAGCCCGGGCGTCTCTTCGACGCCGCCCGCTTCAACTTCGACCGCGTCTCCGACACGGGGGCATTCACGCTGACCCTGAGCAAGGCCCTGAATGTCTTCCTGAACTTCGACCGCTACACCAAGACGGGCGACAGCGCCGCCTCCTACGACGTCGACCTGGCCGTGGTCGATTCCGACCGTCCGGTCTCCGAAAAGATGACCGAGATGGGCTTCGGGTTCGACCTCCACGGCGCCTGGCTCGGCCTCGTCTTCGAGCAGAAGCACCAGGACTACGCGAACACCAACAGCTTCTTCCTCTCCGGCCCGTTCGAGTTCAAATCGAACGCCAGCACGTTCCGCCTGAACGCCCAGCCGTTCGACGGGCTCCTTTTCCAAGGCTCCGCCCAGATGAGCAAGCTCGAGTCCACCGTAACCACGCTCGACGGGTGGGGGACCGGGGCGGCCGTGACCGGCGGCGGGAACTTCACCCGCAAGATCGACCTCTACGACGCCGACCTCACCTGGCTCCTATGCAGCAAGCTGGCCCTCGTCGGCGGCCTCCGGTTCAACAAGTTCGGCCAGACGGGCACCCTGACGGCCGAGGGCGAGACCGGGACCCCCGACTTCGGATTCAAGACGCTGGGCCTCGAAGGCGGCCTCCAGGTCCAGTTCACGCCGCGCTTCTCCCTGACGGGCGGCTACCGCTACGAGAAGCGGACGTTCACCAACGCCGGCGGCGAAGTGCAGATTGCCGAAGGCCAGGAGTCCGAGACCGCCCAGGAACCGCTCGAGACCCTGAACTTCACGGACTCGACCGTCCGCAAGGGTGTGTTCGGCAACCTGAAGTGGGACGTCAAGAACCTCAAGCTGACCCTCGACTTCCAGCACGGGAACTACGACGACCCCTACACCCTGATGTCCCCGACCTCGACCAACCGCTTCCGGGCCACCCTCCGCTACCAGGTCAAGGGCTTCAACCTGTCGGCCACGTATCTCACCACCCGGACCCAGAACGAGACCCCCGGCGGCGTGAATTTCCGGATCATCTACACCGACGACAACTACAGCGACCTCTGGAAGTCCTCAAACGACCAGTTCACCCTCCGCGCCGGCTACACGGCCTCCAAGTTCAACGCCTCGGTCGGCTACACGCTCATCAATTTCAAGGTCGATTCCGACCGTCTGATCGCCTTCAATCCCTACTGGGGCGGCCCCGGGGGGGCGTTCCCCTGGAACATCCACTACCAGGGCAATTCCACCCTGCTCGACGCCTCCGTCGGCTTCACCTTCGACGCGAACTGGAAGGCCGGCGCCTATGTCAACAGCTACAAGAACGCCGGATTCTGGCCGATCGAGCGCCTGATGTTCAAGGGCTACGTCGAATACGCCTTCATGGGCGGATTCGTCTCCCAGCTCGGCTACCGCTACTACAACTTCAAGGAAACGGACGACACGCTCATCATCAAGAACAACTACTCGGCCGGTATCCTGGAGATCTCCTTCGGCTACCGCTGGCAATGAGATAAGAGGAGGATGACATGATCAAGAAACCCTTTATGATAGCCGCGGCCCTCGCCCTGGCCGTCGCCGGGCTCTTCCTGGCCTTCTCCAGCACCACCGCTTCCGCGGTCACGAACCCGAAGCAGGCGCTGGCCGAACGGCTGTGGAAAATGTCCGGACACGGCGACAAGACGAGCATGCCCTTCAACGATTGGAACGATGCCGGCTCGATCCCCACGACCTGCGCCAAGTGCCACAGCACTCCCGGCTTCCTCGACTTCCTGGGCGCCGACGGCTCCCAGGGCGGCGTCGTCGACAAGGCGGCCGCGATCGGGACGACCGTCGAGTGCCTGGCCTGCCACGTCGACAAGACGAGCGGCGTCCTGCGCCGGAACTCCTCGGTCCAGTTCCCGTCGGGCGTCGTCATCGACGGGCTGGGCCCCGAAGGCCTCTGCATGGAGTGCCACCAGGGCCGGGCGTCCAAGGTGACGATCGACACCAAGATCGCGAGCTCGGGCGTGCCGAACGTCGACACGTCGAGCACCAAGCTCAGCTTCTCGAACATCCATTACTACGCCGCGGCGGCCACCCAGATGGGCACGCTCGTCCAGTCCGGCTACGAATACGCCGGCCTGGAATATGACGCCCGGTTCGCCCATATCGCCGGCTATAACGCCTGCAACACCTGCCACAACCCCCACTCCCTCCAGGTCAACATCAAGGGCTGCAACACCTGCCACGAGGGCATCAAGGACCCCAAGGACATCCGCTTCGTCGGTTCCCAGGTCGACTATGACGGCGACGGGAACATCACCGAGGGCATGTACTACGAGATCCAGCACATCATGGACAAGCTGTACGCCACGATCCAGCGCTATGCCCGGACCGTCCTCGCCAAGCCCATCGGATACGACGGCGCCACGAACCCTTACTGGTTCTTCGACACCAACGGCAACGGGGTGATCGACGGCACCGAGAACGCTTCCACCAACGCCTACAACCAATTCTCCGTTCGACTCTTGAAGGCGGCTTACAATTACCAGGTCGCCACGAAGGACCCGAACAACTTCGCCCACAACGGCAAATACGTCATCGAGCTGTGCTATGACTCGATCGCGGACCTGAACGCCAAGCTGGCCGCCCCGACCGACCTCAGCGCCATGCGCCGCGAGGATGAAGGCCACTTTAACGGCGCCAGTATGCCCTATAGGGATTGGGACACGTCTGCGGACCACCTTGTCCCCTCGGGCTGCGCCCGTTGCCATAGTGCCACGGGCCTGGCCAAGTTCATCGCTACCGGCACGAACACCGAAAACGAGCCCATCGCGAACGGCATGCTCTGCACGACCTGCCACACCGCGCCCCCGGCGCTCCGCAGCCTTCCCGTCGTGCCGTTCACCGCGGCCGGGACGACCGCGAACCTGGGCGACGCCAGCAACCTTTGCATGGCCTGCCATCAAGGACGCGAATCCAAGGCCTCGGTCGACGCGACCATCGCCGCTAATCCCAACGGCACGTTCAGCTTCAAGAACGTCCACTATTTCGCCGCCGGGGCCACGTTCCTGGGAGCCGAAGTCAAAGTCGGGTATGAATTCGCCGGCAAAACCTACGTCAACCGGCAGTCTTTCGCCAATCACGGCGGACGGTTCAACACCTGCGTCCAGTGCCACATGAGTTCCAAGGTCGTCGAGGAGGAACACAATTGGACGATGCGGACCCATAACGTGGCCGAACCGTTGAAGGAAAACTGCGTGCCTTGCCACGGCAACGACATTTCCCAGACGTTCAAGGGCGCCGATCCCGAAAAGTTCGACTTCGAACAGATCCGTCCCGGCAACATCCCCGACTACAACGCGAACGGCAACGTCACCGAGTCGCTCAAGGCCGAGATCCAGGGGCTTGAGGATGCACTCTACGCCCAGATCCAGACTTATACCCTCGCGGTCCAGGGCAGCCGGGCCCTCTACGACGGCAACACTTACCCTTACTGGTTCAAGGACCTCAACAACAACGGAATCCTGGACGCCAGCGAGGCGACGTCCGCCAACGGCTCCAAGTTCTATGCGGCCGGACTCCGGGCGACGTTCAACTTCCAGTTGAGCAAGAAGGAGCCCCACGGCTTCATCCACAACGCCCGGTACGTCGCCCAGCTCCTGGTCGATTCGATCGGGTCCCTCGGCGGCAACGTCGCCAAGTACACCTGGCGGTAAGCGCCGGCGCTTCTTTCCGCTCTCTCGAGGGGCGGCATCGTAAGATGCCGCCCCTTTTTTTTGTGGCCCTTCGGAAGGGGTCTTCCCCTCCAAATTGACTTGCTCCTTGGGCGTCCGGCCGTGGCCCGAAATGATTCCGGTTGAGGCCGACCCCGTCCTCGGCTATAATCTTCCCCATCCGATCGATCGTAACAGTAGAAAACGCCGAACAATGCGCATTCAACAGTGGACCCTGCGGGCGAAAGTCGTCCTCCATATCGTCGTCCTGGGCGTCCTGTCGGCCGTCATCCTGACCGTCCTGTACCTCTCCACCCAGCGGAACGTGATCTTCTCCCTGAGCCGGGAGAAGGCGGAGCTCGTCGGGTCGCTGATGAAGGACACGGTCTTCCTGGTCAAGAAATGCGCCAATGTCGAGGACGCCGAGGCCAAGATCCACGAGATGGTGACGGCCACGAGCGACATCACCCATCTCCGCATCCTGACGACGGACGGCCGCATCTTTGCCTCGATCCGGCCCGACGAACAGGGCAACATGATGCCGCCGGACGACCTCCGGCGGATCCGGGAGATGCTGTCGCGGAGCACGCCGAGCCACATCGAGTTCTCGAAATCGGGCGACATCCTCCGGAGTCTGATCCTCGTCGAAAACCGGCCGGAATGTTATTCGTGTCATGCGCCGGCCGCTAAAATCAACGGCCTCCTGGAAGTCACATTCGATTACCGCGAAACCGCGGCCCTGCTCCGGCGCAGCCAGTGGAAGGGGATCTTGCTCGCGTTGGTGGCCCTCGCCGTCCTGACCGTCATCGTCCTCCGGCTCTTCGACCGCCTGATCAACCGTCCGATCTCCCGCCTCCAGGACCGGATGAAGAGGGTCCAGGACGGGGATCTCGACGTCCGGCTGGAGTCGCGAAATGACGACGAGATCGGCCGCTTGACCCAGAGCTTCAACCTCATGGTCGCGAAGCTCAAGGACGCCAACCGGAAGATCGAGGAGCTCTACAACCAGAGGATCGAAAAGGCCGAACACCTGGCCGCATTCGGCGAGCTGGCCGCCGGCCTGGCCCACGAGGTCAAGAACCCCCTGTCAGGCATGAAGGGCGCCCTGGAAATCATCGGCAGGACGACGCCGGATGCGGACCCGAACAAGGAGATCTACCAGGAGATCCTCGTCCAGATCGACAAGATCATCAACGTCATCCAGGACTTCCTGGCCTACGCCCGTCCCAAGCCGCCCCAATTCAATCCGGCGCCGCCGAGCCTCTTCGTCGAGAACGCCATCCGGCTGGCCAAAACGCAGCTCGGCGGCAAGGACATCGGCATCCATTTCCAGCCCATCCGGGACGACATCCGCATCTGCCTCGACGCGGACCGCATGCAGGAAGTCGTGCTCAACCTCCTCCTCAACAGCATCGCCGCCATCGAGAAGGCGGGGAACATCCTGATCGTCGAGAAGGTGGAGCCGGGCCAGTCTTGCATCCTCGTCGTGGCCGACGATGGGGCCGGCATGAAGGAATCGCAGATCGCCCAGATCTTCAATCCCTTCTTCTCCACGAAAAAGGAGGGGACCGGGCTGGGCCTTTCGATTTCGAAGAAGATCATCGACGCCCACGGCGGGACGATCGCGGTCGAAAGCCGCGAGGGGAAGGGGACCACGTTCACCATCCGGCTGCCGCTCGACCGGCCGTGCGCCTGACCATGCAAAAAAAGAAACGGATCCTGATCATCGACGACGAGAAGCTGATCCGCTGGACCCTGCGTCAGAAGCTCACCGAATGGGGCTACGAGGCCGGCGAGGCCGAGACGGGCGCGGCCGGCCTCAAGCTCGCCCAGGACGGGCCGCCCGACCTCATCCTCCTCGACATGAAGCTCCCGGACGGCCGGGGGACGGACTTCCTGGAGGAGATCCGGAAGAGCTGGCCCGAGCTGCCGGTGATCATGATCACCGCCTTTGGCGCGATCGAGGACGTCGTCACGGCCATGCGGCGCGGGGCCTACGATTTCGTCACGAAACCCCTGGACGACACGAAGCTCCAGAGCACCGTCCTCCACGCCCTGGAGGAAGCCGCCCTGAAGAAAAAGATCGCCGCCTACCGGGAGATCGAGAGCATGAAGTTCGGACCCGGGCCGATCGTCGGCGCGACGTCGGTCATGTCCCGGCTGCTCGAGATGCTCCGGATCATCGCCGAGAGCGAGACGTCCATCGTCCTGCTCCAGGGCGAGAGCGGGACGGGCAAGGACCTGTTCGCCCAGACCCTCCACCTCTGGAGCCGCCGCAAGGACGCGCCCTTCGTGGCGATCAACTGCTCGGCCATCCCGGCCACCCTGCTCGAAAGCGAGCTCTTCGGCTACGAAAAAGGCGCGTTCACGGACGCCAAGCAGCAGAAGCGCGGCCTGGTCGAGCTCGCCGACGAGGGGACGCTCTTCCTGGACGAGATCGGCAGCTTCGACCCGGCCCTGCAGGCCAAGCTCCTCCGTTTCCTGGAAACGAGCACCTTTAAGCGCGTCGGGGGGCTGCGGGACATCGAAGTCGACATCCGGGTGGTCGCCGCGACCAACCAGGACCTCGAACAGCTCTGCCGCCAGGAGAAATTCCGCAAGGACCTCTTCTACCGGCTGAACGTCTGCCCGGTCCTGATCCCGCCGCTCGTGGAGCGCCGCGACGACATCCTCCCCCTGGCCCGCCACTTCATCTCGCAGTACAACGCCAAGTTCAACAAGGCCATCCAGGGGCTTGAACCGGAGGCCGAACGGCTCTTCCTGAGCTACAGCTGGCCGGGCAACGTCCGGGAGTTGAAAAACGCCATCGAGCGGGCGATGATCTTCGAGACCGGCCCGCGGATCTCCGCCCAGCACGTCCCGATCCGCCTCGAGGCGCCGGCTGCGGGCCCCGGCGCGGGCGCCCCCGCCGCGGCGGCCGACCTCTCCCTGCCCGAGGCGGAAAAGAGAATGGTCGAGCAGGCCCTGATCAAATCGGGGGGAAACAAATCGAAAGCCGCGCGCCTCCTCGGCATCAGCCGCGACGCGCTGCGCTATAAGGTCAAGAAAATCAGAGGGCAAGCCGGATCTTAGCCCGGCCGGCCGGATATTTTCCCCGCGTGTTCCCTATTTGGCCTTGGCCCGCTTCTTGGCGGCCGCGGCCTTCTTGTCGGTGATGTCCAACGCGTCCTGGAGGGTGAGGCCGGTGAAATAGTCTTTCAGGAGCCGGGTCGCCTCTTTCCAGATTTCGTGGGTCCCGCAGGTCTTGATCTTCTCGCAGTAGTTTTCGTCCTCGACGCATTCCACCAGGCTGCACGTGCCCTCGAGGGACTCGAGGATGTCGCACAGCCGGATCTCGGTCGGACTCTTGCCCAGGGTGTAGCCCCCGCCCGCGCCCCGGATGCTCTTGACGAGCTTGTTGATTTTGAGGGGGATGATGATCTGTTCGAGGTAGCGGATGGAGATGCCTTCTTCCTCGGCGACGCTCTTCAGGATGATGGCCTCGTGGCCGTTCTTGTAATGCCGGGCCAGGTTGACCATGAGCCGCGTGCCATAGCGCCCTTTGGTGGAAAGCTTGATCATGCCGGACTCCTTTTCCGATCGGTCCTATAAATTCGACCGAAATTATCATAACCCAGCCCGGAGCGTTATTCAACATAAATTTATAGGAATGCTAGGTTTTGTCCGGCGCCCGTTGGAAGGAATCTTCCCCTCATCTCCCTTCCATCTTGACATCTTTTTGAGTTGTGATTTACAATTCCCCACAATGTTAGGATGGGCAAATGGGGGTAAGGTTGCTCCCTTGTCCAGCGCGGACGAAAGGGAAATTCTTTGCTTATCCATGGCCCGAGCAACGACCTAATAATTCTAGGGGAGGACTAAAATGAGTGTTTGCAAAAAACTTCAGATGCGGTGGCTCTTGTCGGTTTTGGTGGTCGCGCTCTGCGTGGCTGCCGCAACACCGCAGGCTGCTCAAAACGCCGCCCAAATTGATTCTGTGGCGCAGGCGCAAGCGAAGTCCCTGTCGCTTGCGCAGGCCATGCCCGTCGATCCGCAAATCACCATCGGCAAGCTCCCCAATGGACTCCGCTATTACATCCGGACAAACAAATTCCCTGAGAAACGGGCGGAGTTGCGCCTCGCGGTGAACGCGGGCTCCGTGCTTGAGGACGACGACCAACTCGGCCTGGCGCACATGGTCGAACACATGTCGTTCAACGGCACGAAGCATTTCGAGAAGCAGCAGATTGTCAATTTCATGGAGTCGATTGGAATGCGCTTTGGCCCCAGCCTGAACGCGTTCACGAGCTTCGACGAAACGGTCTACATGCTCACGATTCCAACCGACAAGCCGGAGCTGATGGACAAGGCGTTTCTGATTCTCGAAGACTGGGCGCAGAACCTCTCCT
>JADGNV010000074.1 GCA_017883285.1 Candidatus Aminicenantota bacterium | reverse complement strand
TACGCCGCCGGCCTGGTCGCGTTCAATTCGATCTTTCAGGTCCTATTCTTCTCCGTCTACGCCTACGTTTTCATCACCGTCCTTCCGCCCGTTTTTGGCATCAAGGGGACGGCAGTCGCCATCACTATCGGGCAGATCGCCAAAAGCGTCTTCCTCTAACTCGGCATCCCGTTCATCGCCGGGGTGATCACCCGCTTCACGATGCTCAAGCTCAAGGGGAAGGACTGGTACGAACAGAAATTCATTCCCCGCATCAGCCCCATCACCCTGATCGCTTTGCTCTTCACGATCGTGGTGATGTTCTCCCTCAAGGGGGAATATATCGTCAAGATTCCGCTCGACGTCCTCCGGATCGCCGTCCCGCTCATGTTCTACTTCGTCATCATGTTCCTCGTCTCGTTCTATATGGGCCGGAAGATCGGCGCGGACTACTCCAAAACGGCGACGCTGGCCTTCACCGCCGCCAGCAACAACTTCGAACTGGCCATCGCCGTTGCCGTGGCCGTCTTCGGCATCAATTCCGGGGAGGCGTTCGCCGCGGTCATCGGCCCGCTGATCGAGGTGCCGGTCATGATCGGCCTGGTGAACGTGGCCCTCTATTTCCAACGACGATACTTCCGGGAAAAGACGGCCGCCTAGGAAAGGCGGCCGGAAAGATAGACGGATGGGAAAAAACAAGCGGGCAAGGGCGACCCGATGAGGGAACGCGAGGAAATCCGGTACGACCAGGCCCCCGCCGCGGGGAAAACCCGTGTGCATCAAGTTCGCCTCGGAAAGAACGGCGACTTGAATCTCCCATCCTCGCTTCTCAAGAAGCTCGGCGCGGCCGGCAAGGACCGATTCGAGATCGTCGAGAACCGGGGTCTCGTCGAGGTTCGGCCGAGCCTCCACACCCTGGCCCGGATCTATATCGAGCCGACCTCGCGCTGCAACCTGGCCTGCCGGACCTGCATCCGGAACACCTGGGATGAACCCCTCGGCGATATGGCCATGACGACCTTCGACCGGCTCGCATCCCAGCTCAGCCGCTTTCCCCATCTTGAGTCGGTGATGTTCGGCGGATTCGGGGAACCGACGGCGCATCCGGACATCCTGGCCATGATCGGAAAGGTCAAGTCTCTCGGAGTCCGCGCCGAAATGACGACCAACGGGACCCTGCTCGATGAACCCATGATCGACGGCCTGCTCCAAAACCGCCTGGACAGGCTATGGGTATCGTTCGACGGGGCGGACGAATCCCGGTTCGAATCAATTCGCAAAGGCGCCCGGTTCCAGGGCGTCGTTAAAAGCCTGGAGCTCCTCCGGAAGAAAAGCGCGCGGCGCCGCAAGATCGATGTTGGGATCGCCTACGTCGTCATGAAAAGCAATATCGACGACCTCAAGGCCGTCGATGAATTGGCGCGCAGGATCGGCGCCGACCGAATCATGGTCAGCAACGTCCTCCCCTACAGCCCGGATATGGAAAAGGAGATGCTCTGCCAGCTGACGCTGACGACCGATACGTTCACCTCCGCTCCGGGCAAGATCGAGATGAGTCTCCCCCGCTTCGATGTCAGCCCCGTCACCCGCGAGGCCCTCTATAGCCTGCTCCAGGGCTTCCAGAACCTGTCGCTCATGGAAAACAGGATCCACGTCCCCTCCCAGCAGTGCCGCTTCATCCAGGACCGGACGACGTTCGTCCGCTGGGACGGACAGGTCAGCCCCTGCATGGGACTGCTGCATCCTTACAAAACCTATCTCTACGGCAACGAGCGGAAGGTTCGCAGCTATTCGCTCGGTGATATCCGCCGCAGCACGCTCCCGAAGATCTGGAATTCGAAGGAATACAAGGCCTTTCGGGAGAAGCTCCGCGCTTTCGACTTTTCGCCTTGCCATATCTGCGGCGGCTGCACGCTCGTCGAAACGAACGAAGAAGACTGCTACGGCAACGCCTTCCCGGCCTGCGGGGCATGCCTCTGGGCCCAAGGCGTCATCCAGTGCCCATAATCGAACCGAGGGTTTCCTCGCGTCGACGCCTCGTCCCTTGACGAAAGGAGTATCGGATGGAATTCCTTGAAACGACGGTCGACAAATTCACGTTTCGGGTGCCGACGGACCGCATCTTCAGCCCGGAGGGGATCTGGCTTAAGCCGGAGGCTGCGGATAATTCGGGCCGTTGGCGGATCGGTCTCACGGACTTTCTCCAACAGCATAGCGGAGATCTGACCTTCGCCCTGTTGCGTCCCGAGGGAACCCGTCTGGCCATCGGCGACGAGATCGGGGTGATCGAGACGATCAAAGTGAATGTGAGCCTGACGTCCCCCGTAGCCGGGACTATCCTTGAGATCAACCCCGACCTCGAAATGACGCCCGAAGTCATCAACCAGGATCCTTACGGAAAAGGATGGCTGGCGGTGATCGAGGCCGCCGCAAACGACGATCTCGCAGCCCGACTCATGAAGCCCGACGCTTATTTCGAACACATGAAAGGCCAAGCCGAAGCGGAGGTCCGGTCTCGATGAGCGCCCCAAAGAAGAAAGTGGTGATCGTGCCCTGCAGCGGAATCGGCAAATCCTTCGGGACGGTGGCCCGGGAGGCCGGATATGACCTTATCGAGGATCTCCGCCCCGAACAGACCCGCCTGGTCGCCCTCTCAAAGCTGGTGATGGGTGACGAAGAAGCTAAAAACATCGTCGCGGCTCATCCGGCCATTGCGATCGACGGCTGCAAGCTGAATTGCGCGGCGAAAATGGTTCGCGAAAGCGGCGGTCGGATCGCCCGAGAAGTCGCGGTGCAGGAGGTTTTTCGTCGGCACAAAGCATTGAAGCCCGAGGGGATCGCCGAACTCAATCCCGCGGGACAAAGCCTCGCTCGCGTCCTGGCGGAGGAGTTGACGCCGCTCGTGGACGCCTTGACGTCTGCGGATTCTACGGAGGATCGCCATGCCTGAACTTCCCGAAAAAAAGGCGGGCATCATCGCCTGTTCGGGCGAAGAGATGGCCGAGGGAACCGTCTCGCGGCTGGCGGCCTTGCGAGTGTTGCACGAGACCCGACGAGGGGATACGGTCACTCTGTGTCTTCCTCTGTTTCTCGCGGGAGGCCAAGGGGAGCGAACCTTCGCCCGCTTCTATCCCACCATCACGGTGGACGGATGTGGGTTGAAATGCGCGGCCCGGGCCACAGAGCGGTATTCGGCCAAACCCGCGGCCAGCCTTGTCGTGACCGAAATCGCGGCGGCCAAAGGCATCGCCGGAATCGAGGGTCGCCGGCGATTGAACGAACCCGGGAGAAAGGCCGTCGAGGCCGTCGTCGAAATTCTAGAGGAAGAAGTGGACAGGGTTTTAGGGTCTTCCCGACGCCACAGCCAAAAGGAGAAGCGATGAGCCGCACCGCCGTCTATCACACCGACGTCCGGTGGACGGGAGAGCATTGGGGACATCTCCAAATGGGCAATGGCCCGGAAATGCCGTTCTCGGCGCCGCCGGACGCGCAAGGACATCCCGACGTCTTCACCCCCGAAGACGCTTTTGTGGCGGCCGCGAACACCTGTATCATGATGATGTTTCTTTGGGCTTGCGAACGGTTCCGGCTCAAGCTCCTGGCGTATGAATGCCGCGCGGAAGGGACCAAGCTCATCGAACTAGACCGTACGGAAATCTTCACCGCCCTCCGGTTGAAACCGGTCATCCGGATCGGTCTCGGCAGCGAGGCTCTCGCGGTCGTTTCCGCTCGGGCCCAAAAAGCCCTGACCGCCGCCCGTAAATACAGCCTGATCGCCAATTCCGTGAAATCTGAAATCGTCGTCGAACCGGAATTTCACTATGAGTGAACCCTCCCGGACGACCGATCTATAGGAATCCGCTTTTTCGGTTTCTGCAGGATTATCGATTAGATTTTCCCTGATCCTGCTCGTCGGCATTGTCTTGCGGGCTTGTCTTTAAAAAGGCTCGGATTTTCTGCCTTAATTCTTTTTCGGTGATTTTCCCCGAAAGATCCCCTAGGTCTCCGAGCCTGAGGACGGGAATTCGATGCTTGAATATTTCATAAGCGTCTATGTCTCTCGTTATATCGATTTTCAAAACGGAAAAGTCAAAATAACCTCTCATCTCCTCGAGAAGCTCTTCCGCCTCCTCGCAAAGCGGGCAATTGGGTTTCGTATAAAAGGTGATCTGCAAACTCATGTTCGGACTGATGTTCAATTCGTCGCCGGCCCATCGGGACAGCACTCTCTCTGGAACAGCGATTCCGCAACCTGTTTCAATTTCGGCAATCCGATGATTTCATCATCGAACATGGGGATCTTGAAGACGGGCAATTGGAATAGTTCTTTGGCGATTTCCAGGTAGTGCTGCTGCATCTCGGCCCTTCTGTGGAAAAAGTCCGAATCTTTATCCCCGTCTTCGAGCACATTGTTCGCGATCACGGCCTGAACGCCGATACCGGCCAGGCTCAAATCATCCAATGTTCTTTTGGCTTCATGGATCGGCGTGTACTCGGGATAAAAGACAAGCATGAACGCGCTGGTGCCGGGGTCTTTGAGCTTTCCGAGAAGCGACTCAAGCTTCCTCTGCGCCTTTTCGGCGGCGCCACCCTCCTTTTTGATTTGGACCATCAATTCCACCTGCCGCGCGTAATCATAGGGGAGTTCCAGAAGCCTGAGCGTGTGTCCGGTCGGCGCCGTATCGAACACGATGTAATCGAAATCGCGGTTTTCAACGATGCCCGCAAATTCTTCGAAGACGGCCATCTCTTCCGTGCACGGCGACTCCAGTTCCTCCTTGAGCGCGAGCAGCATGTCCTCGGAATATCCGGACCGCACCACGTCGTCGACTATCTTCTTTTTATATGTTTCCACGCTTTTTTTCTGATCGATGCGAGCGGCACTCAGGAACGGCAGGGACTTTGTCGGCCCGATCGTGTCCCCGATCGGTTCATCGAGCACGTGTCCGATGTGGGCCGCCGGGTCGGTCGTGACAAGAAGCGTCTTCTGTCGGTTGCCCGCCAGATACGCCGCCACGGCGCACGCGGTCACGGTTTTTCCCACGCCGCCTTTACCGGTGATGATCACGATCCTTGAATCGCGCTTTTTATCGATGATTTCGGTCAGAGCGGCGCCGTCCGCAAATTGATCAAAACGTCCCGGCGTATGGAAGCTTTCCGTGAAGGCGGACCGTTTTCCCTCAAACACGACTCCGGCGAAATCCGTTATGGCCCGCAGGCCCTTGATTTCGCCGCTTTGAAGGTCCACTTTATTCGAAGGATAGGGCAGGGCTTTTTCTATCATCCCGAGATATCGGGACTGCATGGCGGACAGGTTGGCATAGCGACTGTGGATGATTTCATCGTTCGGGTAGATTCCGTTCACAATGACGCGAAAATTGTGTATGCCCAAGGTGGCTAGCTCGTCGTGGGCACGGAGGGTCTCGGCTAGAGAAGTCTTTTCCGGCTTCAGGACGAGATAAAACGTGGTGCGGGAACCTTCCCGCATGGCGGCGATGGCCCGGTCGTATTTCTCTTTCGATCCCTGTATGGACGACACCGGGCCTATGCAGGTCTGCCCGGATCCTTTCGCGCTTTCCTCGATATGCTTCGACCAGTCCACCGGTAATTCCAGCAGGCGGATGGTGTGTCCGGTGGGCGCCGTGTCGAACACGACGAGATCGAACTCCTCGTTGACCAGAAAGTCGGTAAACCGGTCAAAGGCCGCGATCTCTATGGTGCAGGCGCTTCTGAACTGTTCCTCGAGAACCTTCATGACGTCGTCGGGCATGACGCCGCGCATCGGCCCGATGATCTTTTCCCGGTACTCCTCGGTAGCGACATCGGGATCGATGTCCATGGCGTAGAGATTCGGAATGATCGGAGTGATTGCGTGTCCGATCCGCTTTTCGAATATGTCCCCCAGGTTGCTGGCCGGGTCAGTTGAAATGATCAGGGTCTTTTTCCCCTGGTTGGCGTGATAAACGGCGGTTGCCGCGGCCATCGTGGTTTTCCCCACGCCGCCTTTCCCGCAAAAAAATAGGTATTCAGTCAATGAACTATTCTCCTTTTTCCATTAAGAAGGTCACCAACGAGTTCCTTGGTTTTTTGATCCAGAGGCATGGATTCTCTTGGCTCTATGCGAAGGTTGGACTTATCCGCAACAGCTGGGCCCGCCGCCGCAACACCCGCCCGAGGAGTTTTTATCCGTCTTTTTTTTGCCCGAAAAACTCACGCCGAAAAGTTGCTGGCGAACATCCTTGGAATGACAATCGGGACAACTGACCGCCGTGTTCTTCTTTTCCTCGATCGTCATTTTTGTTTCGAAGACGCGGTTACACCGCCCGCACCGATATTCATAGGTCGGCATTTAGATCACCTCTTGCAAAAGTTCTTCATATTTCGGATATCGGCCCTTGAAGGCCAATTTTCCCTCGATGAGTGTAATGGGCAACGATTCCTTACCCTCGGACGTCAGGACATCCTTGACGACCGGATTGTTCATGAACCGCTTGGGTTGCTGGTTGAGAGCGATTCTCTCCACGGAATGTCCAGCCTTTTTAAGCTTCAGGATCGTTTCCTGCAAAGCCGCCAGATCCGGATCGGGAGCCGGCCCGCATACGCCGGTAGGGCAGCACAAGGGCGGCTCGTAAATTTCAATGATTTTCATAGCGTGCTCCTTTTGATATTGTCCAGAACGGCATTCGTTAGGCAGAGGCCTGCCTTTTCCTTCTTTTTAAGCAGCTCTAAATCATGTCGAAAAACATCAAGGCTCCTGAGAACACCGTGCACGAGTTCATCGACGAATTTCAGCCCGCTTGATCTATTGAGGGAATAAAAAGACCACTGGGCGATTTTTCTGTCTTGCACAAGATCGGAATTTCTTAGAGAGGCCAAGTGCCGCGATATTTTAGTTTGGGTTGTACAGAGAATACTCCCGATGTCGCATACACAAAGCTCGCGCTCATAAAGCAGATTGATAATCCGCAGGCGCGTTTCATCAGCAAGAGATTTCAGGACTTTTAAATAGTTATCCATGTTTTTCTGCTTTTTATATCCGCTTTCACGCATATGCGCATAAACAAATATATCCATGACATAGATCTTTGTCAAGGCAAAGAATCGAAGTTCTCTCGCGGCTGCACCCTCGTCGAAACGAACGAGGAGGGTGCAGGCCCCCGGTCCGCCCCTTTCTTTCTACCCTCCGGAAATTGACAACCGCCGTTTTTTCGATTATCGTTATTGAGCTATGCCCATGACACTCAACCAAATCCTCTTCCTGGTCCTCACCCTGGCCGGGGTCGTCGTGGCCGTCTATCTCGTCCGGCTGTTCGCCCAGCTCCGCCGGACGGCGGCCGAAGGCGAGCAGACCCTGGTCGAGTTCCGAGAACTCGCCAAAAACCTCAACGAGCTCGATATCCTCGTCAAGCAGCGCATCGAGGACCTGGGTTCGACGCTCGAAGCCTCCAGGAGGGCGGCCGTCGGCCTCTCCGAGGCTTCGTTCCTCCTGACGACGAAAATCCTCAGCCCTTCATCCAAAATCCTCCCCCTGGCCTTGCCCGTCGCCCGGTTCGTGATGCAGTATTTGAAAAAAAAAAAGGAGAAGAAAAATGTGCAGTGACAACAAAGGCTCGGCCCTCGAAGTCGCGGTGTCTTTCCTGATCGGCGCGGCAACCGGATTCGTGGCCGGTATCCTTCTCGCCCCCGCGAGCGGCAAGGAAACCCGCAAGAAGATCCAGGAAGAGTTCGACAAGACGGGCGAAAAGGCCAAGGAAGGCTTCGAGAAGATCGCCAAGGAAGCCGAAAAGGGCATCCGCGTCGTCCGGGAAAAGACCCAAGGGGGGATCGACTCCGTCAAGGAGTTCATCGACAAGAAAAAAGAAGAATTCATGAAGCGGTCTTCGGAAGCCCTTCCCGAAGAGGACCCCAAGGCATAACGGCCGTCGCCGGACCGATCCTTTCAGATCGTCGCCCGGAGCCGACGGGCTCCCGCCCCCGGCCGGGCGGCGAACGCATTGCGCACAATCTCAGACGAAAGCGTAATCATCCATGACAAACGCATCCATCCTCCATGTCAGCGCCCGGGAGATCCTCGATTCCCGGGGCAATCCGACCGTCGCGGCCAAGGTGGTCCTCCAGGGCGGGGCGGTGGGCAAAGCGTACGTCCCCTCGGGGGCGTCGACGGGCGCGCATGAGGCCCTCGAGCTCCGCGACGGCGACCCCGCCCGCTACCTGGGCAAGGGCGTCCTGAAAGCGGTCGGCCATGTCAACGAGACGATCGCCCCCCGGTTGAAGGGCCTGGACGCCCGGGACCGGACCGCCATCGACGAGCTCCTGTTGAAGCTCGACGGGACGCCGGCCAAATCGAAGCTCGGGGCCAACGCCATCCTCTCCGTCAGCATGGCCGCGGCCGACGCCGCCGCGCGCGCGGCGGGGCTTCCCCTCTATGCCTCCTTGCGGTCCCAGGACGTCTACACGCTCCCCGTGCCCCTGATCAATATCCTCAACGGCGGCTCGCACGCCGACAACAACGTCGACATCCAGGAATTCATGATCGCCCCGGCCGGGCGCCCCTCATTCGCCGAGGCGCTCCGGGCCGCGGTCGAGGTCTTCCACAACCTCAAGAAGATCCTCAAGAAGCGCGGCTATTCGACGTCCGTCGGGGATGAGGGCGGGTTCGCGCCCAACCTGAAGTCCAACGAGGAGGCGCTCGAATGCATCGTCGAGGGCATCCAGAAGGCCGGCTACACGCCCGGCCGCGAGGTCTTCCTCGCCCTGGACACCGCCGCCTCCGAATTCTACGAGGACGGGAAATATGTCTTCAAGAAGTCCGGCGGGGCCGTCCGGACCTCGGACGAAATGGTCGCGTTCTACGCCGATCTCATCAAGAAATACCCGATCGTCTCGATCGAGGACGGCCTGGCCGAGGACGACTGGAAAGGCTGGAAGACGCTGACCGAGGTGCTCGGCCGGACGAAGCAGCTCGTCGGCGACGACATCTTCGTCACGAACCTCGCCCGCTTCAAGAAGGGCGTCGCCGAGGGCATCGCCAATTCGATCCTGATCAAGCTCAACCAGATCGGGAGCCTGACCGAGACGATCGAGGCCGTGGATTATGCCCACGCCCAGGGCTATTCGGCCGTCATCTCCCACCGGTCCGGGGAGACCGAGGACACGTTCATCGCCGACCTCTGCGTCGCCCTGGGCACGGGCCAAATCAAGACCGGCTCCGTGTGCCGCAGCGAGCGCGTGGCCAAGTACAACCGGCTCCTCGAGATCGAGGACGAGCTCGGGGCGCGCGCGGTCTATGCGGGCACCCGGCCTTTCGCGAAGTTCATGTCCTGACGCCGGGGACATCGACAAGACCGATCGACGTCCCATCCCTCGAAAGATGGGGCGGTTGTCCGAGGAGCGCACCGCCATGGGCCAGCCGAAGACGGGGGAGCCCCCCGCGATCAAGGACTATTATGCCGCCGAGGACCTGCCGGGATTTGATCCGGCCGTCGCGCTCGGCCGGCCCGGGGAATTCCCCTTCACCCGGGGCGTCCATCCCTCGATGTACCGGAGCCGGCTCTGGACGATGCGCCAGTACGCGGGCTTCGGCACGGCCCGGGAATCCAACGCCCGCTACCGCTATCTCCTCGCCCAGGGCCAGACCGGGCTGAGCGTCGCCTTCGACCTGCCGACACAGCTCGGCCTCGACTCCGACGACGCCCTGTCGGCGGGCGAGGTCGGCAAGGTCGGCGTGGCCGTCGACTCCCTCGAGGACATGGCCGTCCTCTTCGACCGCATTCCGCTTGACAAGGTCAGCGTCTCGATGACCATCAACGCTTCGGCCGCCGTCCTCCTGGCGATGTACCTCGCCCTGGCCGAGAAGCGCGGGGTCCGCTGGGAGGAACTGTCAGGCACGGTCCAGAACGACATCCTCAAGGAATACGTCGCCCGCGGGACCTACATCTTCCCGCCCCAGCCCTCGCTCCGGATCATCTCCGACCTCGTCGCGTTCTGCCAGACCCACGTTCCCAAGTGGAACACGATGAGCATCAGCGGCTATCACATCCGCGAAGCCGGGGCCACAGCGGTCCAGGAGCTGGCCTTCACGTTCGCCGACGCCATCGCCTATGCCCAGACCCTAACCGCAGCCGGGCTCGATTTCGACGCTTTCGCCCCGCGGCTGTCGTTTTTCTTCGCCGCCCACAACGACCTTTTCGAGGAAGTCGCCAAGTTCCGGGCCGCGCGCCGCATCTGGGCGGGCATTGCCCGCGACCGCTTCGGGGCCCGCAACCCCAACTCCTGGAAACTCCGTTTCCACACCCAGACGAGCGGCGCGACGCTCGTCGCCCAGCAACCCGAGAACAACGTCGTCCGCGTGGCCATCCAGGCCCTGGCCGCCGTGCTCGGCGGGACGCAGTCGCTCCACACCAACTCGCGCGACGAGGCCCTGGCCCTCCCGACCGAGGAATCGGTGCTGATCGCCCTCCGCACCCAGCAGATCATCGCCCACGAGAGCGGAGCGGCCTGGACCGCCGACCCTCTCGGGGGGTCCTATTACGTGGAAAAGCTGACGAACGACATCGAAACCGGGGTCCAGGCTTATTTGAAGAAGATCGAGGAGATGGGCGGGACGCTCCGGGCCATCGAATCGGGATACATCCAGCGGGAGATCCAGGAGAGCGCGTACGCCTATCAGAAGCAAATCGAGAGGAAGCAGCGGATCATCGTCGGATTGAACGAGTTCACCGGGGCGGACGAGCGGCTGAAGTTCAAGATCCACGCCGCGCCGAAGCGGCTGGAGAAGGAGCAGGCCGAACGCCTGCGGCGCCTGCGGGCTAAGCGTCCGAAAGGGCGGGTCGAAGCGGCCCTGCGGGATCTGCGGACGGCCGTCGACGGGGGGGCGAACCTCCTGCCGCCGCTCGTCGAAGCGGTCAAATCCCTCGCCACCCTGGGCGAGATCACGCGCGTCTTCAAGGACGCGTTCGGCGAATACCGCGAGCGGGTCTCTATTTAACCTTTGGGGCCTTTGGGGCCTTTGGGGCCTTCGCGGCTTTCCCGGCCTTCGCCTTCGGGCCGGCCACGGCCTGCCCGGCGTGCTTCCATTCGTGCTCGATCAGCCATTCCTTGCGGTCCAGGCCGCCGCCGTAACCCACGAGGCGACCATCCGCCCCGATGATCCGATGGCAGGGGATGATGAGGCTGATCGGGTTCGCCCCGTTCGCCGCGCCCACGGCCCGCACCGCCTCGGGACGGCCGACGGCCTTGGCGACGTCGCGGTAGGACGCCGTGGCGCCGTACGGGATGTCGAGCAGGGCCTGCCAGACGTCGAGCTGGAACTCGGAGCCCTCCAGACGGAGCATGAGCTCAAAGATCCGCCGCTTGCCCCGGAAATATTCGTCGAGCTGCTTGAGGGCCTCGCGGAGCGCGGGCGACAGCTTGGTCGCCTTCCCGGTCCTTTTCCCCTTGACGAATTCGAGGGAGCAGATCTCTTTTGCCGTGGCGGTGACTTCGATGTCCCCGATCGGCGATTTATAGAAGGCCCGGTACATTTTGACGGCGTCGGTGTTCATGCGTATTCTCCTTGAGGACAAGGTACCAGATTCCAAGTTTGTAAACAACCGAGTATTGGACGTGTTACTCGGGCGAGTGGGTAGAGGGACGGTCGGCCATCCGGAGGCGAACGGGCATGGTCCAGTACTATGCCCCGGGGGCATAGTACTGGGAGCGAGCCGAGGAAATGAGCCGGTTTCCTCGCCGGGGAAACCGGCGGGCCGACGGCCCTCTACCCCGAGCCCCCTTCATTTGACTTTGCCGCCGTTCTGTCTTAATATGAGACGTGGCCTCGAAGAGAATTATTCGCTCATTATTTGTATTGTTTTCTGTCTGTTGCTGGGCCCTCGACGCAGCCGGCATCGACAAAAAAACCTCCGCCGAACTCGACCGCCAGATCGAGAAAATCCGCCCCGAAATGGTCCGGGTGCGGCGCTTCATCCACATGAATCCCCAGCTCGCTTACCGGGAGACAGAGACGGCGAAGATCATCAGCTCCAATTTGGCCAAGCTCGGCTTCGAAGTCCAGACGGGCGTCGCCAAGACCGGTGTCGTCGGACTGCTCCGGGGCGCCCAGCCGGGGGCCACGGTCGCCATCCGGGCCGAGATGGACGCCGTCCCCATCCAGGAACTGGCCGACGTTCCGTTCAAGTCGCTCAACCCAGGCATCATGCATGCCACGGGCCACGACATCCATACCGCGATCGTCCTCGGGACCGCGTTCGTGCTGAACGAATTCAAGGACCGGATCAAGGGCAACATCAAATTCATCTTCCAGCCGGCCGGTGAAGGGCCGCCCGAAGGCGAGGAGAGCGGGGCGGCGCTCATGATCAAGGAAGGCGTGCTCGAAAATCCGCGCGTCGGGGCGATCTTCGGCTTCCATATCTGGCCCGAGGCCCTCGGACAGGTGTCGGCCATCCCCGGTCAGATGCTGGCCAACGCCGATTCCTTCGACGTCACGATCAAGGGACGGAGCGCCCAGGGCTCGCAGCCCCAGGACGGCCTGGACGCCATCGCCCTCACGGCCCCGGTCGTGACCGCCCTCCAAACCCTCGTCGCCCGCAGCCTCGATCCCACCGACCCGGCCGTCCTGACCATCGGCCGCCTCGAGGGCGGGACCAAGGCCGACCTCATCGCCGACCGGGCCCACTTCGAAGGCATCGTCCGGACGATGAGCGACGCCAACCGCAAGAAGATCGCCCGGCTGATGGACAGCGTGATCAAGGGCATCGTCCACGGCTTCGGCGGCGACTATACGTTCTCCTTCAGCGAGGACCTCCCCTCCGTCAGCAACCATCCCGAGCTCCTCGACCTGATGACGCCCTCGCTCAACGAAGCGCTCGGCGACCGGAAGGTCAGCCCGATCAAGCCCCAGATGATGGCCGACGACTTCTCCCTCTACGGCCAGAAGATCCCGGCCTTGTTTTTCTTCCTCGGCGCCCGGAATCCCCGACTGCCCGCGGCCGCGCTCTACAGCCCCGCGTTCAATCCCGATGAACGGAGTATCGGCATCGGGATGAAGATTCTCTGCCATCTCCTGCTCGACTGTCTCGAGCAGCAAAGCCGCCTGGAAAAAAGCGGCATTTAGCTCTCCGAAAGGCTCCTTTGCGGTTCCCCCTCCTCTTCCTGGCTTCCTGCCTTGCCTTCGGCATCCGGCTCGCCGATCTCACGGCCGTCGCGTCCGCGGTGCCGGCCGCAGCGCTTGCGGCCTCGCTCGCCGCCGCCTGGGCGTTCTACGTCCGCCGCAAAGAGGCTGCGGCGCTGGCCGCGGTCCTGGCGGCGGCCGTGTTCCTCGGGGCGGCCCTGTTCGCCGCGGCCGACGTCCGCTATGAGCGCAACGCCCTCCACCGCCTGGCCGAGACGACTTACGCGGACTTCACGGGAACCCTGACCCAGACGCCGTCGCCGGGCCTCGACCGGGACTTCCTTTTCCTTCGCGTGGATACGGTCTCCGCCCGCGGCGCCCCGGCGCGCATCGAGGGCAACCTGCGCGTCTCCGTCCCCCGGTCGGCCACATTCCCAACGAGCCTCGATTTCAAGGCGGGCGACCGGCTGAAGATCGCGGCCCAAATCGTCCCCGTACGGGAATACCGGAACTTCATCGAGCCGTTCAGCCGCATGTATCTCAAGACCCAGCTCCTCCATGCCCTGGCCGCGACCAAGAGCCCCCTCCTCATCGAAAGAATCGGGGCCGCTCCCCGCGCTTCGCTTCGCGCGTCCGTTTCCGGCCTGCGGCTCGCGTTCCAGCGAACGATCGAGCGCGATTTCGCCTCCGCCGATTCGGAATCGGGACTGACGCCCGAAGGAGCGATCCTCGAAACGCTCCTCCTCGGCGGGCGAGGACGCCTGACGGCCGAGACCACGGCCGCCATGCAGCGGACCGGACTCTACCACCTGCTTGCCATCTCCGGGGCCCACATCGGCATCATCTCCCTTCTCCTCTTCGGGATCTTCCGGGCCCTCCGCGTCCCGCGGCGCGCCGCCGGCATCCTGCTGATCGTCCTCCTCGTCCTTTACGCGCTGCTCGTCGAAGGGCGGGCCTCGGTCCTCCGGGCGGTCATCATGAGCCTCGCGGTCCTTCTCGCCCGGCTCCTAGAAAAGGACGCCCATCTCCTCAACGCCATCGGGCTCGGAGCCTTCGCCTTGCTTGCGGCCAACCCGTTCCAGCTCTTCGACCTCGGCTTCCAGCTGACGTTCGCCGCCACGCTGGCGATCATCCTCTTCACCCCGCGGATCGCGGCCGCGCTCCCCCGGCTTCCGTTGAAGATCGCCGAGACGTTCGCCATGTCGGTCTCGGCCCAGGCCGGGGTCATGCCGCTCATCGCCCTGGCGTTCAACCGGGTCATCTTCTCCGGGCTGCTTCTGAATTTCATCGGCATCCCCCTCATCGGCCTGATCATGGCCGCCGGCTATGTCTATCTTCCGGCCGCCCTCCTCGTTCCCGGCGCGGCCCGGCCGCTCGCCGCGGCCCTGGCGTTCCTGACGCGGGTCTTCATGGGCTCGACCCATCTCCTCGACGGATGGGCGTTCATGTCCTACCGGATCCCGACGCCGCCCCCGCCCGTCGTCGCCGGATACTTCGTCTTCCTCCTCCTGCTCCTCCTCCCGCGGACGTTCCGCAAAGCGCGGTTCGCGGGGGCGGCCGCCTTCGCCCTCTGTTTCGCGGTCCTGATCACCTACCCGTTCCCGTCCGTTTCGCGCGACCTCAAAGTCACGTTCATCGACGTCGGGCAAGGGGATTCCATCCTGGTCGAGTTTCCGGGCCGGACGAAAATGCTGATCGACGCCGGCGGACTGCCCGTGGGCTCGTTCGACGTCGGCGAGAGCGTCGTCGCACCGTTCCTCTGGAGCAAGGGGATCAAGAAGATCGACGTCCTGGTCCTGACTCACGGCCATTCCGACCATCTCTACGGCCTGCCGGCGGTCGCCGCCGACTTCCGTATTGGTGAATATTGGGAGGCCGTTCGGCCGGCCGGGGAGGCGGCCTACGAAAAGCTCCGGACCGCTCTTCGCGGAGTCCCCCAGGTTCAAGTGTTCCGCGGATTCTCGCGGCAGGTCGGAGATGTCCGGATCGAAGCCCTCTCGCCGCCGGAGCCGGGACCGGGCGCCGCCCCGCCCGCGGACAACGACCGGTCCCTCGCCCTTCGGGTCGCGTATGGGCAATCGTCGCTCCTCCTGGCCGCCGATATCGGAGCCAATACGGAACGGGACATCCTGGCTCAAGGCGCAGCGGGCCTCCGGAGCTCCGTCCTCAAATCCCCGCACCATGGGAGCAACGGGTCGAGCTCGGCGGCGTTTCTCGAGGCGGTCTCCCCCGAAATCGTCGTCGTCTCGGTCGGGGCCGGCAACCGCTACGGGCTGCCCCATGCGGAGATTTTGGACCGCTACCGGAAGGCCGGCGCAGCCGTCTACCGGACCGACCTCGACGGCGCCGTCGAAATCTCTTCGGAAGGGAACTGCCTCAAGGTCCGGACGGCGGTCCCGAAGCGGAATTGACAGAAAGGAGGGCGAAGCTTAATATGAAAAAAGGGACGCGAACGTGAAGAAAGCCTTATGCGCCATTTTGCTCCCGCTCATCCTGGCCTCGGCCGCAACGGCCCAGAGCCTGGTCGAAGCCGCCCAGAAGGAAAAGGAACGGCGCGAAACGCTCAAGGGGAAGCCGGGCGTCGTGGTGACGAACGCGGACCTCTCGAAGACCAAGAAGAAGCCCGCGGTCGCCGTCCCCGCCGCGGGGGCCGCCGCCGAAGGCCCGGCCGGGACGCAAGCTGAGGGCGGCGCGGCCGGAGCGGCCGAGGCGAAGCGGCTCGAAGCGGCCCACCAGGCCGAAATCCAGAAGCGGTTCGACGAAAAGAAGGCCGAGCTCGAGGCCAAGGCCGCCCTATCCAAGGAGCGGACCGAGCTCCTCGACTTGAAACTGAAATCCCTGCAGCAGCAGTTCTATTCCTTCGGCAACATGCAGACCAAGGACCTGATTCAGAAACAGATCGCGGAAACCTACCAGACGCTCCAGACGGCCGCGGCCGAACAGGCGAGGGCCAGGGACGAGCTCGACAAATTCCTGGAGCTCGGCGCGAAAGACAAAGCCGCCGCGGCGGGAATCAAGTAGCGCCAAGGGGCGAGCCTTCGGCGCGTCCTCAGCGGAAATAGATGAACGAAATCTGGAGGCCGAGCTCCCGGGTGTCCTTGGAATTGGGCACGGTCTTGGCCGGGACCCAGGCCTTGTCCACGCCGACGGTCAGGTTGAACTCGTCCTTGTCGCCCAACTGGCCCTTCTTGATCTGATAAGATTTCTCGAACAGCCCGCTCGGTTCCTGGAATTCGTCCAGGACCGTATCGTTGATCTTAAAGATGATCTTCTGGTCCTTCGCCAGATCCAAATTCACGCCGCCCTTGATCACGAGGAGCGCATCCCGGCGGGGGTTGTCGATCACGCACTTGGCTTCCTTGGCCGTCCAGCGCCACTCTTTGAGAGGCGATTCGGGGTTCGTCTCCTTGTCGTACCACCCGCTCTCATAGATCACCTCGGGCGTCCCGATCGGCGGGGGGACGACCTTCAGCTTCTTGGAGAGGACTTCCCGTTCGGAGCCGCCGCTTCGGTCATAGGGATTGTAAAAGCCGACCGACAGCCGGAGCGGCTCGTCGCCCTTGAACTGGGGATCGAACTCGTCGATGAACGCGGGGATGTAGATCCGGCGCTTGACCGTATATTCCTGGCCCTTCTCCCATTTGGACGTCGTGACGTCGGGGATGTAGTCGTCCTGGAGGATGAGATTCGAGTTGTGCCAGAAGTGGACGAAGATGCTGTAGTCACGGCCGAGCGGCTGGAAATCGGACCCCATCTTCCACTTGTATTCCACGTCGGTGATGAGGTTGTCGGAGAGTGTGGCGGCGCTGAATTTGACTTCGAGCTCGACACCCTTGACCAGGGCCTTCTTCTGGCAGCCGGTCAGCACCAGTCCGGCCGCAATAATCGATAACGCCAAGCGCGCGTAATGTCTCATGATGGTCCTCCGTTTGCGGGCATAACCCGCGGATATTATATGGGAAGGCCCGGAGGAAAGCAAAAATGAGGGGGGCTCCCGGGCGGGGGGCTTCGAAAGTACGCCGATTTTCCCCGGCGATGAAAATCGGCTCGTTCCCTCGGCTTGCTCCCGCGATCCGCCTTCGACGGATCGCAGTCCATGCCCGCTCGGGCCGAAGACCGGTTTTCGAACCGCCCCCTCCTCGCTTCCTGCACGGAAGACGTGAACCTATTAATCCTCCGGGCGAAGGGGAAGAGAGCGAAGCGACCCGAAGGAGATCTCGCCGCTGCGTTTCGGCTTTTTGGGGTAGCCTCTCCGGAGGCCGGCGTGAAGACCCGAGCCTAAATCAACCGAGGGGAGGAACCGATGGAAGGCGAGATCAATGGTGCGGAGGGAAGAAAGGGCGGCGAGATACGCGCCGCCCAAAAAGCCGAAAGTACGCAGCGCGTCAAGATCTCCGGGGGAGCGAGCCTCTTCCCCGAGCCCCCGCCTTATAGTATAGTTTCAAGACAAATGAACATCCTCCTGGGAGCCTATTCCCTCGTTTCGCGGACCGCCTGCCGGGCCAAATACGCCTTGGTGAAAGCGAACATCCGGAGCGTGCGCCGCGCGCCCCTGCCCGTCCTCAGCGTCGGGAATCTGACCGTGGGCGGATCGGAAAAAACGCCGCTGGTCATGGAGATTCTCGCCTTCCTCGAGTGCCGGGGCATCCGGCCCGCCCTGGTTTCCCGCGGCTACAAGGGGAGCTGGGAGAAAACGGGCGGCGTCCTCTCGGACGGCACCCGGCTCTTCGGCGGCTGGGAGGAAGCCGGGGACGAGCCCTGCTTGATCGCCCGGCGGTTCCCCAAGGCGGGCATCTATGTCGGAAAGCACCGCACCCGCTCCTGCCTCGCCGCGTCCGAAGCCGGATTCGGGGCCGTCGTCCTCGACGACGGATTTCAGCATATCGGGCTCGCGCGCGACCTGGACATCGTCCTGCACGATCCGGCCTCCCGCGCGCCGCTTCGGGAAGGGCTCCCGGCCCTCCGGCGGGCCGGGATTCTCCTGCTGAAGATGGGCCACCGCGCGGACGCGTCCGCGTTCGCGGCCCGCTTCCCGACGCTTGACGTTTTCGAATACGCGGTCGTGGTGAAAGACCTGAGCCTTCTCGGGGATGATGAGGTCCTGCCGCCCGGCGCGCTCGTGGGAGATGACCTCTCCGCCTTTTGCGGGATCGCCCGACCCGGCCGCTTTTTCGACCTGCTGCGGGGACTGAGACTGGGCCCCGTCATCCGAACGGAGTTTCCCGACCATTTCCCGTACCCGGACGCCGCCCTCGAGAAGCTCGCCGCGGACGCCGCGGCGCGACGCGTAAAGGCGTTCATCACGACCGAGAAGGACGCGGTCAAACTCCTGGACCGGACGGCTTTCTTCCGCGGCATCCCCGTCTATGTCCTCCGCATCGGCCTGGATCTGCCGGAGGCTTTCTTCGAAAAAATCGCGGGGCTCTTCCCGCCAAAAAACGAGGCCCGCCTTGGCTAAGTCCGCGGACGCGCTCGGCTTCGCCGTCTACAAGACCGTCGCCACGGTCTTCGCCGTCCTTCCCCGCCGACTCTGCCTGGCCGCGGGCGGCGGCCTCGGCCGGCTCGCCTTCCGGCTCGACCGGAGACACCGCCAGATCGCGCTCGCGAACCTCGCGATCGCGTTCGGCCGGGAGCGGACGCCGGAGGAATTGGCGGCCGTCGCCCGGGAATCGTTCATCCGGTTCGGCCGCGTGCTGGCCGACATCCTGAAACTGACCCGCTATTCCCGGGCCAAGGTCCTGGACCTGGTCACGACCGAGGGACGCGAGAACCTCGAGGCCGCGCGGGCGAAGGGCAAGGGCGCCCTGCTCTTCACCGCCCATTTCGGAAACTGGGAGGTCGCCACCGCCGTGGTCTCGGAAGTCGGGCCGGTCCGGGTCATCGCCCGGGCCCTCGACAACCCCCGCCTGGAGAAGGACCTGTTCCGCTTCCGGACCCGCCTCGGCTCGGAGGTCATCAACAAGTTCGGGGCGAGCAAGCCCATCCTCCGGGCCCTCGGCCGGAACGAGATCGTGGCCATCCTCATCGACCAGAACGTTCTGCGGAGCCAGGCCGTCTTCGTCGATTTCTTCGGAAAGGCGGCGGCGACGACGCCCGGCCTGGCCGCCTTTCATCTCAAGACGGGGGCGCCGCTCGTCCCCCTCTTCGTCGACCCCGCGCCGGGCGGCCGCTATCGCCTCCGGATCCTCCCGCCCCTCGAGTTCCCGCCGCTCGGCCGCCGGGACGAGGACGTGTTGAAAATCACCCAGATATGCACTAAGATGATCGAACGCGAGATCCGGCGGTCTCCGGAGCAATGGCTTTGGGTCCATAAGCGATGGAACACGCGGCCGGCCGAAGAGGTGCAATCTTGAACCGATCCTACGATCGAAAACTTGACGGCCTTCGCCCGGTCAAAATCATTCCCGACTTCCTCGACTTCGCCGACGGATCGGCCCTGATCGAGGTCGGGAAGACGAGGGTCGTGGCCGCGGCGACGATCGAGGAAAAAGTGCCGATGTTCGTGAAAAACACGGGCGCCGGCTGGATCACGGCCGAATACGCCATGCTCCCCCGATCCACGGAGAAGCGGACCGCCCGCGAGCGCATCCAAGGCCCCTCGGGCCGGAGCCAGGAGATCCAGCGCCTGATCGGCCGGGCCCTGCGGGGCGTGACCGACCTCCGCGTCCTCGGCGAGCGCCAGATCATCCTCGACTGTGACGTCATCCAGGCGGACGGCGGGACGCGGACCGCGGCGATCAACGCCGCCTGCGTGGCCCTGGCCCTGGCCCTCAAGAAGCTCATGGACGAGCGGAAGATCGACGCCATGCCCCTTCGCCACCTCGTGGCCGCGGTGTCGGTCGGGATCGTCAAGGGCGAACCGGTCCTCGACCTCGATTACGCCGAGGACTCGACCGCCGAGACCGACATGAACGTCGTCCAGACCGACCGGGGCCAGCTCCTCGAAATCCAGGCCACGGCCGAGCGCGAGCCGTTCTCCCGGAACCAGCTCAGCTCGCTGCTGCGGCTGGCCGACCAGGGCATCGCCGAGATCATCCAGATCCAAAAGGACGTCCTAAAAAAGAAGTCCATGCTCTTCATGGCCTACGGCTATCCCGAAAAATAGCGGGCGAAGGAGGCGCGGCATGAAACGGGTCCTCGTCACCGGCGGCGCCGGGTTTCTGGGGAGCCATCTCTGCGAACATCTCCTGGCGACGGGAGCGGACGTCGTCTGCGTCGACAATTTCTTCTCCGGCCACAAGGACAACATCCGCCCGTTCCTCTCCCATCCCTATTTCGAGTTCATCCGCCACGACGTGATTCACCCCCTGTTCCTCGAGGTGGACCGGATCTACCACCTGGCCTGCCCCGCCTCGCCCATCCACTACCAGCAGAACGCGATCAAGACCATCAAGACGAACGTCATGGGGACGATCAACATGCTCGGGCTGGCCAAGCGGATCCGGAGCCGGATCCTGCTCGCCTCAACCTCCGAAATCTACGGCGACGCCCAGATGCATCCCCAGAAGGAATCCTACTGGGGCAACGTGAACCCCATCGGCATCCGGAGCTGCTACGACGAAGGGAAGCGGGTCGCCGAGACGCTGATGATGGACTACCATCGCCAGAACAAGGTCGACATCCGCATCGTCCGCATCTTCAACACCTACGGCCCCCGGATGGCCATCGAGGACGGCCGGGTGGTGAGCAACCTCATCGTCCAGGCCCTGCGGGGCGAGCCGCTGACGGTCTATGGAGACGGCCGGCAGACGCGGTCGTTCTGCTATGTGACGGACCTCATCGAGGGGCTGGTCCGGATGATGGACAACGACGGCTTCATCGGACCGGTCAACCTGGGCAACCCGGGCGAATTCACGATCCTCGAGCTCGCCGAGAAGGTGATCCGGATGACCGGCGCCAAGTCGAAGATCGTCTTCAAGGAGCTCCCCTTCGACGACCCCGTGCGGCGCCGGCCCGACATCGCCCTCGCCGCCTCCCGGCTGGGCTGGGAGCCGAAGGTCGGACTGGACGAGGGATTGGAAAAGACCGTCGCCTATTTCCAGCGGAAACTTGAGCAAGTTATGAATTCTCGAGCCCTCTCGACAGGCAATAATCCAAGGAGGTTTCCATGAGTCTGGTATCCTGGCTGATTCTGGCCGGCGCGGTCGCCATTTTCCTCGTTCTCGTGTCCCTGGTCCTCTCCAAACAGTACAAGAAGGTCGGGCCGAACGAGGCCCTGATCATCTCCGGGCGCAAGAAGACCATCACCGGACCCGACGGGGCCCGGATAAAGGTCGGCTACCGTTACCGTTTGGGCGGCGGGACGTTCGTCATGCCCTTCATGGAGACCTTCGACATCCTGCCCATGGAAGTCATTCCCCTGGCCATCCGCACACCCGAAGTCCTGACCCACGGCGGTGTGCCCATCCTGGCCGACGCCGTGGCCCAGGTGAAGGTCGATTCCGCCGACGCGGCGGTCCGCACCGCGGCCGAGCAGTTCCTCGGGATCGGCAAGGACGGCATCCGCGACGTGGCCACGAACGTCCTGGAAGGCAAGATGCGCGAGGTCATCGGGACCATGACCGTCGAGGAGATCTACCGCGGCCGCCATGAATTCAACTCCAAGGTCGCCGAATCCGCCCGGGAAGACCTCTCCAAGATGGGTCTCATCCTGCTCTCCTTCTCCCTGAAGGAATTCAGCGACCCCCAGGGCTACATCGAGGCCCTGAGCAAACCACTTATCTCCGCCGCCAAGCGCGAGGCCGCGATCGCCGAGGCCGAGAGCCAGAAGGATGCGATCATCAAGTCGTCCCAGGCCCGCAAGGAAGGGGAGGTGGCCCGGCTCCAAGCCGAGGCCCTGATCGCCAAGGCCGGCTGGGAGAACGAGGCCAAGAAGTCCGAGTCCCAGGTCCTCGTCAACCAGAAGAAGGCCCAGGCCGACTTCTCCTACGAGCTCGAGCGGTTCAAGCTGAGCCAGGAGATCCGACGCGAAGACGCCAAGGCCAAGATCATCGAGAAGGAACAGGCCATCCAGATCGAAAACCTCGAAATCCAGCGCCGGGAAAAGGAGCTCGAAGCCAACGTCCTGAAGCCGTCCGACGCCCGTAAATACCAGATCGAGGCCGAGGCCGAGGCCGAGGAATTCCGGATCCTGGCCGAGGCGCGCGGCAAGGCCGGCGCCCTCAAGCTCGAAGGCGAGGCCGAGGCGGGGCGGATCAAGGACCATGGCCTGGCCGAGGCCGAGGCCATGACCAAAAAGGCCGCGGCCTGGGAAAAATACAACGAGGCGGCCATCCTCGAGATGTACCTGAAGGTCCTTCCCGACGTGGTGAAGGCCGTGGCCGAGCCGCTGTCCAAGGTGGACAAGATCGTGGTCATCGGCAGCGGCGACAAGAGCCTCGGCACGACCCGGATCACGGGACAGATCGCCGAGATCCTGGCCCAAGTCCCCGACGTCGTGAAGTCCCTGACCGGCGCCGACCTGAAGAAGTTCCTCAAAGACAAGCTGTCGTCCGATCCAAAGCCGGAAAAGTAAGCCGGGCGCCCGGAAGAAAGGGTCGTCATGATCTCAGAAAAAGCCAATCAGATCGGCGAATCCCCGACCTTCAAGGTCGCGGCCAAGGCCAAGGCCATGAAGGCCGAGGGGATCGATGTCGTGGATCTCAGCCTCGGCGAGCCGGATTTTCCCACGCCGGAGAACGTCAAGGCCGCCGGGATCAAGGCCATCCAGGAGAACTTCACGAAATACACCGAGTCCGGAGGCATGCCGGCGCTGAAGAAGGCGATCATCGCCCGCTTCAAGGAGGATTACGGCCTGACCTACGGCCCGAAGGAGGTCATCGTCTCCACGGGGGCCAAGAGCTCGCTCTTCCACCTCGTCCAGGCCCTGGTCAACGAGGGCGAGGAGGTCATCATCCCCGCCCCGTTCTGGGTGACGTATCCTCACCTCGTGACCCTGGCCAAGGGCAAGTCGGTCATCGTCCCGACCAAGGAGGAGAACGGGTTCATCCTGACCGCCGAGGAGCTCAAGGCCCACATCTCCCCCGCGACCAAGGCCCTGCTCCTCAACTCGCCGTCCAACCCGACGGGCGCGACGTATTCGCGCGCCCAGCTCGAGGCCCTGGCCGACGTCCTCCGCAAGGAGGACATCTACATCATCGCCGACGACATCTACAACAAGCTCGTCTTCGACAGCTTCCCTTACGTGAGCATCGCCCAGCTCGACGAGGACATCCGGAAGAAGACCATCATCGTCAACGGCGTGTCGAAGTCCCACTCCATGACGGGCTGGCGGATCGGCTACGCCGCCGGGCCGGCCGACGTCATCAACGGCATGGACAAAATCCAGAGCCATACGACTTCGAACCCAGCCTCGATCTCGCAGAAAGCGGCCATCGAGGCCCTCGCCGGGCCGCAGTTCGAGCTTTCCCGGATGGTGGCCGAGTTCCAGCGCCGCCGCAACTACTGCCTGATGAAGCTCCAGGCCGTGCCGCACCTGTCCTGCGTCAAGCCGCAGGGCGCGTTCTACCTCTTCCCGAACGTCCGGGCCACCTATGACCTGGAATTCAACGGGACGCCCATCCGCAACTCCTACGGCCTGGCCTATTACCTCCTGAAGGAGGCCCGGGTGGCCATCGTCCCGGGCGACGCCTTCGGCGCCGACGACTACATCCGCCTGTCCTACGCCACGTCCATGGAAAACCTGGAGAAGGGCATGGACCGCATCGTCCGGGCGCTCGCGGAGCTCAAGCCGGCCCGGAAAGGCAAGCGCGTCGTCCTGAACAACGCCGTGACCCGGGTCAAGAAGGCCGTCCCGGTGGAGGCCGCCGTCTCGGACAAGGTCCGCGACGGCCTGGTCGAGGAAGTCCGGGCCCGCCTGACGCCCGAGAACTACTTCGAATGGAACGCCAACATCAACGGCCTCATCGTCCAGCTCCGGACGAACGTCGCCCACCTGAACGATTTCTGGATGGAGAACTGGTATCCGGCCCAGCTCGATTCCGACCTCGAACCCCACGGCATCCTTTACGCCGTGGACGGCATTCCGGGCCGCGAACCGCGGGCGTTTTACAACACCGACACAAAGACCGGCGTCGTCGTCAATTGCGACGCCTACGGCCCGGTCCGGAGCCTGGCCCTGGGACTCGTGGCCGATGTGTCCGAACGGCTGTTTGGCGTGCCCACCGTGCGCGGCATGTCGGCCGACATCGGCGGGCAGGGCCTGATCCTCGTCGGGCCGCCCGGAACGAAGAAGACCGAGCTCTTCTTCGATCTCCTCCGCGATCCGAAATTCCGGTTCCAGTCGAACGACATCGTCTTCGTCCGATCGTCGGGAAGCGCGGCCTTGGCCGACGCCGTCGAGCGCAAGGCCTTCATCCCCACGAACGCCGTCGAGTCCTTCCCGAAGCTCGCCTCGCTCTTCGACCAGAGCAAGTGCGAAAACGTCGTCGTCCGCAAGGAAGACTGCGCGAACGCCGAATGCCTCCGGCAGGACGACTGCCGGCTCGACCGGGGATCGCCGTTCTGCTACAAGGCCTCGAAGGATTCCATGGCCATGCTCGATCCGAGCTGGCTCGGCGGGCCGTCGGCCTTCGTCAAGCGGACGCCGCTGCGCTGGATCTTCCTCCTGCGCAACGACGCAATCTCGCCGTCGGTCGTCGAGCTGGGCGTGGACGAAGCGCTCCGCATTTTCACCACGGGAGAAAGCCCGGGGATGACCCGGGGCGTCACGGCCGGGCCGGCGGCGGCGTTCTTCAACCCCCACCTGCTCGTCCGGACAGAGGAGCGGCTGGCCCTGCAGAAGTCCTTCTTCCAGCGGCTGCTGACGAGCGTCCAGGTCTATCTGTTCAACAGCGGGGCGGCCGGGCCGGAGAAGATCAAAGAGATCGTCGGCTCGAAATAATTCAGGGAAAAATCCGCCGCTCGATCTCGTCAGCGAGGTGGTGCAATAGGAACAGGTGGATCTCTTGAACGCGCGGCGTCGCCGCCGACGCGACCGAGAGCAGATGGTCGCAATATAGGGCCATGGCCGCGCCGTCCCGGCCCGTCAGCCCGATTGTTACCAGGCGCTTTTCCCGGGCGGCGTTCAGCGCGGCGAGGACGTTCGGCGATTTCCCGCTCGTGGACAGCGCGAGGGCGACGTCGCCGGCGTCGCCCAGCGCCTCGATTTGCCGGCTGAAAACGGCCTCGAACGAGACATCGTTCCCGATCGAAGTCAGGACGGAGGTGTCCGCCGACAAGGTCACGGCCCGGAGGGCCGGCCGCGGGCGGCCGAACCTGTTGACGAGCTCGGCCGTGAAGTGCTGGGCTTCGGCCGCGCTCCCGCCGTTGCCGAAGGCCAGGATCTTGCGGCCGGAGGACAGCGCTCCGACGCAGGCCGCGACGGCGGCCTCCAAAACGCCCGCCTGGGCTTGAAACAGCGTCTCGAGCAGTCCGCCCCATTCCCGGGCGATTTCGCGATGGTTCATGCGTCCCCCTTTTCCAGACCGGCCGCGATGGCCGAGCGGACCTTCTCCATGAGGTCCGGCATCGTTTCGACGGAGGTCCCCTCGGAAGAAACCGGCGCCAGGAAGTCGACCCGGACCCGGCCTTTTCCCACATACCAGCGGCCGCGGGGCATCATCTCATACGTCCCGCGGATCGCGACGGGCACGATCGGCGCGCCGCTTTCCAGGGCGAGGAAAAACCCTCCCCGCCGGAATGCGCCCAGCCGCCCGTCGCGGCTCCGGGTCCCTTCCGGAAAGATCAGGAACGAATAGCTCCGCTCCCGCATCATCCGGGCCGCGAGCTCGATCCGGGCCTTCCCTTTGCGGGCCCCCTTCCGGTCCACGGTCAGGAATCCGACAAAGCGCATGCCCAGCCCGACGACGGGAATGCGGCCGACCCCTTTTTTAATGATGACCCGGACCGAATGGGGAATGAGTATGAACAGGAGCGGGCCGTCCAGGAAGCTCAGATGATTGGCCATGAAGATGAAGGGCCGGCCCCGGTCCACGTTCTCTAGGCCCCGCACATCGAGCCGGATGCCCAGGATCCGGCGCGAAAGCCGCATGGCCCATTTCCCGACAGCCACAAGCGGGGCGCGCGTTCCGACGAGCATGCACAGGAGGAGGAAGGGGATCAGGAGGAGGACGAGGAGGACGTAAACCAGGACGAGGAAGGCGGTTCGGAGTTTCACCGTCCCCCATTATACCCGAAATCGGGGGCAAAATTCGGAGGGGTCGCGGGCCTCAGCTCATGCGGCTAAAAAAAACGGGCGATACAGGGGGATGCCTGTATCGCCCGCCGAGAGATATAGACTGCGCTATTACGAGCCAGAGGCGCCGGAGCGCGGGGCGTGGATGAACGAGCCGTTCCAGCTGACGATGTCTTTGTCGAAATCGGCCATCGTCGAGAGCGTGTAGAGCCCGGCTTCGGGGGTGGACGCGTTGTAGGTCCAGGATTCGACGGTCTTGTCCCGGCCGTACGAGGAGATCAGGAAGTCGTCGGCCGAGGCGCCGGTGATCCCGTACACGGTGACGGCCGCGCCGGTGTATACCTTGAAGTTCGTGCCCCACTGGTCCCTGAGCGGCAGGACCTTCACGTACATGGGCGACAGGGCGGTCGTCAGGGTCGTGCTGATGTCGCCGTTGTTCGCCGGCGGGGTGGACTTGTCGGTCATGTAGTCGGTGATGTACGTGGCGATCTTGCTGACGTCACTCTGCGTAGCTCTGACCTTGGCTTTCTGGAGCGCTGTCATGGCGTTGGGCACGAGCAGGGCCGCCAGGATCCCGATGATCGCGACGACGATGAGCAGCTCGATCAGGGTGAAGCCTTTGTCCTTCTTAGTCTTAGTCATTTGAAAACCTCCTTTTTCCCCTTGTGGTTTGATTTCGTTTCCATCAAGGTTTTTTTGCATTGCGATCATTAATAGTGCAAAGAGCGTGCCAATTTGAAAATAAGTATATTTTATTCATAATAAATAACTTACAAAAATTAACTTCTTGGGTGCGACAAAAATTGACGACATTTTTTGGTTATCATGACGATTATTGTCATCTTTGCGAAGAAATTCCGTTGCCGATCCGCTCGTTCTTGGTTTCGAGCCGTTTGAAGGCCTTCACCTGGTACTTGTGCAGCAAATATCTCAGGGACCTGTAGCTAAGGCCCAGCAACTCGGCCATCTTTCGCATGTTGCCGCCCGCCATCTGGCCCGCCTCCTGGAGATATTTGCGGGAGATCTGGTCGAGGTACTCCTCGAGCTTGAAGCCCGCCTTCAACACGACCGGTCCATCCTCCTTCGGGCGCGAGCCCGCGATTTCGACGGGAAGGCAGCCGGCCGTGATCGTTTCTCGCTCCTCGACGGCCACGAGCCGCTCGATCACGTTTTCGAGCTCCCGGACGTTCCCCGGCCAGGCGTAGGCCTCGAGGAGGCCCACGACCTCGGGCGTCAGCCGCTTCATCTTCCGCCCCATCCGCTCGCAGTGCTTCTGCAGGAAATGGGACACGAGGAGCGGGATGTCCTCCACCCGCTTCCGCAGGGCCGGCATTTCAAACGAAATCACGTTCAGGCGGTAAAAGAGCTCCTCGCGGAACTTGCCCTCCTCGATGCGCTTCTTCAGGTCCTGGTTGGTCGCGGCGATGATCCGGACGTCGACCGGGATCTCGTCCGTCCCCCCGACCCGGCGGACTTTCCGCTCCTGGAGGACGCGGAAGAGCTTCACCTGGGTCCAGGGCGACATCTCGCCCACCTCGTCCAGGAGCATCGTTCCCTGGTGGGCGGTCTCGAACATGCCCCGCTTGTCGGCCACGGCGCCGGTGAACGAGCCCCTGACGTGGCCGAAGAGCTCGCTCTCCAGGAGGTTCTCGGGCAGGGCGGCGCAATTCACGGAGACGAACGCCGCCTCGCGGCGGCGGCCCTGGGCGTGGATGGCCCGGGCGGCCATCTCCTTACCCGTGCCGCTCTCGCCCGTGACGAGGACGGTCGAGTCCGTCGAAGCGACCTTCTCGATGAGGCCGAAGATCTCGCGCATCGGTTTGCTCTTGCCGATCATGTTCTCGAAGCTCGTCTCGGCCCGGAGCGTCTTCTTGAGGAGGATGTTCTCCTCGCGGAGCCGGCGGCCCTCGAGCCCGCGAGCCACGAGGATCTTCAGCTCCTCGATGTCGAACGGCTTCACGACGTAGTCGAGGGCCCCGATCCGCAGGGCGTCCACGGCCTGCTTGACGCTGCCGTAGGCGGTGATCATGATCGCCGGAGTGAGCGGGTTCCGCAGCTTCGCCCGCTTCAGGACGTCCATGCCGTCCACCTGGGGCATCTTGATGTCGCAGATCAGGAGGTCGTAGTCGCCCTGGTCGATCAGCTCGAAAACCTTCGGCGTGCCGGGGTTCGTCTTGACTTGGCAGCCCTCTTTCTTGAAGACGACGGTCAGGAGCTCCAGCAGGCTTTTTTCATCGTCGACGATCAGTATCGTATCCATGGCGGATCAATCCTTTCTGGGGGCGTCCCCCGGGCCCGCGGGAAATGTCAGCCCGATCACCGTGCCCTTGTTCGACTCGGAAGCGACCCGGATCGTGCCGCCGTAGTCGTCCACGACCCGGCGCACGACGGCCAGCCCCAGCCCCTGCCCGCCCTCGAACCGCGAATAGAACGGCTCGAACATGCGGTCCCGCTCGGCGGCGCTCATGCCCTTCCCCGTGTCGGCCACGCGGATATCGACCCCGCCTTTGGGCCCGCGGCCGATATCGATGGTCAGCGCCCCGCCGTCCGGCATGGCCTTGAGGGCATTCCGGATGAGGTTCCAGAAGACCTGCTTGAACTGGTTCGGGCTGCCGTAGAAGGGGGCGCTCGCCCCTTCGGGCAGGACCCGGAAGGTGACCCTCTCGTCGAGCTCGTTGCTCATCCGGAGCATGGTCGCCGTTTCGCGGGCGACCTCGCCCAGGTCGAATGTCATGAAGACTTCCTGGCCGGGGGAGACGAGGTTGAGGAACTGGTCGATGGACTGCGACACCCGCCGGGATTCGCTGATGACGATGTCCATCAGCCGCCCCTGCTCCTCGGACAAGGCCAGTTCCCCCTTGAGGACCTGGACCGAGCCCGAGATCGCGGCCAGCGGATTCCGGATCTCGTGGGCGATGATGGCCGACATCCGGCCGGCCGCGGCCAGCCGCTCCTTGATCTCGAGTTCGCGCTGGGCGGCACGCAGGGCGTCCCGGGTCTTGCGCAGGCTCATGGCCAGGTAGTTGACCAGGAAGGTCATGACGAAAAAGAGCGTCCAGGCGGTGAAGATGGTGTACAGGACGAAGCCCGCAGACAGGTCCGGCGCCTGGCCTTCGTGGAAATAGGGGATGATGCCATAGAACATGCCGTCGGCCAGGACCCCGAAGAAGACGGCCGCCAGAGAGGCAGTGAGGTAGGCCGCCCGCGATCCGAGGACGAGGCTCGCCTCGGAGATGGCGAAGATGAAGAGGAAATACATGTTCCCGCTCAGCCCGCCGGAGACATAGACCAGGGCTGCGATGAGGAGCAGGTCGAAGATCATCTGGAGGAACGCCTGGAACCGGACGCGCGTATTCCAGCGGTAGAGGGCCATGTAGAGAAGGGTCAGGGCGTAGGAGGCCAGGATCAGGATGTAGAACCATTCCAAGGGGAGAAACGAAACGGTCGACAGCTGGATGACGACGGCCGCCACCGACAGCGTCGTGACGATGATCAAGCGGGCGATGATCAGCGTCCGGATGTTCCGTTTCTCGATTCTCATTGAATCTGGGACATCAGGCTGAAGATCGGCATGTACATCGACAGGATGAGGGTGCCGACGATCCCGCCGACGAAGATCATCATGATGGGCTCGAGCATGGACAGCAGCGCGCCCACCGAGGCCGAGACCTCGTCGTCGTAGAAATCGGCGAGCTTGTTGAGCAGCGAATCGAGGGTCCCCGTGGCCTCGCCCACGCTGACCATCTGGCACATCATGAACGGGAACCGCCCGGTCGACCGGAAGGCGTCCGTCAGGCTGTTGCCTTCGGTGACCTGCTGCCGGGCGTCGAAGACGCTCTTCTCGATGACGGCGTTGCCGGCCGTCGAGGAGGTGATCCGGAGCGCCTCGAGCATCGAGACGCCTCCCGAAAGGAGCGTGCTCAGCGTCCGGACGACGCGGGAGATGGCCACTTTGGAGAGGAGCTTCCCCATGAGCGGCAGCCGGAGGGAGATGCGGTCGGTGACCATCCGCCCCGGGGGCGTCTTGCGGTAATAGCGGAAGAGGATGACGGCCACGATGATCCCGAGAAAGATGAAGAGGATGTAGTTCGTGACGAAATGGCTGAGGCCGATGACCACCTGGGTCAGGCCCGGCAGCTTGGCCCCGAGGTCGACGAAGATCGAGGCGAAGATCGGGATGACTTTCCAGAGGAGGAAGATCGCGACCAGGAAGGCGAAGGACATGATGGCCGCGGGATAGATCATCGCCTGCCGGACCTGGCCCCGGAGCTTGACCGACCGCTCGATGTACTCGGCCAGGCGCTGGAGCATGGTGTCGAGCGAGCCGCTCTGCTCGCCCGAGGCGATCAGGTTGCAATAGAGGTCGTCGAAGATCTTGGGGAATTTCCGCTTGGCCTGGTTCAGGCTCGAGCCCGCTTCGACGTCCTCGCGGACGCTGGAGATGACCTTCTTGAAATACATATTGTTGGTCTGCTCGGCCAGGATGGTCAGGCTCTGGATGATGGGGAGCTGGGCGTCGATCAGGACGGACAGCTGGCGGCTGTAGATCGCCAGCTCCTTGAGCTTGACGGTCTGGCGCTTCAGGAAGGGGAGCCGGATCCCCCTTTGCTTGGGCGTGACGGAGGAAGCGGTGATCTGCTCCCGCTTGAGGGCCCGGGCCACATCCTCGGGGGTGTCGCCCACCCGCTCGCCGCGAACGACGTCGCCGTAACGATTCTTGCCTTTCCAAACATAGACGGCCATGGGGGCTCCCTTTATTTTTTGACCGGTAACTTCGGACCGACCGCGAACGACGTCGGCCGGAAGGCTTCCTTCCTCTGGATGATGTCCGTCAGCTCCTCGGGAAACGAGGTGACCGACATCGCGGTTTCCAGGGTGATGAGCTTTCCAAAATAGAGGTGGGCCAGGGACTGGTTGAACGTCTGCATGCCGTATTTTTCCTGGCCGAGCTGCATCGCCGAATAGATCTGGTGGAGCTTGTTCTCGCGGATGAGGTTCCGGATGGCGGCGTTGGGGATGAGGATCTCCATGGCCAGCACCCGGCCCTTGCCGTCGGCCCGGGGGAGGAGGGTTTGGGTCAGGACGGCCTCCAGGCTCATGGACAGCACGATCCGGGCCTGGGCCTGGTACTGCGCCGGGAAGATGTCGATGATCCGGGAGATCGTCTCCGGGGCGGAGTTCGTGTGGAGCGTGGAGAAGGTCAGGTGGCCGGTCTCGGCCACGCGGAGCGTCGCCTCGACGGTCTCGAGGTCCCGCATCTCGCCGACGAGCACCACGTCCGGGTCCTCGCGAAGGACGGAGCGGAGGGCGTTGTTGTAGGAGAGCGTGTCGGCGTAAAGCTCGCGCTGGTTGATGAGCGCCCGCTTGGACGTGAAGTAGTATTCGATCGGGTCCTCGATCGTCACGATGTGGACGCTGCGCTCGGTGTTGATGTGGTCGATCATGCAGGCCAGGGTGGTCGATTTGCCGCAGCCCGTCGGCCCGGTGACGAGGATCAGGCCCCGGGGCAGGAAGCAGAGCTGGGCGATCCGCTGGGGGATGCCGAGCTTCTGGAAGCTCCACATCGACGGCAGGAACCTCCGGATCGCGGCGGCCACGGCCCCCTTCTGCATGAAGATATTGGCCCGGAACCGTCCGAGCTCCTTGATGCCGAAGGAGAAGTCGAGCTCGAGCTTCTCCTCGAACTGTTTTTTCTGCTTGTCGGTCAGGATGTTGTAGATGAGCTGTTTCGTGTCGGTCGGGCTGAGGGGCGGCAGGTCCAGCGTCCGGAGCTCGCCGTAGACCCGCAGCCGGGGCGGGATGTACGTGCTGATGTGCAGGTCGCTGGCGTCGGCCTCGACCGCGGTCTTCAAAAGGTCCTGGATGGTGCAGGTCATGATGGCGCTCCTAGTCCTTCACCGTTTCGCGGAGGACTTCTTCGATGCTGGTGACGCCCGCCCGGATCTTGATCAGGCCGCTCCGGCGGAGGGAGATCATCCCCTGCTCGATGCTTTTCCGCTTGATCTCCTTGGCCTGGCCCCGGACCAGGATGAGCTCCCGGATGGGGGCCGTGATCTCCAGGGCTTCGAACAGGGCCGTCCGGCCCTTGTAGCCGGTGTTGTTGCAGGCGTCGCACCCCCGGGCCTCGAGGACGTTCGTCGATTCGGCCTCCTCGGGCGTGAAGCCGATGTCGAGCAGCGCTTGCCCCGGCATTTTCTGGGGCACGGCGCACTTCTTGCAGAGCCGGCGGACGAGCCGCTGGGCCACGATCAGGATGACCGAGTCGGCGATGAGGAACGGCTCGACCTCCATGTTCATCAGCCGGTGGACGGTGCTCGCCGAATCGTTGGTATGGACCGTGGAAAATACGAGGTGGCCGGTCAGGGCGGCCTTGATGGCCATGTCCACGGTCTCGAGGTCGCGGATTTCGCCGACGAGCATGACGTCCGGGTCCTGCCGGAGGAAGGCCCGCAGGGCCACGGCGAAATTGAGATGGATCTCCTCCCGGATGTTGACCTGGTTGATCCCGGGCATGTAGAACTCGACCGGATCCTCGGCGGTCATGATGTTCCTTTCCATGGCATTGAGCGTCGAGATGGCCGAGTACAGCGTGTTCGTCTTGCCGCTCCCCGTGGGGCCGGTCACCAGGACGATGCCCCACGGCCGGGAGATGGCCCTCCGGAATACTTCGAGCGTCTCGGGCTCGAAGCCGAGCTGGGTGAGGTCGATCTTGAGCATGTCCCGGTCGAGGATCCGGGCCACGATTTTCTCGCCGAAGATCGTGGGCAGGGCCGAGACGCGCATATCGACTTCCTTGCGGACGTTCTTGTCGAGCCGGACCCGCATCTTGATCCGGCCGTCCTGGGGGAGGCGCTTCTCGGCGATGTTCATGTTGGCCATGATCTTGATGCGGGACGTCACATGGTCCTTGAACTTCATCGGGAGGTTCATGTTCTCGTAGAGGATGCCGTCGATCCGGTACCGGACGCGGAACGACCGCTCGTAGGGCTCGAAGTGGACGTCGCTCACCCCCTTCTTGATGGCCTCGACGAGGATGTTGTTGACGAGAGTGATGATGGGCGCTTCGTCCTCGATGATGGCGCTTTCGCCCTCTTCGGCCTCGCCCTCCTTGACCTCCTCGACGATCATGACCTTCGAGTCGTCGGCCAGGGCGATTTTCTCGGCGGACTTCTTGGGCCGGAGGGCGCTCGAGCCGCCGTAGTACTTCCGAATGGCGTTCATGATCCCGATCTCGGAGGCGATGACAGGCTGGATGCTGAGGCCCGTCCGGAAGCGGATATCCTCGACGATGTCTAAGTCGGTGGGGTCCACCATCGCCAGGGTCAAGAAAGACCGGATGCGGTGGATGGGCATGATCAGGTCGCGCTTGGCGGTCTCCGGCTGGATCAGGCTGATGACGTCGGGATAGACCTCGAACTGGTCGAGATCGATGTAGGGATATCCGAGCTGGCGGCTCAGCCCCTGGGCCATCTCCTCAGCGGACAGAAATCCTTGGGAGATGATGGCGCTCCCCAAAGAAACGTCGCGTTTCTTCTGAAAGTCCTGGGCGGACTTGAGTTGTTCTTGGGTGAGGATCTTCTCCCGGATCAGGATTTCGCCGATCGTCGAACCCATGGCTGTCCTTTCTTTTACCTTATTTCAATTGACAATTATTGTCAATGGTTGTCCCTATTTGCAAAAGACGCTTCAAGACCGCGATTTTCTCTCGCTCCTTCCGTTTCGGACGAAGATTTTTCTTTCATCAGACTTCCATTATCGTCGAACCTCTCTCGGGGTCAATCACCAAGGGGGGGGATATCCCGGGTGATTTTTCCCCCTCCCGCCTCACCCTTAAAGGCTAATTACCAAAATTTGTCATGAAAAAAAGAGAATAGGCGATTCGCCAAAATTCGGCAATGAACGCCATTTTCGACGATCGGACCATGAGAAGGGGAGGCGGGGCTGCACCGTACTATGCCCCCGGGCATAGTACGGTGCGCCCGTCGGAAGGGGTCTTCCCCTCCAAGTTGACACGGGCCCGTGCAGGGCGATATCATTTCTAACAAAGGAGAACATCCTATGAAAGGCAGAAGAAATTTTCTGAAGGGTTCTTTGGTGGTCGCCGGCGCCGCCGTCGCGGGCGGCATCGGCCGGGCCCAGGCCGCAGACAAGTTCCCTCCCGGCCTCGTCTATACGAAGGGAGCGCCCGGCCGGTGGGCAGGCAAGGAAGGCACCCACGCTCCCAAGGCGACGCTCGAGGGGAAAAACATCAAGGTCGTGACCCCACACTCCATGAGCGAGAAGCACTACATCGTCAAGCACACCGTCCTGACGACGGACGGCAAGCTCATCGGCGAAAAAACGTTCGCCCCGACCGATACGGCGGCCGAGTCTTCCTATGCGCTCCCCGACGGATTCAAAGGAACGCTCTGGGTCACGAGCTTCTGCAACCTCCACGATCTCTGGCTGACAGAATTCACGGTCTGAAGCGGAAGGAGCGGGGTCCTCTGTCGCGGCGGTGCCCCGATTGTTTCATGACGGGAAGCTTTTGAGCAACACAGGAATCGCCAGGGGAAACCCGGGCCCGCGCAGGGAGGGGGAAACGCGCCTGGAGAGATTCGAACTCCCGACCCTCTGCTTAGAAGGCAGATGCTCTATCCACCTGAGCTACAGGCGCATGGTCGTCTGAACGCCCTGGGCGGGCAATCGGGGAGGTCGGATTTGAACCGACGACCTCTTGCTCCCAAGGCAAGCGCGCTAACCAGGCTGCGCCACTCCCCGCGAACGCGTGGAAAACACGCGGGAGAAAGGCCCTTGCGCGTGTTTAAAAGCTTGATAATATTAACAAACGCCTAGCTGAGAAGTCAATTTGAGCGGAAGACTCCCTCCGACGCGCACTGATGCGGCGCCGGGGTCGGCTTAAGCGCGCCGCCCGAGTCCCTTCTCGATCTGCCCCCGGGGGATCTTCACCACGATCGGCCGGCCGTGGGGACAGAGCGAGGGATTGAGCGTGCGGAACAGCTCCCGCACCAGGAATTCCATTTTCTCCCGCGGCAGGGATTGACCGGCTTTGATGGCCGATTTACAGGCCATGGTCGCGAGCAGCCGGTCCATTTTCCGCTCCCCGGGCCCTTCCGCGTCCTCTTCGAGGAGCGAGGTCACGACCGACAGCGCCTCCTGCGGCTTGAAGATGTCCGGATACTCGCGGAGGGCATAGCTGCGGCCTCCCATGGGCTCCACTCGGAAGCCCGATTCCTCGAGGCCGGTCTGCTCGGCCTCGAGCCGCACGACTTGCGAGGGCGAGAGGTCGAACAGGAGCGGGACGAGGCTCAGCGCCACCGGCCACGTCTTCCGGGCCCGGATTTCCGCATACTTGTCGAACAAGATCCGCTCATGGGCGTTGTGCTGGTCGACGACGAGCAGCCCGTCCCCGGATTCGACGACGATGTAGGCGTCGGCGAACTGGCCCAGCACGCGGAGCCCGGGCCCCTCCCCCGCGGTCTCGGTCGGCCCGAAGTCCGGCGCGCCCGCGGGCCGGCCGAAGGAGGCGGGCCGCTCGGCGATCTTGAACGGGACGCCCAGATCGATCTGCGACGCGGGCGAAAACTCGACGGGGGCGAAGGCCGGCGGAGGCGCGCCCGCGCCATCCGGAGCGCCCCGGCCTTCCGGAGCGCCCGCCCCCGCGGCGATCTCCTTCAGGCCGCCGATCCCGCGGCGCGCCCGCTCGACGCTCCGCAGGACGAGACGGAAGACTGAGGACGAATCGCGGAATCGGACCTCGGACTTGGCCGGATGGACGTTGACGTCCACCTCGCCGTACGGAACGGTCAGAAACAGGAACGCCTCGGGGGACATCTCCTTTTCGAGGAGCCCGCGGTAGGCTTGGTTCAGGGCCGAGGCCAGGATCTTGTCCCGCACCGGCCGGTTGTTGACGAAAAAGAATTGGTGGCTCCGGTCCGCGCGCCCGTGCGGCGGCCGGGAGGCGAAGCCGAAGAGCCGGCCGGCGGTTTCGCCGTAATCGATCTCCATCTGCCGATCGAGGATCTCCTTGCCGTAGAGTTGGAAGATCCGCTCCCGGAGGCCGGCGACGGGCGGGCAGTCGAGGACGGACCGCGGGCCGTGGGCGAGCCACAGGCGCAGGCCAGGATAGGCCAGGGCGACGTTCGTCACATACTTGGCGATCAGGGTGAGCTCGGACGAATCGCTCCGGAGGAACTTCAGCCGGGCCGGCAGGTTGAAGAACAGGTCGCGGACCTCGATCGCCGTCCCGCGCGGCAGGGCGATCTCCCGGACGGCCCGGACCGCGTCGCCTTCGCGCTCAAGCTCGACCGCGGCCGCGTCCCCGCCTTCCGACGTCCGGAGCGTGAGCCGCGAAACCGCGGAGATGCTCGGCAGGGCCTCGCCCCGGAACCCGAGGGTCGCGATCCCGAGGAGGTCGTCCTCGCCGGCGATCTTGCTCGTCGAATGCCGGACGAACGAAAGTTCGGCGTCCGCCCGGCTCATGCCCTGCCCGTCGTCCTGGACGCGGATGAGCTTCTTGCCCCCGGCCAGGAGGTCCACCCGGATTTCGGAGGCGCCCGCGTCGAGCGAGTTCTCGACGAGCTCCTTGACCACGGACACCGGCCGCTCGATGACCTCGCCGGCGGCGATCTTCTGCGAAATCTCGAGGGGGAGGACGGCGATGCGGTTCATGCCCATCGCCCCTCAGAGGGTCTCCTTGAGCTTTTCGGAGTCCGCCTCCACCTGGGCGGCCATCGTCTTCTTGTGGTCGACTAGCTTCTCGCGGAGGGCGGGCTTTTTCAGCGCCAAGATCTCGACGGCGAGCAGGGCGGCGTTCGCCGCGCCCGTCTTGCCCGTGCCCATCGTCGCGACGGGAATGCCCCTGGGCATCTGGACGGTCGAGAGGAGCGCGTCCAGGCCTCCGAGCCCGCCGCTCTCCACGGGCACGCCGATGACCGGCCGGATGGTGTGCGACGCCACCACGCCGGCGAGATGCGCGGCCTTGCCGGCTACGGCGATGAAGATCTCGGCGCCCTCGGCTTCGGCCTGGCGGACGAGCCGCAGCGTCCGCTCGGGCGAACGGTGGGCGGAGGTGATCTCGAGGGCGAACGGGACCTCGAACTTCTTGAGGATCTCGATCGCGTCCTGCGCGATTTCGGAATCGGATTCGCTTCCGATGAAAATCACGACATCCATACTGTTTCTCCTTGTCAAGGGACGAGCCTTCGGCGCGCCCTAACCAAGCGTGCCCATCCGGGCCGTGCCGATGTCCCGGCGGTAATGCGCGCCGTCGAACCGGATCCAGGCGGCGGCGCCGTAGATCTTGGCCATCGTCTCTTGGAGCGTCCGCTCCGAGGCGCAGACGCCGAGCACCCGGCCGCCGCTCGACAGGCAGAGTCCGTTTTCGAACTTCGTCCCGGCGTGAAACACCATCACGCCGGGGGTCCGGGCTACGTCCTCGAGGCCCGAGATGACCTTTCCTTTTTCATAGGTCCCGGGATATCCGCCCGAGGTGAGGATGACGCAGGCCGCCGGGCTGTCGCTCCAGCGGACCTCGTTCGCCAGCACGTCCCCGCCCACGGCCGCGACCAGGATCTCGGCCAGGTCGCTCTCGAGGCGGAGCATTTGGGGCTGGGTCTCCGGGTCGCCGAAGCGGCAGTTGAATTCGAGCACCTGCGGGCCGGCCTCGGTCAGCATCAGGCCGGCGTAGAGCGCCCCCTTGTACGTTCGGTCTTCCTCGCGCAGGCCTGCGATCGCGGGCAGGATGATCGTCCGCATGACGTCCTCGAACATCGGGCCGGTCAGGAAGGGTGAGGGCGAGATCGCGCCCATGCCGCCCGTGTTGGGGCCCTCGTCACCGTCAAAGACGGTCTTGTGGTCCATCGTCGTCACCAGGGGCAGCGCCTTAGCGCCGTCGGCGATGACGATGAACGAGACCTCCTGGCCCCGGAGGAATTCCTCGATGAGCAGGCGGCGACCGGCCTCGCCGAACTGCCGCTCGACCATGATCGCGCTCACCGCCGCGGCGGCCTCCTCCGGCGTCTTGCAGATGATGACGCCCTTGCCCGCGGCGAGGCCGTCGGCCTTGACCACGACCGGATACCCGAATTCGCCCGAACGGAGGATCGCGCGCGCCCGATCGGCCGATTCCGCGACCCGGAACCGGCCGGTCGGGATCCGGCGGCGGGCCATGAACTCCTTGGCGAAGATTTTGCTCGACTCAAGCTCGGCCGCCTTGCGCGAAGGGCCGAAGACGGCCAGACTCCGCTTGTCGAACTCGTCGGCCAGACCGAGCGACAGCGGCACTTCGGGCCCGACGACCGTCAGGTCGATCTTGCCCCGGACGGCGAATTCGGCGAGCCCGGCGACGTCCGTGTCGGCCACGGGCACGTTCTCCGCCACGAGGCGCGTGCCGCCGTTGCCCGGCGCGCAGAAGACCTTCGTCACGCGCGGGCTCTGGGCGATCTTCCAGGCGAGCGCGTGTTCGCGTCCGCCGGAGCCGACGATCAAGACTCTCATGGCGTCCTTCCTTGTCCGACCCCCGCGGCCGCGCGGGGACTTGTCCTCAACCGAGCATCCCCAGCAATTTCTCCACGAACCGGGCGGCGAACGCCGGGTCGGGGATCGCGCTTTTAAAGACGCGGGCGGCGAGCGGAACGGCGTCTTTGGCCGGGAGGCAGTAGCCCATCTCGAGGAAATTCTGCCGGTACGCCCTGACCGCGCCCTTGACGTTCTTGTTCCGGATGACGACGTCGGCCACGTAGCCGGCCAGCTCGCCGAAATCCTTCTCCTTCATCCCGAAGCGGGTCATTTCCTGGACGCCGATCCGGATGCCGCTCGACTCGAGGAAGGTCGCGTCGTCGGGCAGGGCCTGGTAGTTGACGACGATGTTGTTCTCCTCGAGGCGCCGGGCGATGACCTGGCCGGGGCCGTGGGCCTTGACCCGGATGAGGACCTGGTGCGTCTCGGTATAGCCGTCGCCCGGGTCGCCCTCGACGACGATGCCGGCCGCGTGAAGGGCCTTGGCGAACGCCTTGGCGTTGGCCTTGACCTGGGCCTGGAACGCCGCCTTGAACTCGTTCATCTCGTAGGTCGCCATGAGGAGTCCGAGCAGGGTCCCCAGGTGATGGTTGCTCGTCGAGCCCGGGAAGGCGCGCGAGCGGATCTCGAGCCAGAGCGGGCGGAGCGGGCTGTCCTTCGGGAAGCTCCCGGCCACGACCCCGCGCTGGGTGCCGAAGAACGTCTTGTGGGTGCTGCCCGTGACCACGTCCGCTCCTTCCTGGAGCGGCGCCTGGAAGGCGCCGTAGAGCCCGAGGACATGAGCCATGTCGTACATCAAAACCGGCCGCTGGGGCCAGGACTTCACGATCCCGGCCACGGCCGCGACGGGCTCGGGGTAGAGGAACATGCTCTTGCCGAAGACGATGAGCTCGGGGCGGTGCCGTTCGAGGAGGTCGGCGAGGGCGGCCGGATCGGGTTTGTAGGGGTTGTCCTTGCGCAGGGGCAGGTGGACCACGTTTTCTTTCCCCGTGGCCGGGTCCTCTTCCACGAAGTTGAACAGAGCGCCCATAGGCTGGGAGCTCAGATGGCCGCCCTTGTTCAGGTCGTTGTTCATGACCAGCCGCATCCGCCGGGACGCCTGCCCCTCGGCTTTGCCCCGGTTGAGGAACTTGACCATGCCCTTGAAAACGACCTCGTTGGCCATCTGGCCGCTGATCGGGCGGAGCTCGACGTCGGTGCAGCCGAAATAGGCCCCGAGCTCGCGCTGGGCCTCGGCCTCGACGTCCCGGATGAAATCGATGCCCTGGTAGAAATAGATCTCCTCGCCCTTCATCGTCCGGTGCTCGGCGTAGCGGCCGGCCGGGTCCGAGATCTCGCACATCTTGACGAGGAGCGAGGGCGTGGATTCGGAGGGGATGAGGTTGAAGGATTCCTTCTGGCGCCAGACGTTGTTGCGCTCCACCTTGTCGCAGAGGGTCCGGATCTTTTCGGGGAATGAGGCCATGATGATGATCTCCTGTTATATATTCCGGGACCGGGGCCGGAAAGCGCCCGGACGCGGCCCTTATATCAAGGCTTGAAATTGCGCTCTTCGAGCGCCTTGATCTCGTCCACCCGCCGGGCGTGGCGCCCGCCCTCGAACGGCGTCTCGAGCCAGATCCGGACGATCTCCAGGGCCTCGTCGAGGCCGAGGGTCCGGCCGCCGACGGACAGGCAATTGGAATCGTTGTGCTTCCGGGACACCTCGGCGGTGAACGGGCTCCAGCAGGGCGTCGCCCGGAGCCCCTTGAACTTGTTAGCGGCTACCGCCATGCCGATCCCGGTCCCGCAGCCAAGGATCGCCCGGTCGCACGCGCCGGACTGGACGCGCTCCGCCGCCTTAGCGGCGTATTCGGGGTAGTCCACGGTCTCGCCCGGCCCGCAGCCGAGATCGTCGAACGGGATCGCGCGGGCGGCGAGATAGCGGGCGATGCCCGCCTTCAAGTCGTAGGCGGCGTGGTCGGACGCGAGTGCGATTCTCATCGGCGCCCCCTCGGAGAAACTTCCTCCGGCATCCCTCCGCACCGGTCCCCTCAATTCAGGAACTTGGCGGATTCCGGCATCGCCTGGATGGCCTTCAGGATCACGTTGTCGCTGATCTCGTAGGCCCGCCAGCCGGGCTCGAGGCCCCAGACGGCCGTCGAAACCTCGCGTTCGAGCTCGTGCCTGATCTCGACCTCGGCCTCTTTGTACGCCTTGGCGTCATAGGCGAGCTTGTTGGCCTGGACGTAGTCCCGGAAATCGGCGAGGACGGCCGCATCGGCGACGAACGTCTTCCCGAGCTGGATCTTGCCCGCCGCCACCGCGCCGCCGCCCTGAGCGTCCTGGGGAAACACGAACCGCTGGGAGAGGGGCGTCTGGTGGGCGACGAACTTGCGCGCATAAGAGAAAAAGGCGCCCTGGATGCGCAAATCGACCGTGTAGGGCTTGATGGAGAATTTCACTTCGTAGTCGGGTTTGATGCCGCCCTCGCCCAGGACCTTCCGGCCCTTGGACGTGAACTTCACCTCGCGCGGCTTGTCGGCCGCGACCTTGTCCAGGAGGTAATCGTCGAGCCGGCTGTAGTCCCGCTGGATGCACCGTCCGCTCGGCGTGTAGTACTTGGCGATGGTCAGGGCCACGGCCATGTTGGAGGCGACGGGGAACATCGTCTGGACGAGGCCCTTCCCCCAGGAGTCCTCGCCGATGACGAGGCCCCGGTCGTGGTCCATGATCGCCCCGGCCACGATCTCCGAGGCGCTGGCGCTGCCCTGGTTGATGAGGACGATGACCGGCAGCTTCTCGTATTCGTTGTTCGCCTGGGCGCGGTACTCGCGGCCGTAGATCGGGTTCCGGCCCTTGACCGAGACGATGAGGTCGCCCTTGGGCAGGAACTGGTCCGAGACCTCGATGGCCGGGACGAGCGCCCCGCCGGGGTCGCCGCGGAGGTCGAGGATGAGGCTCTTCATGCCCTGCTTGGTCAGGGTCGCCATCTTTTCCTTGAATTCGTCGCCCGTCGTCTCGGCGAAGTTGCGGATGAAGATGTAGCCGACGCCCTCGTCGAGGAGAAAGGCGTAGGGGACGCTGTAGAGGGGGATCTCCTCCCGGACGATCGTGAGCTCGAGGGATTTTTCGAGACCCTCGCGGGCGATGGTGATATTGACTTTCGTGCCTTTCGGGCCGCGGAGCTTGTCGACGGCATCCTGGGACGAGATCGGTTTGGTGCTCTCGCCGTTGATGTGGGAGATGATGTCGCCCGACTGGACGCCCAGGCGCCAGGAGGGGCCGCCCTCGATCGGGGCGATCACCACGAGCCGGTCTTCCTGCTTCTGGATCTGGGTCCCGATGCCGTAATATTTGCCCTTCTGCTCCTCGAACATCCGGGAGAAGCCGTCGGGATCGAGGAAATAGGAGTGGGGATCGAGCGTCTGGAGCATGCCCTTGATCGACTCCTGCATCATCTTGTCGGCTTCGACGGGCTGGAAGTAGTTCTGCTCGACCAGGGCGGCCATGGCCGCGAGCTTGTCGAGGGAATCGTCCCAGATCTGGTCGTTCCGGGCACCGAGGCGCGAGAAGACGGCCACCAGGAGCAGGCCCGCGACCAAGAAAAGCTTCTTTTTCATGGCGTTACAGAGGAAGGATTCTACCAAACGGGGGCGGTAAAGTAAAGACGAACGGAGGCTATGAGGGCCTTGGGCCGACCCCAACGCCGGATCTCGTCGGCTTGACTAATAATAGGGCGGGGCGTATATTTCGAGGGTCGATTCATCGATTTTGGAGAAGACATAAGCATGTTCGGAAGCCTCGGGATGCCGGAATTGCTCCTGATTCTGGTCATCGCCCTCATCGTCTTCGGCCCCAAGAAGCTCCCGGAGGTCGGCCGCTCCCTCGGCAAGGCCATGCGCGAATTCAAGCGGACCACCGAGGAGATCAAGGGCAAGTTCGAGGAGCAGATCAACGCCGAGGAATTCAAGGACATCAAGAACGACCTCGCGGATATCAAAAAAGAGGTCTCGGGGACACTCGAGCTCCCGAACGAGATCAAGGATCTCACCCGGGACCTGAACGCCCCTCCGGACGACTCGGTCGTCAAAGACGACCTGGTCGTCGCAGACGTCGCGGACTCCGCCAAGGATGGAAAGACGCATGGGGAAGGCTAAGGTCAAGAAGTCTCCCGACGAGATGACCTTCCTCGAGCACCTCGAGGACCTGCGCAAACGCCTGATCTATTCGCTGATCGCTCTGTTCGTCGGCCTGATCCCGGGCGCAATTTGGGCCAGCGACATCTTCAACATTCTGACCAGGCCCGTCACCCAATACCTGCCCAAGGGGCAGAACAAGCTCGCCTTCTTCAAGCTCACCTCGCCGTTCATGGTGTACATGAAGGTCGCCTTCCTGATCGCGCTCTTCATCGCCATCCCGCTCATCCTCCTCCAGGTCTGGTATTTCGTGGCCCCCGGCCTATACAAGAAGGAGAAGAAGTACGTCTGGCCTTTCGTCATCTTCACCTCGCTGTTCTTCATGCTCGGGGCCCTGTTCGGCTACTTCGTCGTCTTCCCCTACGCCTGCCGTTTCTTCCTCCAGATCGGCCAGGATTTCCAGGCCATCATCACCATCGAGGAATATTTCAGCCTGATGGTGAAACTGCTCCTGGGCATAGGCGCCGTCTTCGAGACGCCGACCCTGATCTTCTTCCTCTCCCGGATGGGGATCGTGAACTCCCGTTGGATGCTCAAGCACTTCAAGTATGCGATCCTGGCGGTCTTCATCATAGCCGCTTTCATCACCCCCACGCCGGATCCGATCAACCAGTCGATCCTAGCCCTGCCCATGCTGGCCCTCTACAGCCTGGGCATCGTGATCGCGTTCTTCTTCGGGAAGGAGCGGACCGCCCGCAAGGAAAAGCGGCGGACCAAGAAGGCCGCCAAGTCGGGCAAACCCGTCCCGGCGTGATCCCCATGGCCGCCTCCGACCGTCCCCGCCTCATCGGTCTGACCGGGACCAACGGCACCGGCAAAGGCGAGGCCGCGGCCTTCCTCGTGAGCCGCGGCTACGAATACCACTCGCTGTCCGACGTCATCCGCGACGTCCTCGCGGCCGAGGGCCTCGAGCCGAGCCGCGACAATCTCATCCGCAAGGGCAACGCCCTCCGCCGCGAAGGCGGGCCCGACGTGCTCGCCCGGCGGATCGTAACCAGGATCCGCGGCCGGGCGGTGATCGACAGCATCCGCAACCCGCTCGAGATCGAATTCCTGCGGACGCAGCCGGGCTTTATCCTCATCGCCCTGGACGCGCCGCCCGCGCTCCGGTTCGAGCGCGTAGCGAAGCGGGGCCGGAACGAATCGGCCCCGGACCTCGCCGCCTTCCTCCGGAAGGAGGCCGAGGAGAACGGCTCGGACCCGGACGCCCAGCAGCTCGGCCGGTGCATGGCCCTGGCCGACCGAATCCTCATCAACGACGGGACCCTGGACGACCTGCACCGCAAACTGGAGGAGCTCCTATGACCACGCCCCGCATTTCGAAGGAAGAGTACTACCTGGGCATCGCCCGGGAGGTCGCCCGCCGGAGCACCTGCTTCCGCCGCTCGATCGGGGCGATCATCGTCCGCGACGATCAGATCATCTCTACGGGCTACGTCGGGGCCCCGCGCAAGACCCGGGACAGCGTCGAGCACGGGTTCTGCCTGCGCGACCGGCTCGGCATCCCCCACGGCCAGCGCTACGAGCTCTGCCGCAGCGTCCACGCCGAGCAGAACTCGATCATCAACGCCGCCCGGGCGGGCGTGAGCCTCCTCGGCGGCGACATGTACATCTTCGGGACGGCCATGGAGGGCGGGGCGGCCATCAACGCCTTCCCCTGCTTCATCTGCAAGAAGATGATCCTCAATGCCGGCCTGACCCGCGTCGTCTGCTCGACCGCCGCCGACGCGCCGGCGATCTTCACGATCGAGGAGTGGGCGAGAGCCTGGCGCGAAGGAGACATCCTCGATGACACCCACCAGTACGGCTCGTAGCCCGCGCCGCCGCGGAGCGGTCCGCCTCCTCCCCGCGGCCGCCGTCCTGGCCGCACTCCTCGCTCCCGCCGCCGGGGGCCAGTCCGACGCGAGCCTCCTCCAGCTCCTCGGGATCACGGCCTCCCCCGAATCCGTCGACTACGTCGTCGACAAGACGCAGTTCCAGCTCCACACCCTCCTCACCGAGCAGCGCCACCCCAAGACCTGGTCGCTCGGCGAGAGGATCGCCGCCGACACGGAGGCCGGCCTGCGGATGCTCGTCGCCGTGGACGAGGACGTGGCCGCCCGGCTGGAAACGCTCGCCGGAGAGAAGAGTCTGCTGGATCAGCTCGTTTCCGAGATCGAATCCGCCGTCCTCGGCAAGCGGAAGATCTACGTCTACGGCTGCGGGGCGACCGGCCGCCTGGCGAAGCAGATGGAGAGCGCGTTCTGGCGCCCGTTCTGGAAGAAGGTCCAGGCCGAGCCCGACCTCTGGGCCAAGGTCCAGCCCGCGGTCGGCCGGGACGTCGGAGACCGGCTCATCGGCGAAATGACGGGCGCGGACCGGGCGCTCATCAGTTCGCTCGAGGGCTTCGAGGACCTCCAGCTCATCGGCCGCCTCCAGCTCAAGGACCGCGCCGTAAAGAAGGGCGACCTCGTCATCGGCGTCACCGAGGGCGGCGAGACGTCCTCGGTCATCGGGACCGTCCTCGGGGCGCTCGAGCAATGGCGGGCGGAGGCCGGGTTCGACCCGCGCGAGAGCCGCAAGAAGATCTATTTCATTTACAACAACCCGAACGACAAGCTGATGCCGTTCGAGCGGAGCCGCCGGGTGCTCGAGGCGGACGGCATCACCAAGATCAACCTGACGACCGGGCCGCAGGCCATCACCGGTTCGACCCGGATGCAGGCCACGACGATCGAAACGTACGTCGTCGCGAGCGCCCTCCAGACGGCGGCGGAGCGCGTGCTGCGCCGGTCGCTCGGGAAGAAGGACATGGCCCGGCTGGGATTCGCCGCGGAGACGGGGATCGAGGCCCGCCTGCGGAGGTTTCCGGCGCTCCTCCGGGAGATCAAGAATAACGTCCCGGCCCTCGCGCGTTTAACGAACCTCGAGGCCCAGGCGTATGCGGCGAACAAATTTTCGACCTATTTCGCCAAGCGGGGTCTCATCACCGTTTTCATCGACAGCACGGAGCGGAGTCCCACCTTCCGGCTCTATCCGCTGGACACCGTCGCGGAGCCGGCCCGGAAATGCTGGAGCCAGGTCTGGACCGAGGCGCCGGACGCGAAATCCGCCTGGCGCGCGTTTCTCGGGCGGCCGTTCCGGGGGCTGGGAGCCGACATCTATCGAAAGCCGTTCGAGGAGCAGATCGAAGATCCTTATCTTAAAGATAAGGCCTTGGCCAGCCTTGAGAAAGCGGGCGACGCCCAGGCGCTCCTCTACGACTTCTCGTTCGCCGAGCCCAATACGAAGAAGCGCGGCCTCCGGGCGGGCGACGTCGGCGTGGCCGCGCTCCTGCCCGGGGAAATCAGTGGCCTCCGGGATGCGAGTTCCGCGTTCCGCAGGTTCGCCGACCTGGCCGCGAGGAGCGGCGCGGGATTGGGGCTCATTGTGATCGCGGAAAAGCCGGCCAAAGGCGCCGTCGCCGCGCCCGATCCGGCCGCGGCCCTGGGGCCGTCAAAAGCGCCGCGGGTCGTGGTCCGGCTCGAAGTCGCCGGCGACAACGATCCTTTCGGCCTCGATGCGCAGATCGCCTTGAAGATAGCGCTCAACGCCCACTCGACGGCGGTCATGGCCAAGCTCGGCAAGGTCGTCGGCAACACGATGACCAACGTCAGCCCGTCGAACCTCAAGCTCATCGGCCGGGCGACCTACCTCATCCAGCTCCATGTGAACGACATCCTAGCCGCGCCCGGATGGGTCCGGCAGAACGGCGTCCGGAAGCCGATCTCCTACGGCGAAGCGAACGCAGTCCTCTTCGACTCCATCGCCTTCATGAAGGAGCGGGCGCAGGACGTCGGGCAGGCGGCCGAAGTGCCGCTTTCGATCGTCCGCATCCTGGAATCGATCCGCCAGAAGCGCGGCCTCTCCGCCGACGAGGCGCTGGAGATCGTCAAGAAGCCGGGACTGGCGGCGTATCTCGCGGGATTGAAGTAGAAACGGAGCGTGTCATCCCGAGGCCTTTGCCGAGGGATCTCCTTTGCCTCGGAGGGTGAATCGTTCAGAAGAGGGGATCCCTCGCAAGGCCTCGGGACGACGATTCGTTCTCAGCCGATCGGCGGGGCGTTCGTCACGCCGAAGCACGGGTCGACGTAGGGTTGTTTCTCTTTGCGGGACTTCTTCTTCCCGTTGCCGTTCCCATTGGCGGCGGGCTGGACCTGGGGATAGGCGTACATCTCGTTCTGGAAATTCCGCATGACGACCTGGTCATCGTTCATCGTCTGGATGTACTTCGGCAGGACGGGGATCTTCCCGCCGCCGCCCGGCGCGTCGATGACGAAGTACGGGACGGCGAGCCCCGAGGTCCAGCCGCGGAGCGCGTCCATGATTTCGATGCCCTTCTCGACCGAGGTCCGGAGATGGTCCGTGCCCTGGACGAAGTCCGTCTGGTAGATGTAGTACGGCCGGACGCGGGCGCAGAGGAGCTTCTGCATGAGCCGCCGCATGACCAGCGGGTCGTCGTTGACGCCCTTGAGCAGGACGGTCTGGCAGCCGAGCGGGATGCCGGCGTCGGCCAGGAGGCCAAGGGCCGCGTTCGCCTCGGGCGTGAGCTCGTCGGGGTGGTTGAAGTGGACGTTGACGTAGAGCGGGTGGAACTTCTTGAGCATGGCCGCGAGCTTCGGCGTCACGCGCTGCGGCAGGAAGCACGGCACGCGGGTGCCGACGCGCAGGATCTCGAGATGGGGAATGGCCCGCAGCGAAGCGAGGATGTACTCGAGCCGGTCGTCGCTCAGCATCAGCGGGTCGCCGCCCGAAACGATGACGTCCCGGATCTCGGTGTGGGCGCGGATGTAGTCCAACCCGTCTTCGATGTAGCGGGGGTGGATCTTGCTCGGGTCGCCGACCTTCCGCTTGCGGGTGCAGAACCGGCAATACGAGGCGCAGCTGTGCGAGACGAGGAACAGCAGCCGGTCCGGATAGCGGTGGACGATGCTCGGCACCGGCGAATTCTGGTCCTCGAGGAGCGGGTCGGCCACCCCCGAATTTCCCTTGAGCTCGGCCTTGTCGGGCACGATCTGGCGATAGATGGGATCCCCCTTGTGCTTGATCAGGTTCGCATAATAGGGCGTGATCTGCACCTTGAAAACGCGGGCAACCTTCCGAACTTCGTCAACGTCCAGGCCGAAACGTGCGGCGATCTCCTCGGGCGTTCTCAAGCTGCCCCTCAATATCTGCGGCCATTCGTCCATCGTCCTGACTCCTTTACACCAGTCGCTTGATATAAATGACCCGGTCATCTCCGTCCTGGTAATAGTCCGGGATGCGGGCGATCTCTCGATAATTCAGTCCCAAATAAAACCGGCGGGTCGGATCGTATTTCGGCGTCGAGGAGGTTTCGATGATGATCAGCCGCCCCCCGATCTCCCTGACCCGGCCCTCGAGCCATTCGACGAGCCTCCGGCCGTAGCCTTTGCCCTGGTGGCGGGGCGAGACGGCCATCCAGTAGAGGTCGTAGGTGCCGACGGTCATGGCGGTCTCGCCCCAGGTTAGGTAGCCGGCGACCTCGTGTTCGTCGCTCTCGATGACCACGACGTCGTAGTCCTTCTGGTCCGGGTGGTTGAGGTAGACGTCGACCAGCTCCTCGGCGACGTGGACTTCCTCCGGCCGGAAAAAGGCCGTGGCCTCGATGAGCTCCATGACGACACTCTTGTCGGACCTCGCCATCGGCCGGATCATGTCTTCACCTTCCGGGCCAGGGTCTTGTTGATCAGCTTCTGCCAGAAGGTCTTGTACTCGATGCCGGCCGCGGCCAGGGCCCGGACATAGCCGGCGTTGAGGCTGATGTCGGGATTGGGGTTGACCTCGAGGATGTAGAGCTTGCCCTTCTTGTCCATCCGGAAATCGATCCGGGCGTAGTCGCGGCAGCCGACGGCCTGGAAGGCCTTGACCGCCGCTTCCTGGAGCTTCGCCTTCAGCCCGTCCTCGATCGGGGCCGGGCAGATCGGCGGCGTGGACGTATAGAGGATGTCGTCGGTCAGCCACTTGGCCTCGTAGCACAGGATGTGGGTCTGCCCCTCGGGCATCTTCGAGAAATCGATCTCCGAGACCGGGAGCGCCTCGGGTTTGCCGTCGTCGAACACGGCCACGTTGAACTCGCGGCCCTCGATGTAGGCCTCGACGAGGGCCGGCTGCTCATAGATGTCGAGGATCCGCTGGACCTGTTTGGCCAGGCCTTCGGCGTCGGTGACGACGGACTCGGGGCTGATCCCGAGGCTCGCGTCTTCGGTGTTCGGCTTGACGATCGCCGGGAACGGGAAGTCGAGCTTCGCGTCCGGCGCGTCGACCAGCTTGGCCGGCGCGGTCGGCAGGCCGCACGACTTGAGCACGGCCTTGGTCTTGAACTTGTTCAGGCAGAGGGCCAGCGTCCGGGAATCGTTCCCGGTGAAGGCCACGCCCAGCAGTTCGTAGGCCGCCGCCACGTTAGCTTCGAGTTGGGGATAGCCGGCGAAGGCCTCGCAGAGGTTGATGATGACGTCGGCTTTGAGGTCCTTGAGCCGGTTGAGGAAGCTCATGAAGCTCTTGTGCAAGGGGAGGATGAAGGCCGTGTAGCCGAGCTCGGTGACGGTCGCCAGGACCTCCTTGGCCGTCTGCTCAACGGATTCCTCCGAGGCCCGCTCCTGCTTCCGGGCGGTGAGCGGGTCGTAGGCGTTGTAAGCGATGCCGACCAGAACGTTCTTCTCTTTCATCGGGCTCATGCGCGCCCCCGCGTCGCCCTGACGGCGGCCGGGCCGCCGATCCCGTAACGGGCCGCGGCTTCGTCCGCGACCCGAAGGATCAGGTCGGTGTAGGAATAGCCCGCGGACCGGGCCGCCTTGGGCAGGCAGGAATTGTCTTCGGGCTTGGGCAGGATCCCCGGCAGAGGGTTGACTTCGAGGATGTTCGGCTCGCCGTCGCCGTCGAGTCGGACGTCGATGCGGCACCAATCCTTGATCCGGAGGATCCGGCAGGTCGCCGCCGCGAGCTTCTCGATCTTCGTCCGGAGCGCCGTCGGGATCGGGGCCGGGCACTTGAAGATCTCGAGCGGATTGTCGGGCGTGTCCCAGATCCACTTGGCCTCGTAGGAGTAGATCGGCCGGGCGCCCGGCGGAAGGAGGCCATGGTCGATCTCGACGATCGGCAGGACCTCGTAGCGAGGGGCGTTGCCCAGGACGCCGACCGTGAACTCGCGGCCGTCGAGGAACCGTTCGACGATGACCGGCTGCCGGTAGAGCGTCGTCACTTCGCGGACACGGGCGACGAGGTCCTCGCGCCGGTCGACGACCGAGCTGTCCTTGATCCCCTTGCTCGACCCTTCATAGAGAGGTTTGACGATCGCCGGCAGACTGATGTCCGCGGGCGGTTCGACGCCGGGCTCGACGATCCAGAATTCGGGATTGCGGACCTTGTGGTAGGAGAGGATCTCCTTGGCCCGCGATTTGTCGAGGCAGATGCCGAGCGTCAGCGGATCGGATCCGGTGTGGGGCAGGTCGAGGACTTCGCAGAGCGACGGGATGTGGGACTCGCGATTGGGGCCGAACAGGCGCTCGGAAATGTTGAAGACGAGGTCCGGCTGCGTTTCGCGCAGATGGTCGAACGCGAAATCGTCGGATTCGATGGGGATGACGTCGTGCCGAGTGGCGAGCGCGGCTCGAACCGCCTCGATCGTTTCGTCGGAATCGCACTCGGCGAGGAAATCGGGTGGAGGTTCGTCCTCCTCGTCCCGCTTGTCGTCGGCCAACCGGCGGCTCAGCGATGAAGCCATGCCTGCTTTCGAGCTGTAAAGCAACGCGATCTTCATCGCAGCGTTTCTCGGCTTCGCCTGAGAAATTCGTAGGTTCCCAGCGTGGTCAACATTTTATTCCGGACGTTCCATTTCGGTATTTCGTTCTCGTTCCTTGTTCTATTTATATCCCTTTTTTTCCAAATGTCAATAGGTTTTCCCTAAAAAGATACAATTAGTAGGGGGAAGAGGCGAATCGACCCCCTAGGAATAGATCTGTAAAACAACTTGACATTTCAGAGCATGAAGGCCGGGAAGAGGTAAGAAGCCCGGGGGTCGAGCCGCAGCCGCCGGGCGCGCTCTTCGAGCGACCGGTAGGGCGAGCGGTAGTCGCTCGGCGGGGTCAAAAAGAGAATATGGCAACCGGCCTCGATGAGGTCGGCGATGGAAGCGGGGTCGAGGAGCGCGTCCACGTGAAGAACGACGCCGGCTCCGGCCGCGCGCGCGGCCCGAGCGCAGTCGGCAAGGAGCGCGACGTCGGCGTCCGCGGCGAGGCTCCGGCCGTCGATGTGGACCCACGCGCCGCTCCGGGCGAGGTCTTCGAGCGCGGCGACGAGAGCGCCGTGATGGTAATATCCGAATCTCGTTCCGCCCTTCGCGCAGGCATTCGACAGCGCGTCGAGCGCGGCGAAATCGCGGGCCGCTTTCACGTTGGACGCGTAGAGGAGGAGCCCGCTCCGGCCGAGCTCGAGCAGATCGGCAAACGGCACGGGCGACTCCCCTTCCTTAGTAAGGAAGGGGCCGTGATGGAAATGGGCGACACGGGCGCCGCCTTTTCCGGCGGCGTTCGAGACGAGCGCGAGGTCGTGCGCGTTCCGCCCGGCGCAGTCGGAGGTGAAGATCTCGGCGCCGGCCGCGCCGAGCCATTCGAGCTCGGGAACGGACAGCTTTCCGGAATCGATGAGCTTCAGGGGATCGCCGGACCCGCGGCGGGACTTCGCCGCGTCGCGCAGCGAGGGAAAATCCGCCTGGTCGTCACGGACGACCTGGTCGTCGCAGACAACTCGGTTGGCGCTGCCAACCTGGTTGTCGCAGACGGCGGCGCCTCCCACGTCGGCGGGACGGGCGGCGGCGGAAGCGCCTGGCGTTTCCATTCCGGTTCGTTCCATTTCGTGTCGCGTGTCGTAAAAAATCGGCCTGAAGTTCGCTAAATGGTAGCGCCACCCCGCGCTTATGTCAAGGCAAAACACGCTTTCCGCTTGAAAACAGGGCCGAAAACCGCTATAACCTTCTCATCCCCGCGAAAGAATCGGGAAAAATGAGATTGCAAAATTGGCTGAACACGACTCCGGACGCGGCCGGCGGCCGTCCGTTTCTCGTCCTGGCCGAGTTCGTGCCCGGTCCCGGCCACGACCTGAAGAATTTCGAGCGGTTCCTGAAAGGCTATCAGGGAAAAGGCGGCTCGCTGCCCGCGGACGTCCGGCTGGCCGGCGTCACGATCCCCCAGAGCCCGAGCGGGACGGCTTCGCTCAGCCCGGCCGACATCTATTCCATCCTCCGGGCGCAGGACCTCTGGAGCGACCTCGACGTCGTGCCCCACGTCACGGCCAAGGACCACAACCTTGAGGGCCTCAAGACCTACCTCCTCGGCCTGGCAAAGCTCGGCCTCGAGTCCGTGCTCGCCCTCACCGGCGACAAGCCCGCGTCCGGCACGGGGATCTTCGACGTGGATTCCATCGGCCTCATTGAACTCATCCAGGAGCTGAACGTCGAATCCTATCAGCGCGTGCCGCCCGGCGCCTACGGCCGCGCCCCGCAGTTCTTCACGCTCGCCGCGGTCTCGCCCTTCAAGTATACCGAAGGCGCGACGAGGCAGCAGTACTACAAAATGGCCCGCAAGATCCGGGCCGGCGCCGGCGCGCTCATCACCCAGCTCGGGTGGGACGGACGCAAGAGCGAGGAGCTGTTCCGATACATGCGCGAGGAAAACCTCCGCATTCCGGTCTTCGGCAACGTCTACCTCCTTACCACGGCGACGCCCGCGCCGCGCCTGATGCACGAGGGGAAGCTCTTCGGCTGCGTCGTCACGAAAGCGCTCTTCGCCAAGGTCACGCGCGAATCGTTCGCCGACCACGTCGAGCGGACCGCCCAGCAGGTGGCCATGTACCGCGACCTCGGGGCCGCGGGCGTGGACGTCGGCGGGCTCCCCGACTTCGACACGCTGGTCCGGATCCTGGCCCGGGCCGGGGAGATCGGGGCCGATTGGCGGCGGTTTCGGGACAATCTGGACTTCGGGGTGAAGACGCTCCCGGGCGGCAAGCCGGGATTCTATCTCTATGATGAAAGCGGCGCGCGCCGCCTCCCGCCGCGGCCGAAGCCGCCGGCCGGCAAGCGGCTGTTCGACGCCATGCACCGGACGGTCCTCACGCCCGGCCGGGGATTGCATCCCGCCGCAAAAAGGATTTTCGGCTCGAGCCGGCAATTGCGCCAGGGCGCGGGCAGCCTGTACACGGCCTTCTTCGCCGCGGAAAAGGCCGCCAAGACGCTCCTCTACGAATGCGAAGAATGCGGCGACTGTTTCCTCCCCGAGAACTTCGGCCTCTGCACGCTGGGCAAGTGCGCCAAGGGTCTGCCGAATCCGCCCTGCGGCGACGCCGACCCCGACGGCCGCTGCGGACACGACCGGACGCGGACCTGCGTCGGCGAGTTCATCTTCGAGGCCGCCGCGTCCGAGGGCCCGGCCGGCCTCGAGAAGCTCGCCCGGCTCATCAATCCGCCGCGCGACGCGGCCCTGGCCGACACGTCGTCGATCCTCAACTATCTCTTCGAAAAAGACCACGCCCGGAAATACCCCCTGATCCAGATCGGAGAGAATATCCACGCCAGCATTCCGCGGCCGGCGGCCGCGATGAAGGAGCTCCTGGCCGCAGGACCGGGCGCCTTCGACCGGCCGAGCGCGGCGCTCGACTACATCATTTCGCTCATCACCTCCCAGGCCCGCCACGGCGCGGACTACCTCGAAGTGAACGTGGACGCCTTCGGCGAGAAGGACCCCGCGCTCACGGCGCGGATGATCCGGGACTACGTCCGCCTCATACGGCGCCACGGAGACGGCGTCCCGGTCTGCGTGGACAGCGGCGTCTCCGAGGTCCTGAAGGCGGGGCTCGAAGCCTGGTACGAAGGCGCTCCCGCCGGGATCGCGCTTCCGCTCCTGAACTCGGTCAAGACCTACACCATGGACGCCGTGCTGCCGCTGCGAAAGGACCATCCGTTCAAGTTCATCGGGCTCCTTGTGGACATCCAGTCTACCGGGTCAGAAGGGTCCTATTACGGCATCGACGAGCTCGCGGCCATGGCCAAGTCCATCTTCGAAGCGGCCACGGGCCGCTACGGCTTCCGGCCGGGCGACATCTTCTTCGATTCGACCGTCTTTCCCTTGGCCATCGACATGCCCATGACGCCCGATACGCCCGGATACACCTACCGCACCTTCGAGACCATCCGCCGCCTCAAGGCCGATCCGGCGATGAAGGGCGTCCATTTCTCGCTGGGCATCACCAACGCCGTCCGCGATCTCCCCGGCCGCCGGACGGGCGTCTGCCGGGCCTATCTGGCCAAGGCGATGGAATACGGGCTGGACGCCGGGATCGTGAACGTCATGCACGATTACGGCAAGCGGCCGGCCGCGGCCGACCTTCGGACGTTCGTCGAGGCCTTCGCCGCGCAGGACGGGTCGGCCGAGGCGGGCCAGCGGGCGATCACGGCCATGATGGATTTCTGCAAGGCCAACCGCAAGGCCAAGGACGTCCCCTGCGGGTGAGGGCCGGGGAGCGGACCGGATCATGACACGGAGCATCGTCCTCTTCTCGGGCGGGATCGATTCCACGACCGCTCTCACCTGGGCCCGGACCAAAGCGGACGACGTCCGCGCCCTGACCTTCGACTACGGACAGCGCCATAACGTCGAGGTCCGGATGGCCCGGGCGACGGCCCGCCGGCTCGGTGTCCCGCACACGGTCCTGAAAATCGATTTGACCCAGATCGGCGGTTCGGCCCTGACGGACAGGACGGTCGCGCTGCCGCGCTATAGAAAAGTCCCGCCGCTCGCGTCCAGTCCGCCCGCGACGTATGTGCCGTTCCGCAACGGGATCCTGATTTCGCTCGCCGCGGCCTGGGCCGAGGTCCATGGCGGCACGGAGATCGTCTGCGGGTTCAACATCGTCGATTCGCCCGCGTACCCCGACACGCGCCCCGCGTTCGTCCGGGCCATGCAACGCGCGGTCGCCACGGGGACGACGGCGGCGTTCGGCGGGCCGGGCATCAGGATCACGGCCCCGTTCGTCCGCATGAAGAAATCCGCGATCATCCGCCTTGGGCTCTCGCTCGGCGCGGACTATTCGCATTCGGTCACGTGCTACGCGGGCGCGGAGCGGCCCTGCGGGGCGTGCTCGGCCTGCCTGCTGCGGGCCCGCGCCTTCGCCGAGGCCGGCGTTCCCGACCCGCTCCTCGTTCGTCTGAACAAAGGAGGCCGCCGATGAGTTGGACCCTTCGCGTCC
>JADGNV010000073.1 GCA_017883285.1 Candidatus Aminicenantota bacterium | reverse complement strand
CCGGGCGACGGGGGCCGAAGCACAGGAAATGAGAACGAAGCAAACAAAAAGGGAAATGGTAATTTTTGTTTTCATAACCCCTCCGATGGATGATTGGATGATATTCTGGCGGATGGACGATGTCAACGAAGGCCAGGCAAGTCCCCTGATATCCGCTGAGCCGATCCAGGATTTTCGAAGCCGTTTCCCTTGCCGCCTGAAGCGGGCCTCTACAGGTCAAAATGAATGTAACAAAAGATCAGATTGTTTCATTGAGACCGGGGAAGGCCCGGAGCCAGGGAGGGACGGCGGGCCTTCCTGTGGCAAGAGGACGGGCTAAGCCCGAAATATTAGGCCCCTTGGAGAAAGACGCCGGGACGGGCTTGTCGTTCTCACGAAGCCCCAAAAAACCTCGGGAGGACGTTGCCACGCTGTGCCGGGTGACCGCTCCCCCTCCCGGTGCGGTTGCCGTGGCGCGCGTTCATGGTCTTCACGGAGGGAAGCTAGGCCGCTACCTTGTGGGCCGGGCAGACGTCTCCCCGTGTGCCAGCCTTGTGCCAATTTGTGCCAAAAACGACTTAAAAACGCTGAAACTATGCTATTGGGACTTAAAGACAAGAACGGGAATAACGGAATCGAAGTTCGAGGAAAAGCCAGGAAAGCACGGGAAATAAGATGTGCCGAAGGAGGGAATCGAACCCACACGGACCTTTCGGTCCACTGGATTTTGAGTCCAGCGCGTCTGCCAGTTCCGCCACTCCGGCGCCCTCTTGTTATAGACGATTTAGGGCGGAAATTCAAGAAAGAGCGGGAGAATTTGACCTTTCCCCCCGTTTTTGGTAAAACTCAAGCGCCGACAGCCATGAACGAAGATACCCGCAGCCTGTTCGCAATCATCGACAAGTTCCCCCATCTCCGGATCGCCGTCTGGGGCGACATCATCCTCGACGAGTATCTCTACGGCACCACGCGCCGGGTCTCGCGCGAAGCGCCGGTGCTCATCCTTTCCTACCAGAAAAAGGAATTCTCCCTGGGGGGAGCCGGCAACGCCCTGCTCAACCTCAAGGCCCTCGGCGTCGAGCCCGTGCCGATTTGCGTCGTCGGCAAAGACGAAGCGGGGCGGGCCGTGGTCCGCATCCTCGGAAAGCGGGGAATCGCGGTCGACGGGCTGATTGCGGTCCAAGGCTACCCGACGCCCTTGAAGACGCGCATCCTGGCCGGCGAGGAGAACACCAAGAAGCAGCAAGTCCTCCGGATCGATACCGAAGGCCGCGTCCCCGAGACGGCCGCCCTCAAGACCCGGCTCGAGCGGGCCCTGCGGCGCGCCGCCAAAGAATGCGACGCGCTCCTCATCTCCGACTACCATTATTGGACCGTCAAGGAAGACCTGTTCGCCGCCGCCCTTCCCCTCTTCAAGGCGGCCGACGTCCCCGTGACGCTGGATTCGCGTTTCCGCCTCCTTTCCTTCCCCGGGGTGACCGTGGCCACGCCCAACGAGCCCGAGGTCGAAGATGCGCTCAAGATCCGGATCGACGACGGCCCGCGCCTCCTCCGCGACGCGGGCCGAACGCTTCTCAGAAAGCTCCGCTCCCCGGCCCTTCTGATCACGAGGGGATCGAAAGGGATGGCTCTCTTCCAAAAGAACACAGCGCCCTGTCTCCTGCCCATCTTCGGCGCGACGGACATCGTCGACGTCACGGGGGCGGGCGACACCGTCATCAGCGTCTTCACCGCCGCCCTGGCCTGCGGCGCGGCGCCCGAGCAGGCCGCCCGCCTGGCCAATTACGCGGGCGGGATCGTGGTCATGAAAAAAGGCACGGCCACGGTCAGCCCGCTCGAACTCAAGCAAGCCATCATTGCCGGACATTGAAGAAACTCAAGACCCTCCCTCAACTCCGCACGATCGTGAGCCGGGAACGGAAAAAGGGCCGGACGATCGTCCTGGCCAACGGCGGGTTCGACCTCGTCCACGCCGGCCATATGCGGTACTTGAGGGGGGCGAAAAAGTGCGGGGATGTTTTAATCGTGGCGCTCAACAGCGACGCTTCCCTAAGGGAGCTGAAGGGGCCGGGACGGCCGATCCTGCCGGAGAGCGAGCGATCGGAGATCATCGGGGCGTTCGAGTTTGTGGATTACGTTACGATTTTCAGCGATCCGAATGTGGAAAAGATATTGCTCTCGCTGCGGCCCGATGTCCACGCCAAGGGGTCCGACTACACCCAGGCGACTGTGCCGGAGCGTGAAACCGTACTTTCTTATGGCGGGCGGATCGCGATCGCTGGGGGGCCCAAGATCAGGTCCACATCCGAGGTCATCCCGAGGATTTTGGCTAGGATGAAGGGTGCGGCGGTGAGAGGAGATTCACCGGCGAATCGGCGGAAGGGCCACGGCGGGTAGGTCGGGATGCCAGACTTCCTGATCGTCCGCCTCAGCTCGCTCGGCGACATCGTCCACACCATCCCCGCCTACGCGGCGCTCCGGCGGGCCAACCCGAAAGCTCGCATCCGGTGGGTCGTCGAAAAGAAGGGGAAAGAGATCCTGGACTTCGTCCCCGGGCTGGACGAGATCATTGTCCGCGGAGAGCGGGGCTGGCGGAAAAGGCTGCGCGGCCGGGACCAGATCGCCCTCGATTTCCAGGGGCTCCTCAAATCCGCGTTCATCGCCCGCCTGTCGGGGGCGAAGAAGCGGCTCGGATTCCACCGGTCCAATCTGAGGGAACGTTCCGCGGGGCTGTTTTATACTGGCCGGCTCGACCCGGTGAGCGAGTCGGACCACGTGATCGTCAAGAATCTCAGCCTGCTCCGGCTGCTCGGCCTCGATGGGAGCGATCGGCGGTTCGAGTTTCCGCTCATCATCCCGGACGAGCTCCTGGATTCGGTCTGCGACAAGATCGGCCCGGCGAAGCGCCCGGGAAGCCGCGAGCTCGTCGTGGTCAATGTCGGGGCGGCCTGGCCGACCAAGCGCTGGGACGCGCGCAACTGGATCGCTCTCCTCAACATTCTGGAGCACGATCCCATCCATCCTCTGTTGCTCTGGGGGACCGAGGAGGAGCGTGCCGTCGCCGAGCGGATCCGGAAGCAGACGGAAGTCGATTTGATCCCCTTCCTCACGGTCCGGGAGACGATGGCCCTGCTGAGGAAGGCGGCGCTCGTCGTGAGCGGCGATACGTTCGCCCTCCAGGCCGCCTGCGCGTTGGGGGCGCCGGTCGTGGGACTGTTCGGCCCGACGAATCCGCAGCGGAACGGGCCGTTCGGCGCGCACGACGGCGTTATCTACCATGAAATCACGTGCAGCCGCTGCTATAAGCATAATTGCGAGAGCATGGACTGCATGAAGCTCATCACACCCGAGGAGGTCGCCGAAAAGGTACGGGCGGCCCTGAAGTAGAATGGAAAGCCGATCGAAGCTGATGCGGACGCTCTATAGATGGCGCGTTCGAGCGGGTCTGGTCTTCCTGCCGGCCATTCTCGTCGTGGCGCGGCCGGCGAAAGGGACGGTAGGAGCGGGGCTAGCGGTCTGCGCGTTGGGGCTCGGAATACGCGCCTGGGCAGCCGGGCACATCAAGAAGGAAAAAGAACTGGCCGTTTCCGGCCCCTATCAGTACACGAGGAATCCGCTCTATCTCGGGAATTTTGTCTTGGGGCTGAGCGTGGGAATCGGGACGAACACATGGGCCGGGGTCTTCCTCATCGCGGCCTATTTCCTGTTGTTCTACCCGCCGGTCATCCTGGAGGAGCGCGACCGCATGAAGCGCCTTTTCCCCGAGGCCTACGAGGAATACAAGAAAAGAGTCCCGATTTTCTTTCCGACTTTTCGGCCGTTTCCGGGAGCGAACGGGACGAAGTTCAGCGCCGCGCTTTACAAGAAGAACCGGGAGCACAGGGCGTTCGTCGGGTCGGGCGTGGTGTGGGCGATATTGATCGCGAAATTGTTGTTGTTCTGAGACGTCAACCATGCCCACCGATGAACGCATCGCCCGAGTGACCGGCGTCCTGTCCCGCCGCCAGCCCGACCTGCGGGTCGTGCTCGAGCACATCACCAACGCCCACAACGCCAACGCCGTCCTCCGGACATGCGACGCGGCCGGCGTCCTCAACGTCGACGTCATCGGCTCGGATGCCGAACTGTTCGAGGTCAACAAGGCCATCACGACCCGGGCCGACAAATGGCTGAACCTGGCCTTCCACGCCGCGACCCGCGAATGCCTGGCCGGCCTTAAAGCGCGGGGTTTGAAGATCGCCGTGACCCACCTCGCCAAGAACGCCATCGACTACGCGGAATTGGATTACACGCAGCCCTTGGCCATCGTCTTCGGCAACGAATCCGACGGCATTTCGGCGGAAGCGCTGGAGATGGCGGATGCGGAGATCCGCATCCCGATGCTCGGCATGGCCCAGAGCCTCAACCTTTCGGTTTCGGCCGGGGTCATTTTGTACGAGGCGCTTCGTCAGAGGCGGGCCAAAGGGTTCTTTGATGGGAAGAGGCTCTCCGACGAGGAATTCGAGGATTTAAAAATCAAATGGTTGGGGGAATCCGGAAATCCTTGTTGAGCCTGCTCAGCTGGTCTTGAATGACCCTGAAGTCCTCGTCCGGCGTCCATTTGAAGGTCGCGGAGGAGGATTCCTCCTCTTCGACTTCGATCTCCACCGAGAGCGTCTTCTTGTCCCGAAGGATTTCGAGCTTGATCTTGTCGCCCTTCTTCCGGCCCTGGATCATCTCGCTCAGGGCGGATGAGGTCTCGACCCGCTTGCCGTCGGCCTTGAGAATCAAGTCGCCGACCTTGAGCCCGGCCTTCTGGGCGGGGCTTTTGTCCTCGACCTGGGCTACCAGCAGTCCGACGCCGTCCTTGAGGCCGAAATATTCGGCCAGCTCTTGATTAAGCTCCTGGAGCGTCACGCCGATGAACTTGCGGGTCTGCCAGAAGAAATTGCGCGGGAATGGCGCGGTTCTGGAGCGCGGCATAGCGTTGTTCTGTTGCGTCTGCCGTTCGGGCTTCGCCTCTTTCGGCGCAGGCGATAACATGCCCGGGGGCGCGATTCTGCCGCGGCTGAAGAACTGAGGGAAGTTCAGTTCGAGCTCGCGCTGGGCCTCGACTTCGGTATATTCGCCGAGCTTGACCTTGACGTCCTGCGGCTTGCCGTCGCGCTCGATTTTGACCGTGATGTCCTGGCCGGGCTTACGGCTCCGGATTTCCGAAGAGAGCGTCGGGCCGGACGTGATGTCCTTGCCGTCGATCTTGAGAATGAGGTCGCCTTCCTTGATCTTGGCCAATTCGGCGGGGCTCTTGGGATCAATCATGGCGATCTCGACCTTGCCGTCCTTTTCGGAGACGGAGACGCCGAGCCAGCCGCGTTCGACCTTGCCATATTTCTTCAAGTCGGCCGCAATGGATATCACGACGTCGATGGGCACGGCCAGGGCCATGCCCGAGGAAGGGGCCTCGGCCCGGCTGAAGACCGTGCCGGAGCCGACGACCTGCTGCTCCCGGAATTCGAAGATGATGGGCTGGTCCTCGGCGTAGGCGCCGCGCAGGAGGCCGACCATCTGGCCGTTGCCGTTCACCACCGGGCTGCCCGAAGAACCGGGCACGACCCAGACATTGAGGCGGAGGCGATCGGCGGCGACCGAGGAAACGATGCCCTGGGTGACGGCGGGCGTGTTTTCGGGCGAGAGGCCGACGACGCCGATCCAAGCGCCGGGCTTGAGGTCGCCCGACTTCCCGAGGGCGATCGGCGCAAGGCTCTTGTCCTTCGCTTGGATGAGGGCCAGCTGGGTCTGCGTGTCGACGCCCTTGAATTCGGCCTTGATTCTCTTGCCGTCGGCGGTGATGACCGTGATTTCCTCGTCGCGGGGCGAGATCAATGCCGTGGTGACGATCGAGCCGTCCCTGTCGATGACGACGCCGGTGGCCACCTTTCGGATGCCGTCGCGCACTTCGACCTTGACCACGGACGGGGCCACAGCCTTGGTGATGTCTTCGATCTTCTTCTCGTCGATCGGGGACGAGGTGGACGACGCCGCCGCGCCGGAAGCGCCGGCGGATGCGAAGGCGAAGGCGGCCAGGCAGCCGAGAATCGCGAGGGCTTTTATCGTTCGAGTCATGTTCGTTGAACCTCCATAAAATCAGTATTTGATATATTTACTGGGCGAGTCGGAGACCCGCTCCAGAATATAGATAGTCGAGGCCGAGGACGCGGAAGATGGGGCGGAATTGAATGCGGAGGCCGCGTTGAGGATCTCGTTGCGGTAGTTCATCGTCTCGGTGATGGGAAGGGAGATCTGGCGACCCGCGGCGTCGCGGCCGTCAAGACTTTCGAAGCCGGCCGGGAGGGCGGAGCCGGGACGCTGCAGAACGAAGACGTTCAGGGCGAGAAAGCCGATCAGGAGGAAGGCCGCGGCCCCCGCCAGGGAGTAGCGGAGCGGGCGGGTCCGGCGGGCCTGGGCCAAGGAGGCGCGGCGACTGGTGAGGGCGGACATCACCCGGCCCTCGAAATCGGGCGGGGCGGCGACCCTATCGAGCTTCCCGAGCGTGGCGAGGTTAATATCTTCCATCGTAGATCTCCTTGCGCTGATAGGACGGATTGTCGCAGCCGGCTTTCTCCAACTGCTTCTTGAGCATCGCCCGGCCGCGGCTGATGCGGGCCTTGACCGTGCCGATGGGCCGCTTGATGATGAGGGCGATTTCCTCCTGGGAATACCCCTCGATGTCCTTGAGGACAACGGGGATCCGGTAGCGGGGGTTGAGGCCGTCGAGGGCCTGCCGAAGGTTATTCGCCAGGCCGGAATCCAGGGACTCCTCGCTCGGCGTGGAAGCGTCGAGGCCGTATTGGATGTCGTCGAGGGGAATGGTGGCCGTGCGGCGCCTCTTCTTGAGGTCGGTCTTGGCCAGGTTGGAGGCGATGGCGTAGATCCAGGAGGAAAACGGGGCGATGGGCTTGTATTTATCCGCCTTGAAATAGACCCGGAGGAACGTCTCCTGGGAGAGGTCGGCGGCGCGCTGATAATCGCCCGTCATCTGATACAGATAATTCACGATCCTGTCCTTATAGATACGGACGATCTCGGCAAAGGCGGACTCGTCTCCTGCCTGGATGAGGCCGACCAGCTTCTGCTCGTCCATATTCAATGTCTAAAACCGTTTAGGTAAACGAAAAGTTGCATCCCGGAGGAAAAAGTAGCGCGAATGGGGCGGATATGCAAGTATAATAGTTATATGTCGAAATCGCGCGAAAACTCCATCCTTTTCAGCCCGATCAAGATCGGAAAGGTCGAAATCCCCAACCGATTCGTCCGCTCGGCGACCCAAGAATCCATGGCCGAGGACGACGGGACCCCGACCAAGCGTTTGGTCGATCTTTTTAGGGAGCTGGCCAAGGGCGAGGTCGGATTGATCATCACCGGGCACGCCTACGTCAATCCCCTGGGGAAAGCGAGCCCCCGGCAAACCGGGATCTACGAAGATAGATTTGTTGCGGGCCTGAAGGCCGTTCCCGAGGCGGTCCACGCCTATCCGACTCGGATTTTCCTCCAAATCGCCCACGCGGGACGCCAGACGAAGCCTAAGATCGCCGGCGGGATGCCGGTCTCCCCTTCTCCCGTCTATGACCCCTCCGTCAAGTTGGAGCCGCGGGAGCTGACGGGCGCGGAGATCCGCGGGCTTATCGAGGATTTCGTCAAGGCCGCCAAGCGGGCCAAGGAAGCGGGCTTCGACGGCGTTCAACTCCACATGGCCCACGGCTACCTGCTCAGCAGCTTCATTTCCCCCCACGTGAACCGCAGGACGGACGAATGGGGCGGTTCGCCGGAGAACCGGGCGCGGATGGCCCTGGACATCGTCCGGGGCATCAAAGAGACGAACGGG
>JADGNV010000072.1 GCA_017883285.1 Candidatus Aminicenantota bacterium | reverse complement strand
GGGCGGGCGCCAGGCCCTCCAGGCAGTCAAGGACACCACGATTTCCGGCACGATCGAGATGGTCCAATTCGGGATGAGCGGCGGCCTCACGATGTCCATGAAAGAGCCGGACAAGATGCGGCTGGACATCGACATCATGGGGACGGTCATTTCCCAGGCTTTCGACGGCGAGAAGGCGTGGATGGTCAATCCCCAGGCGGGCGGCACCCAGGAGATGGACGCCAAGCAGACCGCAGATTTCCGGCGCCAGGCCCTCGGGAACGACTCGGTGCTCAACCCCGAAAAATACGGCATCACCTATACCCTCAAACCGAAGGAGAAGATCCAGGACAAGGACTATCTCGTCCTCGAGCAGAGCTACAAGGACGGCGAAAAGGTCACCCTCTACATCGATCCGGCCACGTACCTCCTCTACAAGTCCCGGGGCAAGGCCACGGACCAGAACGGGGCCGAGGTCGAGTCCGAGACGATCATGTCGGACTATCGGAAGGAGGGCGGGCTGATGGTCCCCCACGCCATGACCGTCATCCAGGGCGGGGGGGAATTCATGCGGATGACGTTCACGAAGATCGCCACTAACTCGGGGATCGAGGACGGCTATTTCAAGATTGCGAAATAGGCCGGGCCTCCCGGATCAGGTCGCGTCGATTTCCCGGAGCACGTCGTAGGCGAGGCGGAGGGCCCGGAGCCCCTCCTCGCCGCTGACCTTCCCCGTCCGGCCTTCGACCTGGCAGCGGAGGAAATTCTCGAGCTCCTTCTTCAGGGGCTCTTCCTTTTTCGTCTTCAGGGTCTTGATGTCCGTCTGCCGGCCGCTCAGCGGGAAGACCTTGACCTCCTGGTCGATGTAGTCGATCGAATAATAGGATGTCGGCTCGAAGATCCGGAGCTTCCGGACCTTGCCCTGATGGACGCGGCTGGCGGTCAGGGTGGCGACGCACCCGCCCTTGAACTCGAGGCGGGCGTTGGCGATATCGATCTTCTCGGAGAGGACGTGGATGCCCGAGGAGCGGATGACGCTCACCTCGTCCTTGATCAGGGCCAGGATGATGTCGAGGTCGTGGATCATGAGGTCCAGGACGACGTCGACGTCGAGCGAGCGGGCCGAGAACGAGCCCAGCCGCTGGACCTCGATGAACTTCGGGTCGGAGATCATGTTCTCCACGGCCTCGACCGCCGGGTTGAAGCGCTCGAGGTGGCCGACCTGGAGGATCAGGCCGTTCTTCCGGGCCATGTCCACGAGCTGCTCGGCCTGCTCGATCGTCTCGGTGATGGGCTTCTCGACGAGCACGTGCTTGCCGTGCTGGAGGAGCTTCATGGCCACCTGGAAGTGCTCGGAGGTCGGCGTGGCCACGATCCCGGCGTCGATCTCGTCGAGCATGTCCTCGAAGTTCTGGTAGTAGTTGACGCCGTGGCGGTTCCCGATCTCGAGGGCCTTCTTGAAATCGATGTCGGCCACGGCCTTGAGATCAGCCTCCTCGAGGTACGAGGCGATCCGGGCATGCTGCATGCCCAGGTACCCGACGCCGATGATCCCGACCTTGACGTTATCCATGCGAACTCCTCATTCCCGGGCCAGGACTGCGATCCCGTTCGCGTCCGCGAGGGCCAGGGCCTCCTCCTTCTGGAAGAACGGGACCCGGCCCGCCTCGAAGACCAGCGCCGCGCCGTGGACGGCGACGAGGACCCTCATCGTCTCGAGCCCGACCGCGGGCACGTCGATCCGCATGTCCTGCCGCGTGCGCCCGACCTTGATCGCCACGATCCCCGGGCCCGCAAGGCGGCCGGCCCGGCGGATGGTCTCGTCCGTGCCCTCCATAGCCTCCACGGCCACGATGGCCTTGTCCTTGACGACGATCGTCTGGCCGATGTCGAGGTCGGCGATCGACCGGGCCAAGGCCCAGCCGAAGGCCGCGTCCTCCTCGATCGATGCCGCGGGCGCCGCCGCCGACAGCCGGCCGGGAGGACAGAGAAACGGCTCGAGCAGGAACGACGGGTCTTTGACCCGGATGCCCTGGGCGGTCAGAACCTCGATCAGAGTCCGGAGGACGGTGGTCGGAGTCTTGTCCTTCAGCTGGGACAGGAGCCGGACCAGCCCTTCGTCGAGGCCGTCCCTGCGGACAAGAGTGCGAGGCTCGACCTTGCCCACAAAGACGGTCTCCGTGACGCCCTGGGATTTGAAGAACGTGATGAGCTTTTCGAGCTCGGTCGGCCCGATCCATTCAAAGGCATCGGCCGCGATTTTGAGCTCGGGGAGCGCTTCGCCCCGGACTCCGGCCACGACACAGACATAGCCCCGGGCCTTGGCCCTTTCGAGCGCCTGGAGGGTGAAGCGCCCCGACCCGGCGATGATCCCTATTCGGAGTCCCATGCGTCCGACGTCTTCTTGACGACCCCCCGCTTCGCCGTGCGGACAAACCGGAGGATCTCCTCGCGGTCCTCGCCGGGAAGGCATTCGGCCTCGATCCGCTCTACCGCCTGGGCGGTGTTCAAGCCCGAGAAAAAGAAGATCTTGTAGATGTCCTTCAGGGCGGCGATCCGGGCGTTGGAGAAGCCGTTGCGTCGAAGGCCGATGATGTTGAGCCCGAGGACGCGGGTCGGCCTCTGGCCGACGACCCGGCAGAACGGGAGGACGTCCTGAGTGACCATCGATCCGCCGCCCGTGAAAGCGAAGCGGCCGATCCGGCAGAACTGGTGGACGGCGCTCAGGGCGCCGACCGTGGCGAAGTCCTCGACGGCCACGTGGCCGCCGAGCGTCGCCTGGTGGAGGAAGATCGTCCGGTCGCCGACCCGGCAGTCGTGGGCCACGTGGGCGTAGGCCATGAAATAGTTGTCGCTGCCGATCGAGGTCAGCCGGTGTTCCTTGGTGGTCGCCCGGTGGACGGTGACGAACTCCCGGAATACGTTCCGGTCGCCGATCCGCACCTGGGTCGGCTCGCCATTGTAGCCGATGTCCTGGGGTTCGGTCCCGACCGAGGCGAAGGGCGAGAATGCGTTGTCGGCCCCGATCTCGGTCCAGCCGGTCAGGGCGACGTGGGACTCGAGCCGGGTGTTCCGGCCGAGGCTGACGTGCTCTCCAATCGCACAGTGGGGGCCCACCCGGACCCCGGCTTCGAGCCGGGCCTGGGGATGGACGACCGCCGTGGGATGGATCGTGACGTCATTTTCCGACATTGAGATCCTCTCGGTCGAGGAGCGAGGCCGTCATGTCTCCCTCGACCGCGAGTGCCCCGTCCACGAGCCCTTTCCCGTGGATCCAAAAGAACCGGCCCTTGAACTTGAGCAGCTCGCACTCGAGCCGCAGCTGGTCGCCCGGGACGACGGGCCGGCGGAATTTCATGTTGTCGATCTTGCTGAACAGGACGAACTTCGTATGGGGTTCGGGAATGGAATTGAAGAGCAGGATGCCGCCCGCCTGGGCCATGGCCTCGACGATGAGGACGCCGGGCATGATCCGCACGTCCGGAAAATGCCCCTGGAAGAACTGCTCGTTGTACGTGACGTTCTTGAGGGCGACGATGGACTTCGCCTTCTCCATGGCCAGCACCCGGTCCACGAGCAGGAACGGGTAGCGGTGGGGCAGGAACTTCAGGATCGCTTCGATATCGAACAAGGCCGGCCCGTTATTTGCCGGCCTTGGACGCGTCGTAGCGCTTGATGACCTCGGCCGAGACCTCGATCGCGGGACTCCAGTAGACGGCGCCGCTCTTGGCCAGGTCGAAGATGATATCCAGACCGCGCTCCTTGCCCAGGGTCTCGACGATGGGGATGAGCTCGTCCTGGACCTTCTTGAAGAGCCGCTGGGTGAGCTCCTGCATGCCGGAATAGGCGTCTTCGGCCATCCGCTTCCGGTCAATGTTCTTCTTCTCCAGGTCGGACGTGAGCTGCATGACGGCGTCCTCGGTCAGGGTGATCCGCTGGGTGTTGAGCTTGGTCTGAAGCGCGCGGATGTCGTCGTCGAACTTGGCGATGGCGGCCTGGTTCTGCTTGTCCTTCTCCTGCAGCCGGGCGATGACCTTCTTTCCTTCTCCGGACTTCTCGAGGACGTCCTGGGAATTGAGGACGCCGATCTTGGCCTGGGCGAAGCTCTGGGACGCGGCCACGGCCGTAAGCATGGCGAGCAGGGCGATGGAGATGGCTGTCTTTTTCATTTGTCGATCCTCCTTCTTCGGAATGGGTTGTATCGTCGCGGAATCTTAAAACGTCGTTCCAATCGCGAACCGGAAGGTGAAATTGGAATCGGTGGCGTAGATCCGGCGGTTATTATACGAAAAAATCAGGCGGAAGGGAACCCGGAGGGCGGGGACGAAGATCCGGGCCTCGATCCCCGTCGAGGAGTACATGTCCGCCCACTTCACGCCCCGGCTGATGTCGTAGGAGTTCCCCCGGTCGTGGAAGGCGATGAGGTACAGCGGGCTGGACTGGCCCCCGACGTGGAGGATGGCCTCGGCGTTCATGACGAATTCCCGCAGGCCGCCGACGACCGTGCCGTTCATGTCGCGCGGCCCGATGGTGTAGATCTCGTTGGTCG
>JADGNV010000071.1 GCA_017883285.1 Candidatus Aminicenantota bacterium | reverse complement strand
TCCAGCATCTCCAAATTGCCGAATAGATATCTATGAGCTGACGCGCAACGCCTGGATCGGCGTCCACCGCCAAGGCATGATGCGGCCGAATAAATATACCCTCAACTCGGCACCTAGGAAGATGCTGGCGGTGGCGAGAAAAAAAGCATTTTATCTTCTGTCATCGGGGTGATATTCCTCTTCCATGTGAGCCTTAATTTCTTCTTCGCGAAACCAGATCGGCCGAAGCCGGTGTCCGGCGAAGAAGCCGATCTGGTCGCTGCCGTGCCTCGACGATAGGGATGTGCTCTGGCCGTAGGCCAGGACGGACATGGCCTTGATCGGCCTGGAGAACTGGACGGCGATGACCCAGGCGTCTCCGAAGCCCACGGGCGGGTCGTCGTTCCGGACCAGGCCGGCGACCTTCCGTCCGTCGGGCATGTCCGCGAAGCGGACGACCCGAACAAGGCCATAGCTCCCGTCGGCCCCGTCGCCGGGGAGATCGAGCGAGCCGAACCGGTAGCGGTGGACGTCTCCCCAAGCGACATCGGCCGAACCGTACGTCTCCCGGGCCCACCGCACCGCCGCCTCGAAGTGTTTCAAAGCCAGCGGCGTGTCGGACAGGCCGGACGGCGTCGTCGCCGGATTCGACCGATCCCATAGGACGCGAAACGGCCGCCTACAGGCCCGGCTGTACGTGTCCCAAAAACGCGTGAAGAGGACTCCTCCCCGGCTGTCGGCCGAGACCCGGTTGTCCCAATCCTCCATGATACGGAGGCCGTTTTGCAGATCCGCCGATGGCACCGCCCCTTCGCGAAGGGCCTGAAGGAGATCCGGTTTGACGCGGTCGGCAAGCAGCATCCTGGTGTTGAACTTCAGCCGGACGGCCTCCTCCAGGGAGAGCTTCTCTTCGCTGTTCAGCATCCCCAGCATCGCTTGCGGCCGGAGTCCGAGCTCGTTATCTCCCTCCAGATAGCCTGGGTATTTCGCCGGATCCAACGGGTCGCGGAGCGACGTGTACCAGGGAGGGTTGTTGCAGTTCTGGATATATCCGCCTCTCGGATTCAAGAGCCGGGGAAAACTCGAGGGCGGAACGAGGCTCGTCCAGAGATATTTGCCGTTGTCGGCGGGGACATCGAGCCTGTAGTCCGTGCCGTCGTCGGGGCGCGCCGCGATCCGCGCGTTCCAATAATACAGGATGTTCCCCGCCGCGTCGGCGTAGGTGAAGTTCGACATGGGTACCCAGTTGCGATCCAGGACGCGAAGAAAGTCCTCCTGACTCCGCGTCTTGCTCAGCTCGTAGAATTCCTCGAAGCTGCGATACGCGTCGAGCAGCGTAGAATCGACGGCGAAGGCCTTTTCCGGGGTGCGATAAAGGATCTTGCCTAGGGGGGAGTCCCAATAGGTCCTTGTCTCCTTTCGGAGAGAGCCGTCTTGGCCCCTGATCCCCACGGTGATCTCCCTCTTGATCAGCGGCCGGGATTCACCTTTGAAAAGATAATGATCGGCCCGGCTTGGATCGAGGGGCACAGCAAAAACCCCGATCATGGGAGGCGAATTGTTAGTCGTGACCCAGCCCAGGCGGTCATTGAAGCCGGCCCTCAGCACAGGGTAACCGGCCAGCGTCGAGCCGAAGAAATCGACGACACCCGGCACCGTGACCTGGGCCTCCCAGTAGAGCGAGGCCCAATCCAGGTGGGGATTGCCCAGCAGGATGGGGCATCCGGAGTCGGTCCGGGAACCCGACAGCGCAAAAGCGTTCGATCCCGGCGGCTCTTCCCCGGCCCGGATATCCGCCGCCGCCATGGTCCGGGGACCGGGCGGAGGATATTTCCGCCGCAGCGCCGCGATGATCTCCGGCGAAGCCGTCTGCCGGATCGCCCCCGCCCGGCGGTTGGCCATGATGTCAATGCCCGTGAATCTCGGGATCCAGGTCGGAAGCTCGTTCCGATGTTGGGCGAAATACAAGTTGAGACCTTCCGCGTAGGCATCGATCATTTTTCGATGAAGCGGCCCCACTCCTTGAAGGTCTTTTTCCGCCATCTTCAGGTTGTCGTAAAGCTCGAGGAGGAAGTCGTTGTCGATTCCGGTTCCGAAATATTTCGCTTCCTCGCCGCGCGCGCTCACCAACTCGCGGGCGATGATCAGCCCGTGATCCTCGGCCTGGGCATAGCCGAATCCGAACGCGGCCGCTTCTTCGGTCTCCGCCAAGATATGAGGAATCCCAAAAGTGTCCCGGCGGATGGTGACCTTGCCGGCCAGGGATGATGATCCCCTCATTCTTGGAGTTGATCCGGGTGATTGAGAAATCAGAGCGATCAGCACCAGGAGAGTGCCCGGGAATGTTCTGCGCATTTTCATCATTCGGAAGACTCCCAAGACGGTTCTCGACGGACCGTGAACCTAACGGGCCGCTCTTTCCGTCCAGTCGCCGACACCATCCTTGAAGACAATCGTTGTTCCGTAAAGCTCGGACATTTTCGCGAGGCGATCGATGATCTTCCTGGCCAGGGCCGGATCGGCCAGACGCGGCGTTCCCTTCTGCGACCGCGGCAGGCGGAAACCCGAGTCGACCGGATAGAGCTTGATTTCGATGACCCTATGGCCCTGAAAAACGGGAACAGCCAATACGCTTTCCCAGATATCCTGCTGCGCGGGATAGTAGGAGGTCGGTAATCCGGTCTTCGGGTCCGGCTTGGAGCGGGCATCGTAAAAATCGCCGGCGAGAGCCTTATTTCCCAGATCGAAAGTCTCATACATATCGTCCGGCATCGGCTCGATCGTTTCATTCTGCATGAAAAAATTCCCCAAGCTGTAGAATATCGGCTTTCCTTTGTAGATTTCGATCCCCCTCAACTTGTGGGGGCCCGAGACGAGGAACACGTCCGCCCCGGCGTCAAGACACTTTTTGATGAATTCCCGCAGGTGGGCAGGGGCCGGCGAGAGGTCGTTCATTCCCTCGATGTCATGCGAATGCGAATAGACAATGACATGATCGGCCTGTCGGGCCGCGCTGCGGATCGATCGGAGGATACGATCTTCATCCCGGGAATTGACCGTAGAGACCAGTCGGTTCACCGGTCCGGCGACAAAGGTCTCGCTGCCCAGCGGAATTGGATCTTTTTCCGACGCAGGCACCTCGCCTCCCGCGTCCTTCACGAGCTTGCGCAGCTGTGCCATCTGGGCCGGCGCGAGCTGCATGACGGTCGTGGTCCGCAAGGCGTTGACGCCGGGCCGGCCCTTCATATCCGGCCTCGTTTCGCCGGCCCGGGACATCGGCGTGAAGGACGTCGCCATTCCGATGAAAGCAAACCGGCCCTTCGTCGTCTCGAGATATTTCGCCTGGGCCGCCTCTCCCGCCGACATTCCGGATCCGGCGTAGAGCAGATGAAGCGCATCCAATGTCTTCCACGATTCCATCATCCCCTCGACCCCGTAATCCATCGTATGGTTGTTGGCATGATTGAAAAGGCGAAAGCCCATCCACTTCATATCCTGGATCACTTCGGGCGGGGCCGCTTCATAGTTACCGCCGTTCTCGGCCTGAGGAAATCCCTTGAACTCCCAGAGGCGGAGAGCGTTGAACTCGAGGTTGATGACGGCGGCGTCGGCGCCCCGGATCGACTTCACCAGGGCCATGAACGCGGGTTCGTTCTCGAAGCATTGGACCTCGCGCGTCATGATGGAGTCCCCCGCCGCGGCGATCGACCACACGGTCCCATCCGCGATCGTCGCATCATCGGAATGGGAGATGGCCGGCAGCCTGGTCCCGCCGAGAGTCCCGATGAGAAAAACAGCGAAGAAAACCATTCGCAGGGTTCGGGCGCTTCCCATCATATCCTCCTTATCCTGAAGGATCCGCGCTTGGTGATCAGCGCGACCTTCACTATATCGGTTATTGCTCGTGGCCCATGGATGCCGGGAATAAAAAGGAGGTGAGGCAAGGCAGGTCTTAACGCGGAGAATTTGCTCCGCCGCGTCGTCCCTTTCCATAGAGAACGCGTCCCGGCCGACTCCCCGTGTGCCGCCCTTCATCAACGACGATGACGCCATTCACGACGACGTAATCGATTCCCGATGGAAATTGCGTGGGCTGATCGAATGTAGCGCGGTCCTGGATGGTCTTGAGATCGAAGACGACGATATCGGCCCAAAATCGCTCCTTGATCAAGCCGCGCTCCGTCAACCCCAGACGGCCGGCCGGCCATCCGGACATCTTGCGGACTGCGTCTTCGAGCGAGAGGACGCCCCGATCCCGCACGTAGCGGGCGATGATGCGGGGAAAGGTGCCATAGCTCCTGGGGTGGGCGAGATGGGAATCGTCGACCTGACCGGCCGCTTGGGCCGCTCCGCCGTCGCTTCCGATGCTCACCCATGGCCGGCGGAGGGCGGTTTCGATATCCGTTTCATTCATTTGAAAATAGACGGCCGCCACTCGCCCGCGGGCCTGGAGCACGAGGTCCCAGGCGGCATCGGCGGGGTTCTTTCCCCAAAGCCGGCCGATCTCGGCGACGGATTTCCCCTCGAAGCGGGCGTTGGCGGGATTTTCCGCGCTGCGGACGACGATATTCTCCCAGCCGCCCGACGCCTCCACGATGTTCCACCACCCGGGCGAACCCGTTTCGAGCTCCTTTTTGAGACGGTCCCTGACCGCCGGATCGCCCAAACGCGTCCGCGCCGTCTGGGGGCCGTCATCGAAGACCCACCCCGGGATCGTGTTCTCGAGTCCCGAGCCGCTGGCATCATACGGATAGATGTCCGCCGCCACGTCGACTCCGCGGCCGCGGGCCTCTTCGATCGTCCGGATGGCCTCGGACATGAGCGTGCCGCGGGCGGGACGGTAGGCGGCCTTGAAATGGAAGATCTCGACCGGCAGGCCGGCCTTCTCACCGATCTCGACGGCCTCGGTGACCGCTTGGACCAATTCCTTCCCCTCGCCCCGGATATGGCTCGCATAGAGCCCCCCGCAGGCGCCGGCGACCCGGGCCATTTCGATCAGTTCCTCGGTCGAGGCGAAGCTCCCCGGCGGATAGATCAGGGCCGTGGACATGCCGAGGACGCCGGCCTCCATGGCCGCAGCCATCATATCCTTCATGCGCTTCAGCTCGCCGGGGCCGGGCCGGCGGTTCCCAGGTCCCAGCACCGCCGATCGGGCCTGGGCCTCGTTGTAATAGATCCCGAAATTGAGGCTGATGCCCTGCCGATCGAGCCGGTTGAAATAAGGGATGATGTCTCCGATTCCGCCGGAGGCATCGGACTCTCCGCTCTGCGACAGGCTCGGCGTCCCGCCCTCCCCTCCGATCGCGGTCGTCACGCCCATGCGGACCTTGTTTTCGGCCAACCCGTTCCGGAGCAGAACCTCGCTCGACTGGTCCAGCATGTCGATCCAGCCCGGGCTGACGAAGCGGCCGGCGGCGTCGATCTCGCGCCGGCCGGGGGCCGGCACGACGCCGATCTTGACGATCTTTCCGTCGCGAATCGCGACATCGGCGGATATCCAGGGATTTCCGGCTCCGTCGAGAACCCGTCCATGCCGGATCACGATATCATACGCGGCCGGGTTCCCCTCCGGCCGAACCTGCGAAACGGCCCCGGCGGCGGCCAGAAGCGCCATCAGGGCGACGACGCCAGCCGGCAAGAGTCTACCGGCCCGGCCACCGCGCTTATCGATGGGCCGCATCGGACGGGCCTCCCGAATCGATCCTCCGGAAATTCGCGACGAGCCAGAGATAGATGTCGCATTGCGCCGCCTGGCGGCGGATGTCGACGGTGAAGTTCACGAAATTCGTTCCGCGCGCCGGATTGTGCCAGCGCGCCAGAAACAGGTCATGCTGGACATGCTCGAGCTCGCCGACGAATTCCTTACCGTAGCGCAGGGTCAGCTTGCCGTCGGCGAAGCCGACGACGGCGTCGCCCCAAGCTTCATTCCGATAGGTCCCCGCATAGGAGGCGAGATCCAGTGTCGGCCCCGTTCCTATGACGCCAAGGGCGGTCCTCTCGCGCTCGGTAGCCTCCTTCTCCTGGGCTTCAGCGCGGCGCACCGCCTCAAGGTTCCGGGCGCTCCAATCCGTCGGCGGCAGTCCCAGGGTCGCGTCGAAAACCCGGAACATCAGGGACGCCGGAAGCAGGTTCCCGTTCAAATTCGAAAGGACGACGACGCCGAGGTCCTCTTCCGGGAGAAGACCCACGATCGCGCTCATGCCGTCGATTCCCCCGGGGTGCTGGGCCACGAGGCGGCCATGGTAATCGCTCAGGATCCAGCCCAGGCCATAGGCCTGGAAATGCGCGTCGGGCGCCATGCGGGCCCACTTTCCCTCCCGGGGAATGATCGTTTGGGGCGACTGCATCTCCTTGATATAGGCCTTGCTTAAAAGGGGATGATCGGCGAAGACGCCCTGCCGGAGATGGAAGCGAAGCCACTGGGCCATGTCCCGGACATTGGAGATGATGCCCCCGGCGGCGGCCGTATTATCCATGTTCCGCCACGGAACGGGAGAAGGCCCGCCCTCGGTCCGATCATAGGGGGTGGCCGCGTTTCCGTCCCGGGGAAGATCGCGCACGGACGTGATCGTTTCGGCCATGCCCAAGGGGGAGAAGATTCTCTCCGCGACCGCGGCGTTCCAGCTTTTTCCGGCCGCCGCGGCCAAGGCCTGGCCGGCGGCGATGACCATGATGTTCGAATAATCGAACATCGACCGGAAGCTCAGGCTGGGAGGGATGAACCGGATGCGCCGGACGATTTCGTCCCGGTCGAACTCCCCGCTGGCCCAGAGCAGGTCTCCGCCGACGACACCGGTGCGATGGGTCAGAAGATCCCGCACCGTGACTTGGGCGCTGACATAGGGGTCGGCCAGCTGGAAACCCGGCAGATAACGGGTGGCCGGATCGTCCAGACGGATTTTCCCTTCGTCGGCCAGCATCCCGATCAGGGACGCCGTGAAGGTCTTGGTGGCTGATCCGATGGCGAAGAGGGTCCGCTCATCGACGGGCTCGGCTTGGCCGAGCCGGCGGACGCCGAAGCCGCGGGAATACACGATCCGGTCGCCCTGGACGACGACGATCGCCAGGCCGGGGACCTTCCAAGCCTTCATCGCCGCCTGGACATAGGTCTCGAAACCCTTGAGCGGCGGACCGGCGAGCAGCGCGGGGGCGAGAATCGCCAGCGCGGCCAGGGCCCGGATGCCGCGGGATGCCGACTTCATGATGGCGGCCATGGCTGTCCTCCTCGAGGGGAGCCGATCGGGTGGACCGGCGAAGGTTACGATATTCCAATCTCCTCGGACGCTCAATCCCGCCGGGAGATCCGGCCGTAGAGATCCGGTCTGCGCGTCCGCACCAGATCGAAATGGTTCTTGGGGATCCTTTTCGGCGCGTCCCAGTCGATCGACCAATGGAAGATTTCTTCCCCCGGGCCGCCGCAGGCCAGCACGCGCCCCCAAGGGCCGAACAGTGCGCTTCCGCCGCCGTAATTGGCCTGGTTCACGCTCAGGATGTAACAGCCGTTCTCGTAGGCCCGGGTCCGCATCATGGCCGTGTTGAGGCTCCCGGGGTCGGGCTTGAACCAGTCCGTGGCCGTGGGATGGAGGATCAGCCGGGCGCCCTGCAGGCGCAGGGTGCGGGCTACTTCGGGGAAATGGCGGTCGAAGCAGATCATGACGCCGACAGGAACGCCCTCGATGGCGACGACCGGCAAGGATCGGCCGGCTCGGTAGGCCAGGTGCTCCTTGGCCTCCCGGCAGAGGTGCGATTTCCGGTAGCGCAGCCGCAACCGCCCATCCCGGTCGAAGACCAGCACGGTGTTGGCGACCGCACCCCCGTTGAGCTTTTCGGCCAGGCCCCAGGCGATCCAGACCCGGCGTTCGGCGGCCAGCCGGGCGATCGTCCGTGCTTCCTTCCCGGAGGCCGAACGGGCCGGACGGGCGTCGCCGCAGGCGTACCCGTCCAGGACGCTCTCGGGAAAACAGATGAGATCCGGCCGGCGTTTCGCGGCTTGTTCGATGAGGTCCACGGAATGCTCGAGATTCCAGTCCACGTTCCCTTTCCGGCACTTCATCTGGACCGCCGCGACATGGAAGCGTTTCATGGGCGTATGCACCTCCGGACGCCGGGCTCGCCCGCGGGACTCCGGCTCATTCGAGCGCCTTTTGGCAGGCGTCTTCGGCATGGATGGCCAGGGTATCGAAGACCGGGATCCGGACGTCCCGCTGCTGGATCAGGGCCGAAATCTCCGTGCATCCGAGAATGATTCCCTGGGCCCCGGCCTCGATCAGCTTCCCGATCGCCCACAGGACCGCTTTTTGGGAGCTCTTCTTGATGATCCCCAGCTCGAGCTCGTCGAAGATGATCCGATGGACCATATCCCGGTCGTCCTTTTCGGGAATGATGACGGTGAGATCGAATCCCGATTTCAGCCGGTCCCGGTAAAAATCCTCCTCCATGGTATAGAGGGTTCCCAGGAGTCCCACGCGGACGAGCTTTTCCCTCTGGATCCTCGCGCCCACGGAGTCCGCGATATGGAGCAGGGGAACGGAGAGCCTCTGTTGGATGGCCTCGGCGGCCTTGTGGGCGGTGTTGCAGCACATGACGATCATGTCCGCGCCGGCCCGCTCGAGCGTCACGGCCTTCTCGCAGAGGACGCGCTCCCATTCCGCCCACGATTCGTCGTTTTGGAGACGGACGATTTCGTCGAAATCGAACGAATACATGAGGATTTTCCCGGAGTGCAGCCCCCCCAGCGCCTTTTCGATCCTCTCGTTGATGATCTGATAATAGAGGGCCGACGTCTTCCAGTTCATTCCGCCCAGCAGTCCGATGGTTTTCATTTTCGAGTCTCTTCGGCCCCCACGGGCGCCTCCCGTTTGCGGTTCCAGAAGAGGAAGGCCGGCAGCCCCGCGGCCAGTACCAGCAGTCCCCATATCGAATTTCCGAAGCTGTTGATCAGAGCGTTGATGACGAAGGCCAGGGCCACCGCGATGAAAACGGCGGGTACCCAGGGATAGCCCTTCACCCGGTAGGGACGATCCAGGAGCGGGCGTTTATGGCGCAGGACGAAGACGGCTCCCGCTCCCAGGGCGAAGAAGATCCAGGAGATGAACATCACATAGGAAAAAAGCCGCTCGAAGCTCCCCACGAGGGTCAGGACGGCCGCCCAAAGGCCGGTGGCCAGGATCGAGACCGTCGGCACGAGGAATTTCGGATGGAGGTAGGCGACCCGCCGGAAGAACAGCCCTTCACGGGCCATGGCATAGAAGACGCGGGGGCCGCTCAGGATATTCCCGTTCAGGGCCCCGACGATCGAGACAAGGATTATTCCGGCCACCCAGGCCCCGCCCCGCGGTCCGAGGGCCCGCGTCACCGCCTCGCCGGCGATACGGGAGGAGCCGGCCATCTCCGGAAGAGGCACCATGTAGATGAAGGCCGCGTTCACGAGCATGTAAAGCACGATGACCAGGAGCATCCCGATCAGGAGACCGAGGGTGATATTGCGCCTGGGGTTCCGGACTTCGCCGGCGGCGTAGGTCAGGAGATGCCAGCCGTCGTAAGTCCAGAGGACGGCGATCATGGCCACGCCCAGGGCACCCACCGAGAGAGCGGGACCCGTCCCGGAGGCATGGCTGAAGTGCCCCAGGCTTCCCCGGCTCGAAGTCACCAGGACGGTGACGATGGCCAGCAAAGAGCCGATCTTGATGACGCCGAAGAGATTCTGGACCGTCGCCCCCAACCTGACCCCGAGGCAGTTGACGAGGGTCAGGACCAGGATGACGGCGAGAGGCAGAAGCTTCTGGAGGATGGTTCCCAGGGGGATCAGGGAGCTCAAGTAGATCGAAAAGGCCGAGGCCAGGGTAGCGATGCTCCCCGTCAATATGACGAAGAACACGCACCAGCCGTAGAGGAAGGCCGGCAGCGGGCCGTAGGCCTCCTGCAGGAAGACATAGATGCCGCCGGCGCGGGGAAATGCGGCGCCCAGCTCGGCGAACGTCATGGCCCCAAAAAAGCTCAGGAGGCCCCCGGCGAGCCAGACCAAGAGGAAAGGCCCGGCGCCGCTGATTTGGCGGGCCACCGCGCTGGGGGTGAGAAAAATCCCCGAGCCGATGATACCGCCGACGACAAGCAATACGCAGTCCCTCAACCCGAGAACGCGCCGGAGTTCGGCGGCCGGCGCCGCCCCTCTTCTCGGCGACAAGCGGGACTCGTTGCTCATGGGATCATCTCGGGCCTATTCACTCGGAAGGGAAGACGGAGAGGAGGAGACGCGACGGATAGGCCTTGGAGTGATAGATCCGCTGCGTCGCCTTGATGAAGACCTTGGATGTCTCGTTGGATCCGCCGGTGTTCAGGTTCCGGGAGAACAGCGGGAAGAAGGTCGAGGCGATCTCGATGCGGATGCGATGCCCCGGCGCGAACGTCATGCCGGTGTGGCCCAGGTCGATCGTGTAGCGGGTGATATCCCCGGGCTTCAAAGGCTTCGGCGTCATGAGCGAATCCCGGAAACGCGCCCGGATCCCGCCCAGGCCCAGATGGAGGATCCGGCCGTCCCCGCTTTCGTCCATGAGCGAAACCAGCCAATCCGTATCGACGGCGGAGGTGGAGGCATAGAGATCCAAGGACACCGGCCCGACAGCCTGAACCGCCGTCTTCAAGGGCTCGGTCCGAAAAACCAGGATGTCGCTTCGCTTCTCGGTCACGGCGCGATGGCCGGCCTGCTTTTTATCAGCCTGGGCCTTGGCTTTCGCGGGGCCGGCATCCGAGCCGTCCGGGGAAGGCGGATCCGGGACGAAATAGTCGGGATACGGCGTCGGGTCGCCCGGATCGTAGACGTATTGGTCGAAATCCCGTCCCGCTCCGGCGATCGCATCGGTGAGGAGGCCGTCTCCCCGCGACGTATTGGCCCCCCGTGCGCTGGACAGGAATACCGACTTCGT
>JADGNV010000070.1 GCA_017883285.1 Candidatus Aminicenantota bacterium | reverse complement strand
TCCCTCCGGAAACACGCGCCTTCGCCTCCGCGTCGACGCGCTCGGAACGGCCCGCATCGAATTCCTGGATGAAAAGGGGCGCGTGGTGCGTTCCATTCCCGAGTGAAGATCCGGCATCCTTCCGGCGGCGTGGCCGGGCGCGGGGTGGCAATTCCGCCTCAGTATTTTTGCCAGTCGGGCTTGTTCTCGTAGACCCATCTGTAATAGGCGGTCCGGGTGAGCTCTGATGCGGCCTCTTCGTCGAGGATGAAGATCGCCCGCGGGTGCATCTGGAGCACGGACGCCGGGACCATCGCCGTGAGCGGACCTTCGACGGCCGCTGCCACGGCCCCGGCCTTCTTCCGGCCGAAGGCTAGGAGCAGGCACGTCCGGCAGGCCATGATCGTCCCCAGGCCCATGGTGATGACGTGGTGGGGCACCTGGTCCACGCCGCCGAACAGGGCGGCGTTGTCGCGGCGCGTCTGCCCGGTCAGCGTCTTGATCCGCGTCCGCGAGGCCAGCGAGGACGTGGGCTCGTTGAAGCCGAGATGGCCGTCCGTCCCGAGACCGAGGACCTGGATGTCGATGCCGCCGGCGGCGTGGATCCGCTCCTCGTAGCTCGCGCAGCAGGCCGGGACGTCCGCGGCCAGCCCGTCCGGGATGTACACCCGGTTTGCGCGGATGTTGATGTGGCGAAAAAGGTTCTCGCGCATATAGCTGTGGTAGGAGCCGGGGTGGGCGGGGTCGAGACCGGCATACTCGTCGAGGTTGAAGGCCGTCACCTGGCCGAAATCCAGCCCCTCCGTTCGGTGCATTTCGACGAGGATCCCGTACATCTCGAGCGGCGTCTGTCCCGTGGCGAAGCCGAGGACGGCGTGCGGCTTTTCCCGGACGAGGGCCGCCGTGATTTTGGCGGCGACGAGGCTCGCCTTGCGGCTGTCGGGCTGGATGATGATTTCCATAGTCGTATTATAGCAGAGAAGGGACGAATGCGTCCGGCGGGCGCCAAGAAAAACTAGGCCTTCAGGGCCGCGACGGTCGCGTGTGCGGCCCGGCCGGCGTGGAGAGCGTCCGTGCCGACGCACAACAGCCGGAAGCCCGCATCGCGATATCGGACGGCGGCCTCGGCGTCGGCCGCGAAAATCCCGACCGGAATCTTCGCCTCCGCGCAGGCCCGCCGGATGCGCTCGATCGCGGCCTGCACTTCGGCATCGGCGATGCGGCCCGGCTTGTTCAGGCTGGCCGAGAGGTCGAAGGGACCGATGAAGGCCGCGTCCACGCCGGAGACGGCGATGATGGCCTCGATATGGCGGGCGGCCTCGATGTGCTCGGTCTGGGCGACCACGACCGTTTCCCCATTGTCCCGGCTCACCGAATTTTGGACATCAAGGCCGTAGCCTTGGGCTCGGGCGACGCCGATGCTTCGGACGCCGAGCGGGGGATACTTGGCCGCGGCCACGGCCCGAGCCGCGTCGGCCGCGGAATTGACATGGGGAATGATGAGGCCGGCGGCGCCCGTGTCGAGGGCCTTGGCGATCCAGACGGGATCGTTGTCGGGGACGCGGATGACGCATGGGCATGTTCTCCCGACGGCTTGGACGATGCGCTGGAGGCCGAGGACGTCGTGGAGGCCGTGCTCCCAGTCGAGGAACAGCCAGTCGAACCCCGCCTCGGCATAGATTTCCGCGAGCTCGGGGGAGGGGAGGGAGATCAGGACGCCCAAGAGCGTTTCCTGTCCGGTCAATCGGGCCTTGAATCCAGAGGTCATATCTTCACCTGCGGTCTCGAGATACGCCGATTTTCGATGTATTCGGGAAGGATGTCAACATTTTGACATCTCCTGGGGCCTATGCGATACTCCCAAACCGAAAGGCGGAACATGGCGGACATCGCGAAGGGCGTCCGGTCCTTCACCATCGGCACGGCAATCAGCCGGGTGATGGGCCTCGTCCGCGAAGTCGTTATGAGCCACTTCTTTGGCGCGGGCTTCGCCATGGACGCGTTCAACGCCGCGTTCCGGATCCCCAACTTCCTCCGGGACCTCTTCGCCGAAAACGCCTTGTCGGCGGCCTTCGTGCCGGTCCTGACCTCCGAGAAGACCAAGGGCAAGGACGCCCAAAACCTGTTCGCGTCCAACATCTTAAACACCCTCCTGATCGTCGTCGGCGTCATCTCCATCGCCGGGATCTTCTTCTCTCCCTGGCTGGCGAAATTCATCGCCTTCGGCTTCAAGGACGTCCCCGGCAAGGTCGAACTCACGGGGAGCCTGACCGCGATCATCTTCCCCTTCCTCCTGTTCATCGCCCTAGGCGCTTGGGCGATGAGCTACCTCAATACCGAGAGCGCCTTCTTCGTTCCGTCGCTCGCCCCATCGTTTTTCAACCTGTTTTCGATCCTGACTCCGATCGCCCTGTTTGCCTTTTTCACGAAGCGGGGAATCAACCCCATCTATGGCCTGGCCCTGGGGGTCACGGTCGGGGGGCTGATGCAATTCGGCGTCCAGTTGCCCCGGCTCGTTCAGAAAGGGTTCCGATACAAATTCCATCTGGATTTCCGCAACCCCGAGTTCATCCGGGCTATGGCCCTGTTCCTGCCGGTCGTCATCGGCCTGTCCGGCGAGAGAATCAACGTCCTGGTCAACACCATGCTCGTGACGAGCCTCCAGGAGGGCAGCATTTCCTGGCTGAACTACGCCTTCCGGATCATGCATCTCCCCCTGGGCATGTTCGGGATCGCGGTCGGGACGGTGGCTCTGCCGACCTTCGCCCGCCTGATCGCGGAGGGGGCGCGGGACAAGATCCCCCGGACCCTGTCCGATTCGCTGAAGATGGTCCTCTTCCTGACGATCCCCTCTTCGGCCCTCATCGCTTTTCTGGCGAATCCTATCACCGCGCTCATCTACGAGCACGGCCGGTTCCATGCGGCCGACACGGCCGCGACGGCCTCCATTCTCGTCCTCTACATACTGGGCGTCCCCTTCGTCTCCATCCTCCGCAACGTCGCGGTCGCGTTCTATGCCTGCCATGACGCCCGCTCGCCGATGCTCGCCAGCGTCGCCTCGGTTGTGGTCAACCTGGTCCTCAACCTATCCCTGATGCGCGTCCTCGGGGTCCTGGCCTTCCCGCTCTCCGCCTCGATCGCGGCCGTCGTCAACATCCTGATTCTCTTCCTCCTGCTGCCAAGAAAAATCGGGGCCTTCCCCCTGGGCGGCCTGGCGGTCTATGCGGCCCGCTTGGCGGCCGCCTCGGCGGTAGGGGGCGCGGCGGCGTTCGGCCTGTTCCGGGCGCTGGTTTCGGCGGCCGGTCCGGCGTACCTCATCAAGTTGGCCGGCGTCGTGCTGGGGGGAGCGGCGGGGCTGCTGGTTTTCTACGCCGTCAGCCGGCTCATCGGCGTCCCCGAAGTCCGGATGTATGTCGGGAGATTCCTCAAAAAATAAAGGAGAGAGCCATGCCGTTCGTTAAAAAGCGAGTCCCCGGCGCCGTCACCCTGGGCGTGTTCGTGCCCTGCGATCCCCGGATCGACGCGGAATCCCGGACCCGGGCGTTCAACATCGGGACCATGACCGCCCGGCTTCTGAGCGACGAGCTGCGGCTGCCCGATAGGACCCGGCCCAACGTGTTCCACTGTTCGCGGCTCGTGGACAGCGAGACGACCGCGGACCAGGGGGCCCGGGAGCTGAAGGAAGCCTGCGCCGAGGCCCTGTTCATCGTGCCCGACACCTGGTTCTTCCCGGGGAAGACGGCGATGGCCCTCACGGCCCACTTTCCTCCGAACCTGCCGCTGGCCTGCGTCGGGGGCAACAACGCCCCCAAGCCCGGCGTCGTCGGCATCAACGCCCTCGTTGGGGCCTATGCCCAGACGGGCCGCCTCTGCCCGATGGTCATCGGCACGACTCCCGAGACGGGCTTGAACCCCGAATACGACGAAAAGACCCGCGAGGAGATCACGGACCTGGGCTATGCCGTCCTCACCGCGGCCGCGCTCCGCGGCAAGCGCTATCTCGCCGTCGACACCGATTCGATGCAGATGGAGACCGCCCTCAACCACGTCCACGCTGCCCGCCGCTTCTTCGGCCTGGAATCCACGCGCGAGTCGATGAAGCTCTTCGCCGACATGCTCCGGAAAGGCGGGGGATACGATCCCGAGGAGCTCAAGGCGCTCCGGGATTGGGTGCTGAACGTCAAGTTCAAGGACCGCATATTCAACAACGCCGAGGAGATCTCCCGCCGGCGCCTGCCGGTGTACACGGGCGGGAAGGTCCGTCCGCCCGCGCTCACGGCGCGGGACCGGCGGAAGATCGACGAGGGGCTGGCCCTCTATCTCATCCTCCGGAACTACATGCGCGATATCGGCGCGGTCGGCGGCGGCTGGACCAACCAGCTGGCCTGGGGCTCGGACCGGCGCGGCCAGCCGATGTGCACGGCCGACATCGCCGAGGCCCTCTTCAATTCGAGCGCGGATCATACCGGGCCCAAAACCGTCATCCCGTTCGCTACGGAGAACGACGTTCAGGGCTTGCTGACGATGCTTCCGTACTGCTATCTTTCGGGGGGGGAAGGGACGCTCTTCATGGACTTCCGGAAGGTCTACGAGCCCTGGGAGATCGCCCTCAACATCGAGGACCTCGGGCTCGATCCCGAGCTCTTCCGCCGCGAGGCCTGGATGGAGCGCGGATTCGTCGACGGGAACAACTCGGGGAGCGCGTCCCTGGATTTCGCCGATGCGGCGTACCTCTTCAACGCCGTCGCCTATTATTTCCCGGGGCTCGGGTTCTCGGTCGCGTTCGTCTCGCCTCCGGGGATCCGGGGAATGGCCGGCCGCCTGGCCTATTCCGATCTTTGCGGCCTGTTCACCATGATCCAGGACGAGGCGGAGACGCAGGCCCTGCCGCCGGCCCTGACCGAGCGGGTCTGCCACGCCTCCGACTATTCCTGGCCGCATACCTTCCTGACGTTCGACAACATCCCCTCGAGCTATGCGAAAGTGGGCATGCCGGCGAACCATCTCCACATGGTCAAGGGCCTGCCCCGGCGGCGCTGGCAGCACTTCTCGGACTACGCCCTCATCCTGAACCACCGCTGGGAGAACACACCCGAATTCCGGGAGGGCATCGACCGCCCTCAGCCGATGCTCTGGCGCTTGAACGGGGGAGAAACGGCCGCCAAGATGCTGCTGGCCGCCCGCCGCTGACGACCGGCCTTCCGGAAAGAAAGCCCGGGCGGGCGATCAGGCGAGCGATTTGGGTCCGCGCCGCGGGCTTCAGCCCAGGATCGGCATCAAGTCCATCGGCGTCTCGATCAGGACTTTCGCCCCTTTCGCGATGAGTTCCCCGGCCGTCCGGAACCCCCACAGCGCCCCTACGCCGTACATCCCCGCCCCCGTTGCGGTCTGCATGTCGGTGTTCGTGTCGCCGAGGTAGGCGATGTTCGCGGGCGCGAGGCCGAGGATCCGCGCGATTTCGAGTGCGCCCGCCGGGTCGGGCTTGACCGGCACGCCGTCGCGGGCTCCGAAGATCGCCCGGAAACTCCAGCGGGAGAAGTAGTGCTCCATGACGGCGAGCGTCGAATCGTGCGGCTTGTTGGAGAGGACGGTCGCGGGGACGTTCCGCGCGGCCAGGGCGTCGAGGAGATCGGGGACGCCGGGATAGGGCCGGGTCTTCAGAGTGCTCCGGTCGCGATACTCCATCATCATCAGCTCCCGCAGGCGCGTCCGCTCCCGCGGGTCGTCGGCCGCGGCCGGGGGGAGCGCCCGCCGGACGAAGGTCTCCAGTCCGTCGCCGACGAGCTGCTTGCATTCGGCGATGGTCCGGGCCGGATGGCCCAGCCGGACCAGGGCGGCATTCATGGAATCGGTCAGGTCCTCGATCGTATCGAGGAGCGTCCCGTCGAGGTCGAAGATCACGGCGCGGAAGGGCATGGGTTACTCCGCTCCGCATTGTATCCAAATGGGAAGGGGAGTCAACCGGCTGCCGACAATCCGCATTGACAAGGTTTTTTTGCCTGTGATAGAGTTTCTCCGTCATCGAGCGAAGCTCGATGGCGAATGAAAGGATCCAACATGCTGACGATCAAAAAAATCCTCTGTCCCACGGATTTCAGCGAAGCCTCCCTCAAGGGGCTGGACTATGCCGCCGAGCTGGCCGCCATTTTCAAAGCCGAAATCAGCGTTCTCTATGTCCTGCCGATCATCCCCCCGGCCCCGATGGATCCGAACTTTAGCTTCGAGGTCCCAGAATTCGAGCGCATCATCCATAAAGACTCGGAGGAGAAGCTCAAAGCGCTCGTCGAGAAGAGAATTCCCAAGACCGTCAAGACTACGGCCGTCGTCGGCCACGGAAGCCCCGCCAAGGAGATCGTCCGGGTCGCGGAAGAGGCCAAGACGGACCTGATCGTCATCGCCACCCACGGCCATTCCGGTTGGCACCACCTCGTCCTGGGCTCGGTGGCGGAAAAGGTCATCCGGCTGGCCCACTGCCCGGTCTTCGCCTACCGCGATTTCCGGAAATAAGAGATTTCTCTCAGGGCAACGCCCTCGCCTCGGACGCCGGGACGGCGGCTACCCGCTTGCCCCTCTGAAAATCGGCAATTCCTTATTGACACTCCGCGCGTTATTTGCTATTTTCTTTGCTCGCAGCGCTATCGTCTAGGGGTTAGGACGGTTGGTTCTCAGCCATCAAACCGGGGTTCGACTCCCCGTAGCGCTACCACCCCTATTTTCCCGTTTTCCCCTGATAATGAGCGCTTTTTTGTCCAGGACGATGATTTAAGACGTCGCCTGAGTCCGAAGAAGCTCATGGCCAAAGCGCGCGGAACGTCTTCTCCGCCGTCAGCGGGGCGCTAAATATCAGAGGTAGCTCCGGGCGGAAGGCCCGCAGGGCGTCGAGAATCGCAAAATAGGCGCCGATGCCGTACATCAGCGGCGGCTCACCCACAGTCTTGGCGCCCAAGATCCCGGCCGGCTGCGGGGCATCGTCGAGAAAGGAGACGGTGACCTCGGGGGTCGCGCCGATGTCGGGGACCTTGTACGTGGCCATGCTGTCGGTCAGGATCTTACCCTCGGGCGAGTAGACGAGCTCTTCGCACGTCATCCACCCGATCCCCTGCATGAGGCCGCCCTCGATCTGCCCTCGGTCGGTCGCCGGGTCGAGACTCTGGCCGACGTCGTGGACGATCCTGACTGAATCGATGCGGGGAATGCCTCGTAATCCATCGACGGTCGCTTCGACCACGGCGATCCCGACGGCATGATAGGCGAAGGGGTGGCCCTTCTCCTTGGATTTATCGAAGTGAATGCCGGGTGTGGCGTAGCCTGCATAAGCCGACAGGGGAATGCGCCTGGCATAGGCCCAGGAAATGAGCTGCTCCCAGGAAAGTCCGATCGGCCGGCCGGCGCGGACTACCGCTTCATTCTCGATGCCGATGTCATCCGCCGGGAAACCGCGGTCCGCCGCGACCGCCTGCTTCAGGCGCTCCACGATCTGAAGGCACGCCAACCGCGTCGCATGGCCGTTGAGGTCCGCGCCGCTGCTCGCCGCGGTGGGCGAGGTGTTGGCCACGCGCGTCGTGTTGGTGCTCTCCATCCGGATCCGGTCGAGATCGACGCCCAGCGTGCGGGCCGCGACCCGGCGGATCTTGCGATGGACGCCCTGCCCCATCTCCACCGCCGCGGTCGAGACGCCGACGCTGCCGTCGGTGTAGACGTGCACCAGGCTGGCGGCTTGATTGAGATACGTAGTGGTGAACGAGATCCCGAAGCAGACCGGCATCACGGCCAGCCCCTTCTTGGTCAGCGCGTGGTCGCGGTTGAACGCCGCCACGCGGGCGCGGCAGGCCGCAAGGTCGTGGCGCCTGTCGAGCTCGTCCCAGCAGCGGATCGGGCTGTCGGACTGGAGGCGCATGCCATAAGGCAGCTCGTCGCCCTGGCGGAGGAGATTCTCGCGCTGGATTTTCGCGGCCGGGACGCCGAGCGCCGCGGCGCTCTGGGTGATGGCCGCCTCCATGACAAACATGGCCTGCGGCCCGCCAAAGCCGCGAAACGCGGTAAACGGCGGGAGATGCGTCCGGCAGCTGACGGCCGTGGCTCGGACATGAGGGATGAAATAGCTGTTCGTCGTGTGGAACAGCGTCCGCTCCAGGATGGCGGGCGAGAGGTCCGCGCTGGCGCCCGCGTTTTGGTAGAAGGTCACCTCGTAAGCCAGGATCTTGCCCTGTTCGGTCAGTCCGATCTTGTAATCCGAGGAATACGGGTGGCGCTTGCCGGTCCAGCGGACGTCCTCCTGGCGGCTCAAGGTCAGCTTGACGGGGCGGCCCAGCCGGAAGGCCGCGAGCGCGGCCAGCGCGGCCCAGGCCGTGGCTTGGTCCTCTTTGCCGCCGAAGGCGCCGCCGAGGCGCGGCACCTCGACCTCCACCTGGTGCATGGCCAGCCCCAGCACGCGGGCGACGATGCGCTGAACCACGGTCGGGGCTTGCGTCGCCGAATAAACTTTAAGCCCGCCGTCGTCGCGGGGGATGGCGAGCGCCGTCTGCGTTTCCAGATAGATGTGCTCCTGCCCGCCGGAATCGGCGCGGCCGCTGACCACGACGTGGCAGCGGGACCATTCCCGGTCCACGTCACCCAAGGCGAAGGTGCGAGGGACGCCGATGATTTCGCCCTGCGCCCAGGCTTGCCGCGGATCGAACACGGGCGGAAGCGATTCGATCTCGAGCTCGATCAGGGACCGGGCGGCGCGGGCGGCCTCGCGGCTTTCCGCGACGATCAGGGCCAGGGGCTGGCCCGCGTAATCGACGTCCTCCGCGGCCAGCAATGTCTCGTCCTGGATGATGTTTCCGATCTGGTTCTGCCCCGGAATATCGCGGGCCGTGAATACGGCGACCACGCCTTCGTGTGCTGCTGCTGCCGACGTATCGAGCCGACTGATTTTCCCATGCGCGACTGGCGAAGGAACGGGGGCGGCATAGAGCGTCCTTTGGGGAACGGGAATGTCGCGGACAAACCGGGCCGCGCCGCGCACGTGGAGGAGGGCGTCGTCGTGCTTCATGCGACGTCCTCCTCGCGGATGTGCGCAGGGAAAAGCGTAAGGAAGTGGGCCAAGATCAGGCGTGGCAGCAGGGCCCGCTTGTAATCCGCCGAGCCGCGGACGTCGCTGATCGGGGAAATCTCGCTGCCCGCGGCGGCCGCCGCTTCGCGCGCGGTGGCCGCGGATATCGGCCGGCCCTGGAGAAACGTCGAAGTTTTCCGGAGATAGAGCGGGATGGGCGCGACGCCCCCCGCCGCCACATGCGCCTCGACGATGCGGTCGTCCTTGATGCGAAG
>JADGNV010000069.1 GCA_017883285.1 Candidatus Aminicenantota bacterium | reverse complement strand
GGGTCCTCGGTCGGGCCGGGAGAGGAGGGCGCGGTCCAGCTTCTCGACCACGGCCTCGAGATCCTGTCCCGGGCCAAAGCCCGGGCGTTTTTCGCCCTCGCCGCCGGGGAAAAATGCGCCGCCGAGGGAGAGATCCCAATCTTCATCCACAATCCCCATCCGTTCAAAGTCCGAACGATCGTCGAATGCGAATTCGAGGAGCACGAACCCAATTTCGGGGGCGGATATCTTCGGCCGCGCATGTCGTGCGACGGACGGGAGCTCCCCTGCCAACCCGAAAAGGAGCTCAGCAACCTGAGCCTCGAATGGCGCAAGAAGGCCGTCTTCGAGGCGGAGCTCGAACCGGGCGCCCTGAACCGGTTCTCCTGCCGTCTCGAGCGGATCGATGCCGCCCCGAAACCGAACTTGTCCGTGGAAAACGGCGCCTTCCGCTTCCGGACGGATGACCTCGAGGCCGCCATCGGTATTGAAACGGGCCTCCTCGACGTTTACAAGGTCGGCTGCAAGGATTTTCTCGCGGCCGGCGCGTTCCGCCCTCTTGTCCTCGCCGACAACGCCGACCCCTGGGGCATGAGCGTCCGCCGTTATCGCGACCCAGCCGGCGCGTTCACGCTCCTGGGTCCCGAAGCCGGGTCCCGGTTCTCCGGCATCGCTTCGGGGCCGGTCCCCTCCGTTCGCGTCATCGAGGACGGCGACGTCCGGACCGTCGTCGAATCCGTCTTCGGCTTCGGGGATTCGTTTCTCGGCCTGCGGTACGCGATTCCCCGGCGGGGCGCCGAAATCGAAATCGAAGTCCGCGTCTTCTGGAACGAGAAGGACAGGATGCTCAAGCTGTCCCTCCCGACGGCGTTTCCGGCCGCCGCCTATGTGGGCCAGGTCGCCTACGGCGTCCAGGACCTGCCGGCGGACGGCGACGAGGCCGTCTCTCAGAAGTGGTGCGCGGTTGTCGCCCGCGACAGGAATCTGGCCTTGATTGTCGTCAACGACGGGACGTACGGCTCGGATTTTCTCGACGGAGAGCTGCGTCTGTCCCTGTTGCGTTCGCCCGCCCACGCGGCGGATCCGGACGGCGGGAAGCCGATGCTGCGCCAGGACCGGTTCATCCCCCGGATCGATCAGGGGGAGCGGATCTTCCGCTTCTGGCTGAACGCCGGCCCGGCGGAGGCGAGACTCGACGCCGTCGACAGGGAAGCCCTCGTCCGGAACGAGAAGCCCTATGTCCTCCCGTTCTTCCCGCCCGGACGAGGGAAGAAATCGCGGCCGTTCGTCGTGCTCGGAGATTCCGTCGTCCAGCTCGCCGCCGCGAAGAAGGCGGAGCGCGGCGCGGAGCTCATCCTCCGCCTGTTCGAACCCACGGGGCGGCCGCGGACGACGACCGTCGCCCTCCCCTTCGCCGCGGCCGAAACGCGGGTGTCGCTCAAGGGGTTCGAAATCAAGACCCTGGCCTTCCATCCGAGAACGAAGAAATTCCGGGAGGTCGATCTCCTCGAAGGGCGCCGGCCGTGACGCCCGGCCCGGTCTCCGTCGTCCTGTCCGGCATCGGGGGCATGGGCGCCGTCTATCTCCAGGCCCTGCTCGAAAAACAAGATGAGGGGAGCCTGCGGATCGAAGGCGTCGTCGACCCGGTCCCCGAGCGGTCCCCCCACTTCGGCAGACTGAAGGAACGCGGAGTCCCCATTTATTCCGATCTGGAAGGGTTCTATCGCCGGCACGAGGCCGAATTCGCCGTCATCTCATCCCCCATCCAATTCCACGCGCTCCAGACCTGCCTGGCCCTGGAACGGGGAAGCCGCGTCCTCTGCGAAAAGCCGGTTGCGGCCACGGTCCAGGAGGTGCAGCGGATGATCGAAGCCCGTGACCGCGCCGGCCGCTGGGTCGCCGTAGGCTATCAATGGTCGTTCAGCAAGGCCGTCCAAGACCTGAAGGCGGACATCCGCCAAGGCCGGTTCGGGGCGGCCCAAAGGCTGAGATGCATCTATCTCTGGCCGCGCGACTTCGCCTACTACGGCCGCAACGATTGGGCGGGAAAGCGGCGCGACGCCGCCGGGGCCTGGGTCCTGGACAGCCCGGCCAACAATGCCATGGCCCACGATCTGCACAACATGTTCTATATTCTCGGCCGCGACATCGACGCGAGCGCCGTACCCGTCGACGTCGAGGCCGAGCTCTATCGCGCCTACGACATCCAGAATTTCGATACGGCCGCCGCGCGGATCCGACTGGAAAGCGGCGCGGAGATTCTTTTTCTCGTGTCCCATGTGTCGCATGAGGACAGCGGCCCGGTCTTCCGATACGAGTTCGAGCGGGGGACCGTCTCGGGCCGCGGCCGGAACGCCGATGTTCAGGCCCGATTCGCGGATGGAGGCGAAAGCAACTACGGCTCGCCCGACATCGCTCCCATGAAAAAGCTGGGAGACTGCCTGGCCGCCGTCCGATCGGGGGCCGCGCCCGTGTGCGGTCTGGAAGCGGCCATGAGCCAAACCCTGGCTCTTGACGGCCTCCAGGACGCGATGCCGGAGATCGCGGAGTTTCCGGCGCGCCTCGTCCGGACCGAGCCGACGCCCTCGGGAGGCCGCCTGTGGGTCGAAGGCCTGGACGAAGTCCTTTTTCGCTGCTATGAAGCCGGGCGCCTGCCGTCCGAGCTCGGAGCGCCTTGGATCCGGAAGGCAGGACGGATCGATCTGCGGGACTACCGGCAATTCCCGTCGATATCCGCCTAGCGCCATGCAGCTCACGATCGAGAAGCTCGTTTATCCGGGCCGGAGCCTTGCCACCCTCGAGGGAATGGTCGTCCTCACGGACGACGGTCTTCCGGGCGAAATCGTCGAAGCCGAGCTCGTCGGGGAGCGGAAAAATTGGATCGAGGTGCGGACGGTCCGAATCATCCGGCCGTCGCCCGACAGGGTCGTTCCGAGATGCGCCCACTATCGGACGTGCTCTCCCTATCAATCGATGGCCTATGGCGCCCAGATCGAAGCCAAACGGTCCCAGCTGCTCGAGATTCTCGCCGGACTTCCCGGGCTGCCCGCGGAGGGGATCGATTTCGTCCCGTCGCCCGACATCTGGCATTACCGCAACAAGGCCCGTTTTTCGGTGACCCGGGAGGGCGGGGCCGCGCGCTTCGCCTACAACGTCCCCGGTTCGAGGGACGCCCATGTGCCCGTCGAAGAATGCCACCTGGTGTCCCGCCCGGTCACCGAACTCCTTGCGGCCGCGCTGGAGATCATCCGCGGCGGCGAGTTCCGGACCCTCGTTGAAGCCGAAGCCAGGGTTCATGGCGCCGGAAGCGAGCTCCTGCTCAACATGTTCTGGTCGGCCGCGCCGCTCCCCCGTGAAATCGATGCTCTGGTGACCGGCCTCGCCGGCCGGTTCCCGCTCCGTGGACTCGTGTCTCTCCGGAGAGCCGGGCCGGGCTGGAAAGAAACCCTGGAATGGGGCCGGGGGTTCCTCGAGGAAGAGATCGGAGAGACGAGATACCGGATCGGCCCCCGATCGTTCTTCCAGGTCAACGTCCGTATGCTCGGCCGGGTCCTCGAAGACATCTCCTCCTGGGGACGGTTCCGGGGCACCGAGCGGCTGGCCGACCTCTACTGCGGCGTCGGGACATTCGGCCTGGCGTCGGCCGGCTCGGTCAAAGAAGTCCTGGGGATCGAGTCCGAAGCGGCGAACATCGCCTTCCTGCGGCAAAACATCGCTCTGAACAAGGCCGCGAACTTCAAGATCTTCGAAGGGTCGGCGGAAGAGTGGGCGCCGACGGTCCTCGTCGGACAGATAGACGCCGTGATCTTCGATCCCCCCCGCAAAGGGCTCGGGCCGGAGATCGTGAAGAGCCTGCTCGCATCTCCCGCGGGCCGGGTCTTCTATCTGTCCTGCAACCCGACGACCTTAGCCCGCGATCTCAAAACGCTGAGCGCGGCCTACGCGCTCAAGGTCGTCCGCGGCTACGATTTTTTCCCGCACACGCCCCACATCGAAACACTGGCCGTACTCGAACGGAAGTGATATGTTGCCGCAAATGCTGACAAAGACAGCCCTTACTTATCGTCCATCATAAGAACCTCTTGCGGAGCATGAAATAATTCGTGGTTGGATGTTCCTTGGAGGGGTAGCAGGTCACTCTTGAAGGGGAACCCATTCGAACGGGTTCCCCTTCAACGGTCGCTTCGCTCCCTGCATCCCTTCCAAGGAGCATATCGCCACGAATCAATCGTGCTTAGAAAGGTCGGCCTATTTCCGCGCTTTTCGATATTCTTCAATAAGTGACCCAGCTAGCTGCCCACAAGCCGCCTGGATGTCCCGGCCCTTGGAATGGCGGAGCGTCACCGGGACACCGGTCTCTTCGAGCCGTTTCAGGAAGGCCTGGATCTCCGCCTCGCTCGGGGTTTGGAACGGAAGCCCATGCACGGGGCTGTAGGGAATCAGGTTGATCTTGGCCCGGAGACGGGCGGCGATCCGCGTCAGCCCCTCCGCGTCCTGCGCCCCGTCGTTGATCCCCCGGAAGAGGATGTATTCGAGCGTGATCTTTCGGCCCCCGCCTGCGATATAGTCCTTGGCGGCGGCGATGAGCTTTTCGATCGGATACTTTTTGTTCACCGGCATCAGAGCGGTCCGGGTCTCGTCGTTCGACGCGTGCAGCGAAATCGAGAGGTTCACCTGGAGGTCGAGCTCCTTGAAGCGGAGGATGCCGGGGATCAGGCCGGCCGTGGAGACCGTCATCCGGCGGGCGGCAATCTCCAGTCCTTGGGGCGCGTTCAAGATGCGGAGCGACCGGGCCAGGTTGTCGAAGTTGTCGAACGGCTCGCCCATACCCATGAAGACGATATTGGTCAGGGGCGCATCAAGCGCGTGACGCAAGGCCAGGATCTGGCCGACGATCTCGGACGGCGAGAGGTTCCGGACGAAGCCGTTCAGGCCGCTGGCACAGAACGCGCAGGCCCGGCGGCAGCCGACCTGGGTCGAAACGCAGACCGTCATTCGGCCGCCGGCGGGAATGAGCACGGTCTCGACGCACGGGCCGTCGGCCAGGCGAAACAGGCGCTTTTCCGTTCCATCCTTGGATCTCGCGACGCCGAAGAGCTCGAGGGGACCGATGCGGAAGGCCCCCGCCAGTTTGTCCCGGAACGCCTTCGGGAGGTTGGACATCGCCTCGAAGCCGTCCGCGGCCTTTTTGTAGAGCCAGCCGAAAACCTGGTCCGCACGATACCCGGGCTCGCCGAGGCCGGCAAGCGCCTCCCGGAGCTCCTCAATCGTCAGGTCGCCGATATGGGGTTTTACGGGAGCCTCGGCCTTCATGGAACGCGCCTCCCTCGCCATGGCGATCTCATCGGATCGTCACCATAAGCCAGAGAAGGGCGATGATCACGCCCACCAGGACCCAGCTTCCTCCGAACCCGATGATGTCCCATTTCCCCGGTTTCATGATCTCCCAGGTCGATCGGGGCCAGATCTTGCGGGATCGGAACTTGTCCGGATCGGCGTAAGCCGCCTGGACGGCCTGCGCGTCGAGCTCGGGCGTGGCCGCGACGGGGGTATGGATCCGGACGAAGAACCGGTCGAGGTCGGGTTTCGGGACGGGCTTCGTCACGAGGCTCAGCAGGAAGAGCAGCACGAACGGAAAGAGGGCATCGAACCCGAACCGGACGGCGCTCAGCTGGGCTTTGGTGAATCCGGTGAAGTCGATCCCGAACCAGCTCAGCACCCAGATTTCGGCATGGAACCGGCCGAGGCCGATCTTGGGCGAGGCGGGATCGGCCGGGTCGATCCGGGCCACCTTCTCGTAGAACACGGCCGCGGGTTCGATGACGTGCTCCCGCCGGATCTTCTCGCCGAGGCGCGCCGCCCGGCCCGCCGCCACGTCCCCGGCCAGGGCCTCGGTCGTGAGCGCGACCGTCTTCGACCGTGTCTCGAGGAGGAATCCGGGGTTCGTCCGGGCCGCGGTCCAGGACTGGAAGGCGTTGGGCACGATGGCGTAGATCGTGAAACAGACCAGGATCTGGACAATGACCGCGACTTTCGTCAGGCGACGCCACAGGAACCCGAGCCAGATCGAGGCGCCGAAGACGGCCGGGAGAGAGATGAAATACTGGAACAGGTAGAGGAGGTTTCCGACGAAGAGGGCCGCGCCGACGCCGCCGAGAAGGGTGACGGCCACGACGACCTTGCCCACGGCCATGAAGTGCTTCTCCGAGCGGCGAGGGGCGAGGGGCTGGTAGATGTTGCGGATGAACAGGGCGGCATACGTCACCGAGGAGGCCCCCAGGCTGGACATGCTCGCCGCCAGGACCCCGGCCAGCATGAGGCCGATCGCCCCGGTGAAGAGGAGCTCCCGCGTCATCAGGCCCCAGATGAGATCGGGGTCGTGGAGCCGGCCGGCGAAGAGCCCGACGGCCAGCAGCCCGGCCAGCGCCCAGAAGATCATCAGGACGCGCTTCGTGAACATGCCCATGATCATCCCGAAGCGGGCGGTCATCTCGTTCTTGGCCGAGCCCGCGGTCTGCATCATGGGCGCCGAGGCGATGATCGAGACCAGGTTCGCCAGGACCATGGCCAGGATCGTGTACCAGGCGTACTCCGACGTCAACACCGAACCGAAGAGCTTGAACATATAGTCCGGGACTTGGGCGTGGAGGCCGGCGAAGCCTCCGATCCGGGCCAGCCCGATGGGAATGAGCATCACCGAGAAGACGATGATGAGGAAACCCTGGACGACGTCGGTCAGGGTCGCGGCGAAAAAGCCGCCCATCATCGTGTAGATGCTGACGATGACCGCAAAGGCGATATAAACCACGAGCGGATTCGTGTAGGAAATGAACGATCGAAGCTGTCCTTTTATGTCGAGATTGTTGAGCTCGTCATACCGGGCCTTCTCCGGCGCCGACAGGCCGTGGTCCAAGCCGGCTTTGAGCTTCTGGAATTCCTGGAACTGCTCCACGCTCCGGCGCTGCTCGGCCGTGCATTCGGCCAGCGGCTTCGGGGTGAGGGCCATGACCGTCTTGCCGGCGATCATGTACCCCGCTCCTCCTCCGACGAAGGCCATGATCAGGGTGAAGACAGCGAAGGCCGCCCCCAAAAAACGGCTCCGGAAGCGCTCGGTGAAGAAATCGCCGAGGGTGATGAGCCGCGAGCGGCGCATGAAGGCCGTCGTGAACCAGTAGAACGGCGTTAGGAAGAGGACCAGGTACTGGATCCACATCCCGCCGATCCCCTGGCGGTAGATCTCGCGCGATACGGCCACGGCCTGGTCGGCGTGGGTCGAGCAGCCCAGGTTCAGGAAGAACTGGTAGAACTTGCCGAGCCGCCGGCCGGCCATGTAGAAGTCGCCCTCGGTCTTGGTCCGGCGCATGGCGAAAAAGCCGAGCGCCAGCATGATGACGAAATACAGGACGACGATGCTCAGATCCACCCAGTGCAGGCCGTAAATCCGCATGCGGCCATTAAATACACACCCCGGGGCAAAGTCAAAAAGGGATCATGGTGAGGGGCGAGGGGCAGAGGCCGTCGCCCTCCTCGATGGAGTTTTAGAAAAAAATTAGAATCATCATCGCAACGACGGAGGGTTTATTTGACCGACCTGAACTTATCTGCTATAACGGGCCGTTATCATGGGTTCATTATTGAAATCGTTCGCCGCCATGCCCCACCTCGGGGAAACGCTTTCGGCGGCGTCCGCCCTGGTCTGGGCCGTGGCGGTCATCCTCTTCCGTGTCTGCGGCCGGACGGTCCCGGCCCTCGCGATGAGCTTCTTCAAGAACGTGCTGGCCGTCCTGCTCCTCCTCCTGACGCTCGCCGTACTCGGCCTGCCGCTCCTCCCCCCTCTTCCGATCAAGCACTACGCCCTCATGATGCTCAGCGGGGTCATCGGTGTCGCGATCTCGGACACGCTTTTCTTCGTCGCCCTGAACAAGCTTGGGGCGGAGCTCACGGCCATCGTCGACTGCGCCTACGCCCCTTTCGTTATCGGCCTGTCGTTCCTTTTTCTCAGCGAGCGGATCAACCCCGTCCAGGGCGGCGGGGTCGTCCTCATCGTAGCGGCGGTCCTCCTGATCTCGGGCCGGAAGAACGAGGCCCAGATCCCCCGCCGCGACCTGCGGACGGGGGTCGCGCTCGGCGTCCTTTCGATGTTCATCTCGGCCGCGGGGGTCGTGATCATGAAGCCCCTGCTCGCCGGCGACTCCCTCGTCTGGGCGGGACTCGTCCGGACCGTGGGCGGAGCGGTGTCGCTCGCCGTCGTCCTCGCCTTCCATCCGAAGCGCCGGGCGATCCTCGCCCCTCTGGCCTCGAGCCGGACGATGGCCCTCCTC
>JADGNV010000068.1 GCA_017883285.1 Candidatus Aminicenantota bacterium | reverse complement strand
GGACCAACGCGCTGTGGATGGGGACCCATGCGGTGAGCGGCAGCGCACAGGCGCTGGTCGTGGCTACGGGCAGGGACACCGAGTTCGGCAAGGTCTCCGAGCGGCGTAAGCTCAGGCACCAGGAAACCGCATTTGAACGCGGCATCCGGCGGTTCGGCTATTTCCTCATGGAAGTGACGCTGGTGCTGGTGATCGCCATCTTCGCCATCAACGTCTACTTGGCGCGTCCGGTCCTGGACTCCTTCCTTTTCTCCCTGGCTCTTGCGGTGGGCCTCACCCCGCAATTGCTGCCGGCGATCATCAGCATCAACCTGGCCCACGGCGCCAAGCGGATGGCCCAGGGGAAGGTGATCGTCAAGCGCCTGGCCTCGATCGAGAACTTCGGGAGCATGAACGTCCTCTGCTCTGACAAGACCGGCACCCTGACCGAAGGGATCGTCCACCTGCAGTCCGCCCTGGATGTGGAAGGCGCTCCAAGCGACAAGGTGCTCTTCTACGCTTATCTCAATGCCTTTTACGAGACCGGTTTCAGGAACCCGATCGATGAAGCCGTCCGTGGCCATCGCGCCTTCGATCTGTCCGGCTACCGCAAGCAGGACGAAATCCCCTATGATTTTCTCCGCAAGCGGCTGAGCATCCTCGTTTCCCACGAAGAGGCCCATCTGATGGTGACCAAAGGTGCGCTGTCGAATGTGCTCGCCGTCTGCTCATCGGCGGAGACGGCCGGGGGAACCCTCGTCGATATCGCCACGGTGCGGGAACGGATCGAGCAGCATTTAGAGGAGTTCAGTCATCAGGGCTTTCGCACGCTGGGCGTCGCTTACAGGCAGATGGGCTCTCTCCCGCTCATCGGCAAAGACCACGAAGCAGGCATGACCTTCCTGGGATTCCTCGTTCTCTTCGATCCGCCCAAGCCCGACATCGTCAAGACCATCGCCAGCCTGAAGGCTCTCGGCGTCTCCCTGAAGATCATCACGGGGGACAACCGCCTGGTGGCGGCCAACGTCAGTCGGCAGATGGGCGTATCGAATCCGGGAATCATCACCGGCCCGGACCTCGGCCGGATGAGCGATGGCGCCCTGCTCAATCATGTCGTCGGCGCGGACGTCTTCGCGGAAATCGAACCCAATCAGAAGGAACGCATCATCCTCGCCCTCCGGAAGGCAGGCCATGTGGTGGGCTATATGGGAGACGGCATCAACGATGCCTCGGCCCTCCATGCCGCCGATGTGGGCATTTCCGTCGAGAGCGCCGTCGATGTCGCCAAGGAGGCGGCTGACATCGTGCTGCTCGAAAAGGACCTGTCCGTGCTTGTACAGGGAGTGCGTGAAGGGAGGACGACCTTTGCGAACACGCTCAAGTATGTGTTCATGGCGACAAGCGCCAATTTCGGGAACATGTTCAGCATGGCCGGGGCATCCCTTTTTCTGCATTTCCTGCCCTTGCTGCCGAAGCAGGTTCTGCTCACCAATCTGATGACCGACTTTCCGGAGATGACCATCGCCACCGACAGGGTTGATCCCGAGATGGTCGATTATCCCAGGCGCTGGGACATCAAGGCCATCCGCAAGTTCATGATCACCTTCGGCCTGGTGAGCTCGGTTTTTGACTGCCTCACCTTTGGCGTCCTTCTGCTCCTCCTGCATGCGACCCCGGGTCAATTCAGAACCGGCTGGTTTATCGAGTCCGTTGTGTCGGCCTCTTTGGTCGTGCTGGTGATCCGGACCCGGAAACCCTCCTTCCGGAGCAGTCCGTCGAAAGTTCTCCTCACGGCAACCCTGTTGATTGTTATCATGACGCTGATCCTGCCCTTCACCCCGCTGGGTCCGATTTTTGGATTCAGCCGGCTGCCGGTCTCGTTCCTCCTGATCGTGGGGGTCATTGTAACGCTTTACATCATCGCAGCGGAGATCACGAAGGCGGCCTTTTACCGGAAAGTGAACGTGTGAGAGAAATGGGGCTCTTCTCCGAACGGAGTGCGTAAGAAATACAGGTAAATGCCGTTTGAAGAAGACCCAAATGCAACGACAAGGAGACCTCAGACTTGAACGTGAGCAGTGAGACCCTTCGCGGGATTTTACTCTATTGGAAAGGCCGCCTCGGCGGAAACGGTCTGGCCCGTAAGGGTGTCGCCGTTGAGCCACCCTTGCGCTCGGAACTCTTCAGCAGCGACCAGATGAAGCAGCACGGCAGGGACCTGGCCGGCTCGCACGCACTGGGGGTGCGAGGAGCCCCGGAACAGCTTTTGACGCGGCTCGCTGAGAATAAAGACATCCTGATCGGAGCCTACAATCTGCTGACGACGGCGGTCAAGACGAACCGCCGGATTGCGCCCGCCGGAGAGTGGCTGCTCGACAACTTTTATCTGATTGAAGAACAGATTCGGACTGCAAAACGACACTTTCCAAAGGGTTACAGTCGGGAACTTCCGCGATTGCTGAACGGCCCTTCGGCCGGGCTTCCACGCGCCTATGACATTGCGCTGGAGATTGTTTCGCACGGCGATGGAAGGGTGGATCCGGAAAACCTCAGCAGTTTCGTGGCAGCCTACCAGACGGTGACCGTCCTGAAGTTAGGTGAATTGTGGGCCATCCCTATCATGTTGCGCCTGGCCCTGATCGAGAATCTCCGACGCGTCGGAGTCCGGATCGCCATCGACAGGACCGACCGGAACCGGGCCGACTACTGGGCGGACCAGATGATGGAGATTGCAGAGAAAGATCCGAAGAGTCTGATTCTCGTGATCGCAGATATGGCACGATCGAATCCGCCGCTGGTGGGTTCGTTTGTCGCCGAATTTGCGCGTCGGCTGCAGGGACAGAGCCCTGCTTTGGCCTTGCCGCTCACCTGGATTGAGCAGCGTCTCTCCGAGTCCGGCCTGACGATTGAGCAGTCGGTGCAGGCGGAGAACCGACAACAGGCCGCCGATCAGGTCTCCGTGAGCAACAGCATCGGCAGCCTCCGGTTTCTCGGAGCGATGGACTGGCGCGAGTTCGTCGAAACGATGAGCGTGGTCGAGCGGACCCTGCGTAAGGATCCCGGCGGAGTCTATGACATGATGGATTTTGCCACCCGGGACCGATACCGTCACGTTATCGAGAAGATCGCAAAGAGCAGCCCTCTCTCCGAAGACGAGGTGGCCCGCAAAGCGATCGAGCTGACCCGCGAGGGCGCGGCCGCGAGAGGAGACGATGATCGATCGGCTCATGTTGGGTTTTACCTCATCGGTAAAGGACTGCCGCAGCTCGAACGAACGGCGGCGATGCACCTTTCCACATGCCAGGCTCTCCGGAGAATGAGCGGCCGGATCCCTCTGACCCTCTATCTCGGTTCGATCACGATGATGACGGTGTTTTTGGCCGGGGCCTTGCTGGCGCAGGCCCATGCCAAGGGGATGCCGGCCGGGCTTCTCGGGCTGACCGGCCTCCTCTCGCTCCTGGCCGCAAGTCATCTGGCGGTGGCGCTCGCCAACTGGCTGGCGACGTTGCTGACAGCGCCGCACCTGCTGCCGAGGATGGACTTTTCCGAAGGCATCCCGCCGGAATCGGCCACACTAGCCGTCATACCGACCCTGCTCACCAGCGCTCAGAATATCGAGGCGCTCACCGAGGCGCTCGAAGTCCGGTTTCTCGCCAACCGGGACGGGAACCTGCACTTCGGTCTGCTGACCGATTTCCGGGACGCCCGGGAGGAGACGACCGAAGACGACGAGCCACTGCGGCGGCTGGCTCGGAAGAGAATCGAAGAGCTGAATAAGAAGTACGGCGGGGCAAGAGGCGGCCCCTTCTTCCTCTTTCACCGGCCCCGCCGATGGAACCCCCGGGAGCGGATCTGGATGGGTTACGAACGCAAGCGGGGGAAGCTCGCGGACTTGAATGCGCTCCTCCGCGGCGGCCCAGGTGATCGCTTCTCACTCATCGTGGGCGATACCGCCGCCTTATCGAATGTGAAGTACGTGATCACCCTCGACACGGACACGCAACTCCCGCGCGACGCGGCCCGCCAGTTTGTGGGAGCCATGGCGCACCCGCTCAATCGTGCCCGGTACGACGAAGACAAGCAGCGCGTCTGCGAGGGCTACGGCATCCTACAGCCGCGGGTGGCCGTGAGCCTGCCGGGCACGAACCGGTCGCTCTACGGCCGGCTCTTCGGAAGCGAGGCGGGCATCGACCCGTACACGCGGGCCGTCTCCGATGTCTATCAGGACCTCTTCCAGGAAGGCTCGTTCATCGGCAAAGGGATCTATGAGATCGATACGTTCGAGCGGGCGCTCCACGGACGCTTTCCCGAGAACCGGATCCTGAGCCACGACCTCGTGGAAGGGTGTTACGCACGGGCGGGGCTGTTGAGCGATGTGCTGCTGTACGAGGAGAATCCAACCCGCTACACCGCCGACGTCAGTCGCCGGCATCGCTGGATCCGCGGGGATTGGCAGCTTGCGGGCTGGCTTCTGCCACGCGTTCCCGGCCCCGGAGGAAGGCGCCGGAAGAACCCCCTCTCGATGCTGTCCCGATGGAAGCTCTTCGACAACCTCCGCCGCAGCCTTGTGCCTTCGGCGTTGACCCTCCTTCTTCTTCTGGGATGGGCGGTCCTGTCGCCGCCCTGGTTATGGACCCTGGCAGTGCTGGGAACGCTCCTCGTTCCTCCCTGGATGGCCTCGCTTCTGGACCTGTTACGGAAGCCGAAAGACATGCTGTTGGACCAGCACCTTGCCGCCGCGGCGCGCTCGGCCGGACGCCGCTCCATCCAGGCAGTCTTTGCGCTCGCCTCCCTCCCCCACGAGGCCTTCTTCAGCCTCGATGCCATCGGGCGCACGGCCTGGCGAATGGGGGTCACGCACAGACGCCTTCTGGAATGGAATCCTTCGAGCGAGTCGGGTCGCCAGGACCGGGCGGATCTCGGCGCCCTGTGCCGGGCGATGTGGATCGGCCCCGCCCTTGCGGTGGCCGGGGCGCTTCTCCTGGCCCTTTCGAGGCCGGCCAGCCTGGGTGTGGGCGCGCCCATCCTCGGCCTCTGGTTTGCCTCCCCCGCCATCGCGTGGTGGATCAGCCGGCCCCTTTCCCGCCGCCGGGCAAGGCTGACCGATGACCAGACCCTTTTTCTCCGGAAACTCTCCCGGAAGACCTGGGCCTTCTTCGAGACCTTCGTCGGCCCGGAAGACCATTGGCTGCCGCCCGACAACTATCAGGAGCATCCCGTCGCAGCGGTCGGTCACCGCACGTCGCCGACCAACATGGGGCTTGCGCTGCTCGCCAATCTGTCCGCCTACGACTTCGGCTACCTGTCGGCCGGACAACTCATCGATCGGACTGAGAAAGCTCTCGGCACGATGCACGCCCTGGAGCGGTATAGGGGTCACTTCTACAACTGGTACGACACCCGGTCTCTGAAACCGCTGCCCCCCCATTACGTTTCATCGGTGGACAGCGGGAACCTCGCGGGCCATCTGCTGACCCTGCGGCCGGGTCTGGTCGCGCTTCCCGATCAAAAGATCCTGGGGCCGCGATGGGTTGACGGACTCAGCGACACACTCAGGGTTCTCCTGGATAGTGCGGGAGGGGCGAAAGGGGCCACTCCGGCCCAGCTTGCTCAACTTCAGAAGGATCTGGCGTCCGCATCCGATTCCCGGCCAACGACGCTCGTGGCGACGAGGAGGTGCCTCGACCGGCTGGCGACGTCCGCCGTAAAGGCCGCCGCCGATCTCGCCGCGACCCCCGGGAACCCGGCGGCGGAGTGGGCGGCCGCCCTCGCCCGGCAATGCCAGGCCGCTCTCGAGGAGTTGACCTTTCTCGCCCCGTGGTGCTCGCTGCCGGCCTCTCAGGACGGCCTCAGCGACTTTCCCGGCCTCGACGAGATCCCAACGCTGGCCGAGCTGATTGAACGGAGAGCACGATGGCTGGCGACCATCGAAGATCGTCTCAGATCGAACCCGACCCCCGAGGAGGGTAAGCGGCTGAGTGAGCTTCGACGGCTCATCACGGAGGGGACCCTCCGCGCCCAGGCCCGGCTGGCGGTTATCGAGGCCCTCGGCCGGCAGGCAGGCGATCTCGCCCGGCCGGAGTATGACTTCCTCTACGAAAAGGCCCGTCATCTGCTGTCGCTCGGCTACAACGTGGATGAGCGGCGCAGGGACGCGGGGGAGTACGATCTGCTGGCTTCGGAAGCGAGATTGTCCAGTTTCGTGGCGATTGCCCAGGGACAATTGCCCCAGGAGAGCTGGTTTGCCCTGGGACGTCTGCTCACCACCGTCGATGGAGAACCGATTCTCCTCTCGTGGAGCGGATCGATGTTCGAGTACCTCATGCCGCTCCTGGTGATGCCAACCTACGAAAACACCCTCCTCGACCGGACCTGCAAGGCGGCCGTCGAGAGGCAGATCGAGTATGGGAAGAAGTGCGGGCTGCCCTGGGGCGTTTCGGAATCCGGCTACAACGCAATCGATGCTCATCTCAACTACCAGTACCGCGCCTTCGGCGTGCCCGGCCTGGGGATCAAACGGGGGCTTGCCGAGGATCTGGTGATTGCGCCGTATGCCTCGGCGCTCGCGCTGACGGTGGCGCCCGAGGAGGCGTGCCTGAATCTGCAACGGCTCGCCGCCGAAGGATTGGAAGGGAGATACGGCTTCTATGAGGCGATCGACTACACCCCTTC
>JADGNV010000007.1 GCA_017883285.1 Candidatus Aminicenantota bacterium | reverse complement strand
TCTTTTGATCGCCATCCCCGGGTTCCATCTTCACTCCCATGTTCATTGATCAGGTCCGCGTTTCCCTCCAGGCCGGCAAGGGCGGCGACGGCTGCGTCAGCTTCCGGCGCGAGATGTGCGTCCCCAGGGGCGGTCCGGACGGAGGCCACGGCGGGAACGGCGGCAGCATCGATTTCCTGGCGGACATGAACCTGAACTCGCTCGTCTATTTCCGCTTCCATCCCATCAACAAAGCCAAGAAGGGCGCGCCGGGCGAGGGGGCCAACCGGACGGGCAAGCGCGGCGCGGACCTCGTGCTCTGCGTCCCCGTCGGGACCATCGTCAAGGACGAGGCCACGGGCGACATCCTCTTCGATTTCCTCAAGCCGGAGCAGAAATTCCGCGCGGCCAAGGGCGGGAAGGGGGGCCGGGGCAACGCCTCGTTCGCCTCTTCGACCCACCAGGTGCCGCGGGAGCACGAAAAGGGGCGGCCCGGCGAGGAGAAAGATCTCCTCCTCGAGCTCAAGCTCATCGCCGACGCCGGCCTCATCGGCTTTCCGAACGTGGGCAAATCCACCCTGATCTCGAAGATCTCCGCGGCCCGTCCGGTGATCGCTGACTATCCGTTCACGACCCTCATCCCGCACCTCGGCGTCGTCGACGTCGGCTCCGACCACAGCTTTGTCGTGGCCGACATCCCCGGCCTCATCGAGGGCGCCCACCTTGGGCACGGCCTGGGCATCCAGTTCCTGAAGCATGTCGAGCGGACCAAGGTCCTGGTCCACATCCTCGACATCTCGCCGTATTCCGGCCGCGACCCCGTCGAGGACTTCGCCGTCGTGATGAAGGAGATCGCGGCCTTCAACCCGGAGCTGGCCCGCCGCAAACAGATCCTGGTCGCGAACAAGGTCGACCTCCTCGGCGAGGATAAATCGCGCCTGGAGGCCGTCAAAAAGCTGGCGGCCCGCAAGAAGTTGCCGTTCTTCGCGATCTCGGCGATCAAGGGCGATAGCCTGAAGGCGCTCACGACCGCCGTCGCGGCAAAGATCCGGGAGCTCGCAGCGGCGGGCGCCACGACGGCCCAGCGATGACCCGGAAAGAGCGCATTGGGATCTTCGGCGGGACGTTCAATCCCGTCCATTCCGGCCACGTCCGGGCGGCGGCCGAGGTCCGGGCCCGTTTCGCGCTCGACCGCGTCCTCTTCGTGCCGTCCTTCATCCCTCCCCATAAGGAGACCGCGAAGGTCGCCTCCCCGCGCGACCGGATGGCGATGGTCGAGCTCGCCCTCCGGCGCTACCGGCGCCTGGTCCCGAGCCCGATCGAGATCGAGGCCGGTGGGACGTCCTATTCCATCGTGACCCTGAACAAGGTCCGGGCGCTGCATCCTGGCGCGCGGATCTTCTTCATCCTTGGCGCCGACGCGTTCCGGGAGATCGAGACCTGGCGCGAATGGCGCCGCGTGCTGGAAGGGTGCCAATTTATCGTCACCACCCGGCCCGGCAGCCGCCTGGCCGGGGCGCGGGACGCTCTGGCCGAGGAATACCGGAGCGGCGTCCTCGAGGTGCGGCCCACGACGCGCCTCAGCGAAGCGGTCTTCGCGGCGTTCCGGATCTTCTTCACACCGATCGACGCCGTCGACGTTTCGTCCACCGACGTCCGGACCCGCGTTCGCGCGGGGCGGCCGCTCCGGGGCCTCGTCCCGGCCCCCGTCGAGGGCTATATCCGCGAGCACGGGCTCTATCGCATCCCGACACCCTGATCATCCGAGGCAAGCATGGAAACGACACCTGTGAAAAAAGTCACGAAACGGAGCCTCCCGGCCGAAGTCCGGACGGCGGTCAAGGCCGCCCAATCCAAGAAGGGCGAGGACATCTGCGTCCTCGACCTGCGGGTGGCGTCCACGTTCACGGACTACTTCCTGATCCTGGAGGGGACGAACCCCCGCCAGAACGCGGCCCTCTCCGACGCGATCGTCCACGAGCTCAAGGGCCTCGGCGTCCGTCCGCTCGGGGTCGAGGGCACGACCCACGGGGAGTGGATCCTCGTGGACTACGGATTCCTCGTCGTGCATATTTTCTCGCGGGCGGCCCGCGACTATTACGCCCTCGAAAAGCTCTGGGGCGACGCCCCCAAGTTCGAGTACTGACCGCCGCCCGGTTCGCCGCCCCCCGCCATGGACATCAAGCTTCTCTGGCCCGGAAAGACGAAGAACGCCGCGATCCGGGACCTCCAGGAGTTCTATCTCAAGCGGATCCGGGAGCTCGCCTCCTGCCGAATCGTCGAAACGGCCGAGGCCCGCGGCCTCGGGGAAAAGGCCGGGCGGAAAATTATGGAAATTGAGGCGCAGGGGCTTGAAAAACACTTTCACAACGATTATATTGTCTGCCTCTTCGACGGAGGCCGGGAGATGTCCTCCCTGGAATTCGCCCGGTTTTTGGACCGCGCCGCGGCCGGTTCGGCCCGGACGATCGCCTTCGTGGTGGGCGGGTACCTGGGGCTCGACCCCCGGATCCTGGACAAAGCCCAGGCCCGGGTGTCGCTGTCCCGGATGACGTTTTCGCACGAGCTGTG
>JADGNV010000006.1 GCA_017883285.1 Candidatus Aminicenantota bacterium | reverse complement strand
GACCGGATGGAATGCGTCCTGGAGAACCCCCTGATCCTCCTCCACGAGAAGAAGATCTCGAACCTCCGCGATTTTCTCCCGCTCCTCGAGAATGTCGCCCGGATGGGCAAGCCCCTGGTCGTTGTGGCCGAGGAAGTCGAGGGCGAGGCCCTGGCCACCCTCGTGGTCAACAAGCTCAAGGGCACGTTCGTCTGCGCCGCGGTCAAGGCCCCCGGCTTCGGCGACCGGCGCAAATCCATGCTTGAGGACATCGCCATCCTGACGGGCGGCAAGGTCATCACCGAGGACATCGGCGTCAAGCTCGAGAACGTCGGCGTCGAATGGCTCGGCGAGGCGAAGAAGGTCGTCATCGACAAGGACAACACCACGATCGTCGAGGGCAAGGGCAAGGCGTCCGACATCCAGGCCCGCATCAAGCAGATCCGCGCCCAGATCGACGAGACGACCTCGGACTACGACAAGGAGAAGCTCCAGGAGCGGCTGGCCAAGATGGTCGGCGGCGTGGCCCTGATCAAGGTCGGCGCGGCCACCGAGACCGAGCTCAAGGAGAAGAAGGCCCGGGTCGAAGACGCGATGCACGCCACCAAGGCGGCCGTCGAGGAAGGCATCGTGCCCGGCGGCGGCGTGGCCCTGCTCCGCGCCCAGAAGGTCCTTGACGCCCTGAAGGTCGAGGGCGAGATCAAGCACGGCGTGGACATCGTCAGGCGGGCCATCGAAGAGCCGCTCCGGACGATCGCCAACAACGCCGGCCTCGAGGGCTCGATCGTCGTCGAAAAGGTCAAGGAAATGAAGCAGGACATGGGCTACAACGCCCTGACCGAAAAGTATGAGGACATGATCAAGGCCGGGATCCTCGATCCCACCAAGGTCGTCCGCATCGCCCTCCAGAATGCCGCCTCGATCGCCGGCCTGCTCCTGACCACGGAAGGCCTGATCACGGACATTCAGGAAGATGAGAAGGGATCCAAGTATCCCATGCCTCCCGGCGGCGGCGGAGACATGTACTAAGGCTTCTCGAACGCGTTTGGATTTTGCAGGGGACGGTCTTCGGACCGTCCCCTTTTTTTTAGCCGCCTAGGGCGGAGCGGCATCCCCCGGCCCGCTGGGGAACCAGTCCCGTCGGTTCCGCTACCGTTCTATACCCGCTGGGCATAGAACGGCACCCCCTCTCCGCTATGCGGGCCTTGGGGATGCCGCCCCGCCCGCGCCATATCCTCCCAATTTTCCTAAAAAACGGCTACAATGGGCCCGAATGTTCAAAATCATCGACCGCTACCTCCTCAAGGAGGTCGCTCCGCCGTTCGTCCTGGGCCTCCTGATCTACAGCTTCGTCCTCCTGATGAACCAGCTCCTCCAGTTCCCGGACCTGTTCATCGCCCGGGGCGTGACCCTGGCCGATACGCTCAAGCTCCTGGCCTACCTCATCCCGGCCATCCTGGCCTTCACCATCCCGATGGGCGTCCTGATGGGGATCCTGGCCGGCCTGAGCCGGATGTCCTCGGACTCCGAGGTCATGGCCCTCCGGACGCTCGGGATCAGCCCGCGCCGCGTCCTCCGGCCGCTCTTCACCTTCGCCCTCGGCGGCTGGCTCGCGGCCTCGCTCCTGACCATGGTCCTGACCCCCCACTTCAACTTCAAGTGGACCCAGACCTTCACCGAGGTCGTCCTGAACCGGGCCGAGCTCCAGTTCAACCCGCGCGAGTTCAACGAATCGATCACCAACATGGTGCTCTACATCCAGAACATCGCCAAGGACCGGACCTGGCAGAACGTCTTCATCGCCTTCAACGCCGAGCCCGAGAAGCCGCGCATCCTGCTGGCCAAGCGGGCCCAGCTGCACGTCTATCCCGACGCCAAGAAGGCCGTTCTCGAGCTCTGGGACGCAGTCCAGCACGTCGTCACCCTCACCGAGCCGGACACGTCGTACCAGAGGCTGTCGATCGCCCACTCCGAGGAGGAGATCGACATCCAGAGCCTGTTCCCGTCCGCCACGGCCGAAAAGCGCGCCCGGGAGAAGAACATCGCCGAGCTCTTCGAAGGCGCGGCCGAAGTCCGGACCCGGAGGGCGGCGCTCGCCGCGGAGAAGGCCGCCCTCGACGGCCGCCGCGCCCCGGGCGACAGCCTGGACCGGGCCAAGAACGACTTCGCCCTGCTCCAGGCCGAACACGACCGCCGGTCCTACGGCGTCGAGATCCACAAGCGCTTCGCCCTGCCGTTTGTCTGCTGGATCTTCGTCTTCCTCGGCCTGCCGCTTGGCAGCTCGACCCGGAAGGGCGGGCGGACGAGCGGCTTCACGCTCAGCCTCATCATCATCCTGGCGTATTACGTCGGGATCACGGCCGGCGAGCAGCTGGCCATGAACGGCGTCCTCCCGCCGTTTCTGGGTATCTGGGGGCCGAACATCGTCCTCGGGGCGGCGAGCGTCGTGCTGTTCATCGGCTCGGCGAAGGAGTCGCCCCTCCTTCGCCTCTTCCGCCGCCGGCCTCACGCGGCTGCGGACGCGGACGCCCGTCCGGCCGCGCGCCGGCGCCGGTTCCGCCCGTCGCTCCGCTTCCCGAACATCCTCGACCGCTACATCATCCGCAAATATCTCTTCATCGCCGTCCTCGCCATTCTGAGCCTCGTGGCCATCTCGGTCATCGTCACCTTCTTCGACAAGATAGGGACTTTCAACGAGCGCGGGAAGCCGTTCCCCATGCTCCTTCTGTACATCGCCTACCGGGTGCCCGAGTTCGTCCATTTCGGGCTCCCCGTGACGGCCCTGATGGCCGCCCTGCTGACGATCGGCCTGCTGACCAAAACCAACGAGATCACGGCCATGAAGGCCAACGGTATCAGCATCTACCGGGCCCTCCTGCCGATCGTCGCCCTGTCGGTCCTGGTCGGCGGCCTGTCGTTCGCCATGCAGGAAAAGGTCTATCCCCGGGCGAACAAGCTCGCCGAGGAGACCTGGAACCGGATCATCGACCTCTCGCCCCAGAGCTACAGCTTCGAAAACCGGCGCTGGGTGGCCAACAAGACCGCGGACCGGTTCTATCACTACAGCTATTTCGATCCCAAGACCTCCCGGTTCAACATGCTTGCGATCTACGACCTCGACCTCGCGTCGTGGTCGCTCACTCGGCGCGGCTACGCCGAGCGGGCGACGCTCGACACGGCCGGCTTCCACTTCGAGGACGGCTGGATCCGGGAGCTCGGTCCGAACGGCCAGTACATCTATCGCAAGACGCTCGACGTCCCCCTGGACGAAGAGAAGTCCCTCTTTCTCCGCGAATGGAAGGCGCCGGACCAGATGAACGCCTCCGAGTTGCGGCGCTACATCGGAGACGTCCAGGCCCTGGGCTACGAGACACTGCGCGACCGGGTGAGCCTCGCGGCGAAGGCGGCCTTCCCGTTCACGGCGCTGATCATGACCTTTCTCGGCCTGCCGTTCGCCTTTTCCATGGGGAAGCGGGGGACGCTGGTCGGGATCGGGATCGGGATCGCGATCGCCATGATCTATTGGGTCTCGATCGGGATCTTCAAGAGCCTGGGGAACGTCGGGTTCCTGAGCGTTTTTCTGGCGGCCTGGGGTCCGCACCTGATCTTCGGCCTGGGCGGAGCGTATTTGCTGCTGACGATCAGGACATAGAATAACCTGTCATCCCGAATGTAGTGAGGGATCTCCTCCGAAGAAGAGGAGATCCCTCGTAAAACTCGGGATGACAATGCGGGGCGGGACGCCCCACATTGTCACATTTTGTATTTTCCGAAATCCTCCGGCTGGAGGGTTTCGAGCCACTTGCGCAGGCTCTCGCCCGCTTCGGAGTTGTCGTCGAGCTTGAGGCCGTGGGCCTTCTCGACGACCTCGTGCTCCACGTAGATCGGGGAGTTCACCCGGAGGGCGAGGGCGATCGCGTCGGACGGGCGGGAATCGACCACCATCTCGCCGCCCGCGTGGCGGCAGTGGATCGAGGCGAAGAAGGTGTTGTTGCGGACATCGTTGATGACGATCCGGTCGACCACGATGTTCAGGTGGGCGAGGATATTCTTGAGGAGGTCGTGGGTCATCGGCCGGGGCGTGGGGATGTTCTCGATCGTCAGGGCGATGGCGTTGGCTTCGAAGACGCCGATCCAGATGGGGAGGACTTTCTCGCCGCGGCGGTCTTCGAGGAGGACGATGGGCATCTTCGAGATGGGGTCCATCACCAGGCCTTTGATTTTCATTTCGATTTCCATCTCGAGGCTCCTTTATTACCGGACATTAAATATAAGAGCCCGCTGAAATAATGTCAAGGAAACGCCCTTTATTCAATTTATTGAATAAAATCCAAATTATTGAATATCGGGGGCCTGATATTTCACTATAATATAAATATAATGAACAAGTTATACTGATTTTTGAGATGGCATGTTTTTTGCTTATAGATAGGTTGAAGTTATGAGAAACTTGTGCGTTTATTATTCAATTAAGGGTTCGCAATTATTTATTCTATGCCCAAGTGAGGAGGTGAGAATCACTTCTTGGACGACTTTCGGTCCGCGAGTTGGGAGCGGAGACGCGTCTCCACTCCCGGGTTCACAAGTCGCAGCGTACGGCGGAAAGGCCGGACGCGACGGCAAATCATCCTGAATCGACCTCCCGAGGTAGATTTGAGGAAAAAGGAGAAATACGCAAGAACATGAGAAGATTAGTGAAGAGCATTTTTGCAATGCTTGCCATCGCGCTGCTCGTCACCAGCGTTTTTGCCCAGGTCCCGACCGGTAAGATCACCGGGAAGGCCGCGGACAAGGACGGCGGCCCCCTGCCCGGCGTTTCGGTCGTGGCGGACAGTCCTAAGCTGGTGGGCACGGCGACGGCGGTTTCGGATGAGCAGGGCGTCTACCGGCTGTTCTCGCTCCCCGCGGGAACGTATTCGATCCGGTTCACGCTCCCCGGCTTCAAGACGACCACCCGCCGGGAAATCATCCTCCAGACGGAACAGACCCTGACCCTGAACATCACGCTCGAACAGAGCGCCCTGAATGAAGAGGTCACGGTCGTCGGCCAGAGCCCCCTGATCGACGTCAAGAGCACGACCAAGGGCAGCACGATGAACAAGGAAGTGTTCATGCAGTTGCCCCGCAACCGCGACTTCACCGGATTGCTGGCCACGGTGCCCGGCGTCCAGTATGAAAACAACACTCAGGGCGGCCTGTCGGTCGACGGCGCTTCCGGGACGGAGAACCAGTTCTACGTTGACGGCACGAACATCAACGGCCTCCGGATCGGGCTCCAGTCCCAGAGCATCGTCATGGAACAGCTGGAAGAGGTCAAGGTTTCGGCTTCCGGCTACAGCGCCGAGTTCGGCGGCTCCATGGGCGGTGTGATCAACGTCATCAGCCGCTCCGGCGGCAACGAGTTCCACGCCGACGCCTTCGGCTACTTCAACAACCAGCAGCTCTGGATGCAGGGGAAGGGCCGCGACACTCTGCGCCTGTACCCCTATTATGTCAACCCCATCACCGTCGGGCAGTACGAATACGTCAACACCGACGACATGTATTTCAACGGCGGCAAGAACCGGGACGACTACCAGAGATGGGAAGGCGTCTTCAACCTGAGCGGCTACATCATCAAGGACAAGCTGTGGTTCTTCGGCTCGTTCAACCCCACCTTTGCGCGCACTTATGCCGACCGGTGGTTCTCGAGCGACCCCATCGATCTTACGAAAGCCAAGCTCCCGGGCCAGCTCGCCTATGACCCGCAGCAGGGCCGTACGACCTACAACTTTTATCAGAAGCTCTACTACTGGTACTGGCAGGGCAAGTTGACCGCGGCGCCGATCGCCGGCATGCGGATTTCGGTCAGCGCGGTCAGCAACTTTTACGATTACCGGGGCAGCATCCCCGGCTATACCGGGACCTCGACCAAGTACTACTCCTATCGTCCCGATTGGAACCCCATCAACCCCTCGACGGGCGCGGCGCTTCTGACGGCCGGCCAACAGCCGGGATTTGACTATCCCAACTGGTCCGGCGCCGCCAACATCGACTACACCGTCAGCAACAACTTCCTGGTGAGCCTGCGCGGCGGCTACTTCTACAACAACCAGAACAACCAGCAGCTGTTCGTCCCCGGCACGCAGTATGTCTTCAGCGGCTCGAATCTGTCGACGACGACGTATCCGGAGATCTCCGACTCCCTCAGGCACGCCAGTGGCTGGAATAACGGCGCCGGGACGACGGTCACCTCGAGGTACATCAACAGCCGGATGAGCGGCAACCTCGACCTGACCTACTACCTCACCCTGGCCGGCGAGCACGCCTGGAAGGCCGGCATTCAGTACATCCGCCTGCATGAAGACGTCAATTCCGGCCCGGTGGCCCCCCTGGTCACGCTGGTGTGGGGCACGCCGTTCATCAACGTCGACGGCACCGTCGTCATGGGCAAGTACGGCAACTACCAGATCCGGAACGACTTCCAGTCACCTTATGGCTCGAACTTCAACGTCGCCAGCAACAACTGGGCGATCTACCTCCAGGATTCCTGGACGATCGGCCAGAAGCTGACCCTGAACTTGGGCGTCCGGACGGAAAGCGAATACATCCCCTCCCTCGCCACGAACGACCCCCTGTACAAGAACTACAAACCCATCCAGTTCGGCTTCGACAAGAAGCTTGCGCCCCGGTTGGGCGCCGTCTATGACGTGTTCGGCGACTCCAGCCTGAAGGTCTTCGCCAGCTACGGCCGGTACTACGACGTCATGAAGCTGTACATGGCCGAAGGCTCGTACGGCGGATTCAAGTGGTGGACGAGCTACTACACGTTCGACAACTACGACTTCACCAAGATCGCGGCCAGCGGCGACATCAGCAACAAGGCCGACCAGGCCGCGGGCGGCACGTACATGTTCTCCCGCAACTGGCGGACGGTTTCGTGGGACACCACGGACACCAACCTGAAGCCTGTGTCGCAGGATGAGTATTCGTTCGGCGCCGAAAAGAAGATCAGCGAAGAGCTGTCCTTCAGCGCCCGGTTCGTTTTCAAGCATCTCATCCGGACGATCGAAGACGTAGGCGTCATGGTCCAGGACGCTCAGGGCAACTACAGCGAACAGTACTACATCGCCAACCCCGGCGAAGGCTGGACGCTTCCCACCTCCCAGGGCGGCCGTTTCGACGACAAGTTCTGGCCGGCCCCCAAGGCGAAGAGAGACTACCTCGGCTTGAACCTGGCCCTCGAAAAACGGTTCGCCGACAACTGGCAGGGCGGGATTAACTACACCTGGAGCCAGATGAAGGGGAACTACGGCGGGCTGTCGTCCTCGGACGAAGCCGGTCGCAATTCACCGAACGTCGAACGGTATTGGGACATGTACTTCGAACGGTACGACATCCACGGCCGTCCGTTGGACAACATCCTCCCGTCCGACCGGACCCACTACTTCAAGCTCTACGGCTCCTACGCCTTCCCGTTCGGCCTGACCGTCGGGACGGTCGCCTACGGACGCAGCGGCCTCCCGCTGACCACGGTCCTGAGCTTCAACGACATGCAGATCTACCCGGACGGCTACAACAACTTGAACGAACGTCTGCCCTTCCTGTTCACCGCCGACCTCTACCTCGAGTACAATCTCCGGATCGCGAAGAAGTACACGATCAACCTCAACGCCACCATCTCCAACTTCACCAACACATCCACCGTGACCTCCTACTCCATGCAGTACAACCAAGACATGCTCCGGATGACGGACGATCAGCTCCTCGCCCAGAAGACCAACTACGTCGACTGGCACACGCTCGTCGCCAACAACGTCACGACCAACCCGTTGAACCTGGTCTACAAGTGGTGGACCGGCAAGAACGGCTCCTGGTCCTGGCGCATGGGCGCCCGGGTTTCCTTCTAAGGAAGGGATCCGGTAGGATTTTTTACGTAGCGTAGAAACAGGTATCGCAGAGAGATACGGAAAGGCCCGGCCCCCGCAGGGGGGTCGGGCCTTTTTTTTTGCATGCGGTCGCGACTCCGGGATAAGCCCGGAGTCGCATTTCTAATAATGTCATCCCATGCGAAGCGAGGGAAAACGTCCAATGTCATCCCGAGGCTTTGCGAGGGATCTCCTCTTTGAGAATTCAAGATCTCTTCAGCCGTCCTAAATAGCGGCGCACGACATGCCTTTATTTATCCGGCTATGTTTTCGGCAATGGAAAAATTCTATTTCGTTTATATCCTCTCAAACCGCTGGAACACCGTCCTCTATACTGGAATAACGTCGGACCTCGTGAGGCGGATTTATGAGCATCGAGAGAAGTTTGTCGAGGGATTCACGAGGAAATATAAGGAGATCCCTCGGCAAAGCCTCGGGATGACAGCAAAATAAATGCGGGGCCGTGCTAAACACGGCACCGCGACCTGTTTTCCCTATCGGCCGATCGCCTTCCTCATGGCCGCAAGCCCCGCCCGCGCGTTCTGCACGCGCTGCGGCGGCTCGTCCTTCGGATCGTCGAGGTAGCGTTCGAGGTAGCGGACGGCCTCGGCGAGGTCGCCTTTTTTCTTATAGGCCATGGCCAGGTAGTAGTACGTCTGCGGTACGGGCTTGATGTAGAGGACCTGCTTGAGGTTGTCGATCGCCTTGTCGAAGTCCCGGACCATGGCGTAAGTGACGCCGAGAAGCTGCCAGGCCTGGGCGTCGAGCGGGAAGTCCTGGGTCAGCTTGGTGAAGACGTCGATCGCTTCGGCCACCCGGCCGGCGGAGGCCAGGTTCTGTCCGTAGCTCGTCCGGAGGAACTTGTTCTCGGGCTCGACGGCCAGCGCCTTTTCGAAATAGGCCCGGGCCTCGTCCTTGCGGCCCGTGCCGTCGAGGAGGACCGACATGGCCGTGAGGCCGTCGACGGACCGGGGATTGAGCTCGAGGACCTTTTCCATCTCCGCCATGGCGTCCGGAAGGCGCCCCATCACGAGGTAGGTGTAGCCCAGGCGGGTCACGAGGAGCTCCGAGTTCGGGATCTTTTCGATCCCCCGTTTCAGCACGGCGACGGCCGCGTCGAAGTCCTTTAGACGGGCCCGGGCGAGGGCTAGGCCGATGTAGCTCGAAGCGGCGCCGGGACGGAGGGCGAGCATCTTCTCTTGGAGGTCGGCGGCCGCCTGGAAGTTGCCCTCGAACTCGAACAGTTCGGCGTCCTGAATCATCTTCAGCTCTCCGACCTTGTCCTTGGGGTCGGCCGCCGCGCCGCGGGCGGTCGGGTCGGAGTAATCCACGTAGCCGAGCGACCGGAGGCGGGCGGCTTCCTCCGCGGTCAGGGCCTGCCTGGCCGATACGCCGGGCACGACGGCCGTCCGGATGAGCTCGTCGAGCCGCTTCTTCAGATCGGCCGCGGTCCGGCCGGCGGAGGCGAAGGCGTTCCGGTCCTCGCCCGGGTCGGCCTTCAAGTCGTAGAGCTCCTCCTTCGGGGCGCGGATGTATTTCCAGGCGCCGGAGATGAGGCCCACGAGCGGCGCCCAGCCGAAGTTCTCCTTCGGATAGGACGTTTCGATGTAGGCGTCGAGGTCGGCCTTCTCCTTCCGCTGGATGTACGGCAGGAGGCTCCGGCCCTGAACGGCGTCCGGCTTCGGGAGGTTCATCAGGTCGAGGACGGTCGGCATCACGTCGATCAGCCGGACCCGCGGCGCCACGACCTTTCCGGGCGGAAGGTGGTTTTCGGCGTAGAGCATCAGCGGCACGCGCAGGACGTTGTCGTAGAGGAAGACGCCGTGGCCGGATTCGCCCTTCTCCCCGAACGACTCGCCGTGGTCGCCGGCCACGACGATGAGCGTTTTGCCGAGGAGATTCTTGTCCATGAGTTTCCGCATGACCTGGCCGACGATGTAGTCCATGTAGGCCACCTCGCCGTCGTACAGCCGGTCGGCGAACTGTTCGCGGTAGGGGGACGGCGGGCTGTAGGGGAGGTGCGGATCGAAGAGATGGATCCAGCAGAAGAACTGCTCGTCCTTGAGCTTGTCGAACCAGGGAACGAAGACGTTGTAGACCTGTTCGGCCTTCCGCTCGGCGTTCACCGCTTTGAAGGGCATGCCTTCCTGGAAATTGTCGTCGTAGACGTCGAACCCTTTGTCGAGGCCGAACCGGGAATCCACCGAAAACGAGGCGACGAAGGCGGCCGTTTTCAGGCCCTTGTCCTTGAGGATCTTGGCCAAGGTGGCCGCGCCGGGCGGGAGGACGTAGGACCCGTTGTTGTGGACG
>JADGNV010000005.1 GCA_017883285.1 Candidatus Aminicenantota bacterium | reverse complement strand
GGCCCCGGGCTCATCGGGTCGCTCCTCGTCGGCCTGTCCTTTGCCAAGGGGCTGGCCTATTTCCACAAGAAGCCGCTCATCGGCATCGACCATCTCCACGCCCACCTCGAAGCCTGCTTTCTCGAGAGCCCGGCCATCGCCTATCCCGTGCTGGGGCTGCTCGTCTCCGGCGGACACACGGCCCTCTACCTGATGGAAGAGCCGCTCTCGTACAAGCTCCTGGGCAAAACTCGCGATGACGCGGCAGGGGAAGCTCTGGACAAGATCGCGAAATTCCTCGGCCTCGGCTATCCTGGAGGACCGGTCATCGAGAAGCTCGGTAAGGACGGAGACGCCAAGGCGTTCCCCTTCGCGGTGCCGCGGACCAAAGACCGCAGCCTCGACTTCAGCTTCAGCGGGCTCAAGACCGGGGCCCTCAAGCTGATCCGGGAGAACGGCATCATGGCCGAAAACCCGCGATTGGCCGATTTCCTGGCCAGCTTCGAGGAGATTGTCGCCCGGACACTCGTCGACCACATGCAGGCGGCGGCGGACCAGGTCCAACCGAAATCGCTTGTCCTATGCGGCGGGGTCGCCCGGAACACGCGCCTGCGGACGCGCTTCCAGGAATTCGCCCGGCGGGCCGGCCTCGACGCCTACGTCCCCGCGCCAAAGCTCTGCACGGACAACGCCGCCATGGTCGGCGCCATCGCCCTCAAGAGATTCGCCCGTTCGCCCAACCTCACGACGGACCTCGACCTCGACGCCTTCGCCCGTTAAATCGGGGACACAATACCTATTCCCCAATTTCATTAAGCCCTCAACTTGCCAATCTTTGGCTGACAGGGAATTGGGGACATGACCCTTTTCTCGGGAAAAGGGATCGTGTCCCCGAATTCCCTCCTGAAAAGAATTCGGAAAATGGTATTGTGTCCCCGAATTAGCGGACGTCGTACCTGAGGAACGAGACGTAGGCCAGGACGAAGAAGACGAGGCCGTAACCGAGGAGCAGGACGAACCCCGGCAGGGCCGCCTGCACCCGGGCTCCCAGCCGCTCTTCGCGGTACTCGAAGCGGGGCCGGTCGCTCATATCGACGGCCGTGTTCCACCAGTCCGTGGCCGGGTCCTTGGCCTGGAGCTCCGCGATCTTCTTTCGCGCATATTCCCAGAAGTCCTTGTCCCAGACCTCGCTCAGCCGCTCGAAATAGGCCGTGTTCTTTATCCCCGTCGATGTGAGATCGGTCGCCACATAGGCGAAAACGGCCAGCGGCGAGACCATGGAGATCGTCCGGGAGAGCGACATCTGGGCCCGTTCTTTCTGCGCGGCGGCCTTCCGGACGGCGGTGATCTTCTCCCCCTGGATCCGGTTGGCCTCGTCCCAGGCGCTCTGGACCGCCTTTCGACGCGCCTCGAACGCCTCCCGGGCGGCCGGGTCCCGTTCCGCGAGCCGCTTCTGGTCGCTTTCGGACATTTTCTCCGAAAGGATCGGGTACCTGGCTAGGATTGCGCGCAAACCCTCGGCCTCGAGCTTTCTCCCGAGATCGTCCCTTTCGGTATCCCCGAGCCGGCTGGCCTCCCGCTCGACCTGGATCCGCGACGGCGTCGGCGAGAGGAACGACGCGATATAAGGGCTCAGGCTCGGCACGACCAGGACGAGAAGGACCCAGACGAGGAGCGAGGTCATGATCGAGGCCGAGCTGGCCTGATGACGCGCCGATATGAAGACGCCCAGAGCGTAAAAGAGCATGACATAAAGGACGGTCCCGACGGTGATCAACCCCAGTGCGCCCCAATCGGCCGACCTCCAGCCGACGCCTGGGTGGACGAGGATGACGAGCAGCCCGACGACGAGCGACATGACATAGGGGACAAGGAGCGTCAGGCCGCCGCCGGCGATCTTGGCCAGGATCACCTGCGGCCGCGGGAGGCCGTTAGCCAGCATCAGCTTCAGCGTCCCGTCCTCCTTCTCGCCGCTCACGGAATCATAGGCGAAGATCAGGGCGACGAGGCTCATGAGGATGGTGACGACGAAGACGAGATCGACCAGGGGGAACATGACCGGCAGGGGATCGTTGTCGAATTCCGACAGATTGACGTCGGCCGACAGCCCGCGGACGAGGGTCTCGGAGGGGAGGGGCGGCATATCGGCCCGCAGGATGTTCGAGATGCGGTTGAAATGCCCGTAGCTCCGGAGGTAGGTCTCGGTTTCGGCCCGGCGCTGGGAGACGTCGCTCACCTTCTTCAGGTAGTCGCTGGTCAGGACGAAGGTCGTGACGGGCACGACGACGAGAAGGAGCGCGAGCGTCACAACGAAGCGGAAGGACAGGATGTTCCCCAGGATCTCCTTCCTGACGATGGCTTTAAACATGATGTTTCCGAGCCTCCTCAGCGGACGTCATACCGGACAAACCCGACAAAGGCCAGCAAGAAGACGGCGCTGGCCACGAAGATATTGATGACCAGAAACTTCAGGGCCGGGCCGGCGCGCTCGACGAACGACATCGGCTTTTCCACGAATTGCGGCACCCGCTCGAAGGCGACCGGCTTGCGCGTCGTCGAGACGTTCTCGCTCGGGTTATACCAATGCGGGCTGTCCTTGTCCGCTGCGTCGAGAGATTTGAAGAAGCTCAGCATCTGCCCCTGATAGACGTGCATGTCGTCCCAGGCCTTGCGGAACCGCAAGTAGCCTCCGCCGGACACGGCTT